>JAITFU010000043.1 GCA_031281125.1 Prevotellaceae bacterium | reverse complement strand
TGAACCATCACTATTGTGGGATCTTGCATTATCACTTCCATGGCGTCAGAGATAAATTTGTTATCAATCAAAAAGTCATCTCCATCCAACATTAATGCCCACTCCCCTGTAGCACATTGGTACAGCGCATTTTTATAATTTTCCACACGTCCAAGACGGCTCCGATTTTGAATATAGATAAAACGATTATCAATCCCTTCTATTGGAACGAGTAGCTCTTTTGTTTTATTGTCGCGACTGTCATCACACACAATTACCTCCAAAGGGGCATAACTCTGTGAGAGTGCGCTATCAACAGCCCTTTTTACCAAGTCTGCCTGGTTGTACGTGGGGATCAATATCGTTACCTTAGGCGCAACCATTTACGAATATATTTTGAGACATCTACGTTGATTTTACACACCTCATTTATGCTTAGATAACAAATCACAAACAGCGTGCAACCCACAGAAGCTTTTGCGATACCCCACCACTCCAAACCGGCAAACAGATAGTAAGTGGCGGCAGCAAGAATCAAACAACCCGCAAAAAACATTACCAAATTCAGCAATACTTTTCCGTAACCTATACCCTTGAAAAAACGCCTCATGAAATACTGAGCAGCCAACAGATTAAGAATACTTTGGGCTAAAAGCGCAAAGGGGATGCCCCATATTCCATAGTAGGAGAAGGCTACCCAAAGAAAACCAATAAATAGCGTATTGGAACACACACTATAAATTGTTGAAAATTTTACAATTTGGCCTGCATTGTAGAGTCGAGTTACCATAGTGTTGATCCCAAATAATGGCAAGAGAAAGCCCAAATAACGCATAAAATAGGCGGTATTAACAGCCTCTCCTACGCCAAACGCACCCCTTTGGTAGAGAAATGAAATAATATCCTTTGAATAAAAGAAGAAAAGGGCAGATATGGGAACTAAAATAAAGATCATTATATTGCACAACTGCAAAAAAACAAACCTCAGCTTCTCATTATTCTTTTGCGCCACCAATTCGTTTAGTCTAATGGCAGCAACAGATGAAAATTGATTGGTGATGGCCTCTGTGGGAACATGGGTAATCTTTTGTCCGTACTTAAATGCGGTGAGTAATCCCGCCCCTGCTCCCGACATAAAGTAGTTTGGCGCAAACTTCCCAAGAAAATTCCAAAAATTACCTAAAAGCCCTATCCAGAAGTTCTCCTTAAAGTGAGACTTCAACTGAATTTTTCGAGGAATAAAACTCCACGAAAAATCTCGACGCAACAGGTAAAGCAAGAACAAAATATTGATTCCGTATCCAATATAGACGGCAATAACCATCGAAAAAATGTCCAAAATGTTATGAAAGATGCAAAGAAAAACCAATGTTAAAATGTTGTTGAATAAGCCTGTTAGTACAGGTAATGTAAAGTAACGGTATGCATTAAGAAGGTCAATTAAGTATTGCGTGAGTAAAATCAGGGGAAACAACGGAACAAACCAAACAACCAACATCCTAAAGCGCATCAGAACCTCTGTATCATACTTAGAAATGGACGAAATCCACCATACGGGATCAATAAAAAGGAGCAACATTAGACCAATTGCAACAACTGCATAGACATAAAAAAAGAAGGTAAAAAAATGCTTTGCTTGTTGTTCTCCTTCCTGTTCACGTCTTCGCATTGCCTCTGGAATAATTACTGCAACATGTAAACTTGAAAAAACTGTAATCAACAACCAAAGCGTGTCGAATAAATACCAAAATAAGTCTGTCTTTGTCTCTGCTCCAAAATAGAAAGCGAGCAATAAACTTGTAAAAAAAAGGACAACCTTCGACGCTATGTTTATGCCCGAAGAGAGGACTATACCTCTGACAAAAGTCTCTCTGTTGACAAAATGTTTCACATGAAACATTGTATGGTTATTAGAAGGTTATTTTGTAATAAGCAAGTGGCAAAATGCCTGTTTGATAAGTAGTTATCATATCTTTTGCATTATAGTCGTACCTATATTGATACACGTTTTTGCGGTCTGTAACATTTCTTGCTTCAAACCCAAATTCGTGTGTGGTTTTTGGTTGATTCAGCTTAATCCAAACCTTACAATCACCTCGCATATAATATGGTAATTGTGGTTCATAGGCTAAATCGTATCTATATACAACTTTATGCTCTTCGTTTGAGGAGGCTACGTCCACAGGTATGTATCGCTGACCTCCGGCTAAAACAAATTTTGCGTCTGTACCAATTACCCACATTCCTTTTGAAGAAGATCCTATACCTTTGAGAGCAAACTCCTTCCCGCCCACTAAGTTAAATACGTAATTTCCATTGTACATGGTATTTCTAACAACATTGTCAGAGCTAACAAACCTGCTGTCATATAGAGATAGCGTGGCCATATAATACCATCCACGCGTCAAAAAGCGTTCTAAGGTAAATTCTAATCCAATGTTTTCGCCTTCGCCTTCACTCACATATACCTGTCCATATTTTTCAAAATCCAATCCTGTTAAGTTTACCAAACAGTAATGCGGTTTATAAAAATTAATCGGTAAATTATATAGGTATTGATAATAAGCTTCTACCTTTAGACGAGCAATTGAAGAGAACCTCCATTGATAACCCATAACAAAGTGATGAGATTTTGTCATTTTTAAATTTTTGTTAGGATAAAAAGGATCGTCTGCTGCTTGACTCCATTGTTTGGTTAGATAGACTTCCAGGCCTTGTGTTTGACTATGTAAACCATAACCTGCGTTTAATTCATGTTTTTGCGCCAGCTTATAGGTAACACTGATCCTTGGATCTACACTATATGATTGATTCAAGGCCAAGAACTGACCATTTACACCACCGTTTACGGTGATTTTTGTGCTCGGGCGATAGCTCCCCTCAATATAAACACGTGCCACAAAAGTGCTTCCTTGTTCATTAACATCTTTAGGGTATGTGGTTTGAGAAAAATCTAACGAAATAAATTTGTATCCAATCATAGAACCCATAGCTCCGGTACGTAAAGAAACACGAGGTGAAACTTTAATGTTAAATACCGCTTGAGCAGTAAAAAACTCTCTTTGAATTTTTGCCTCTTGTGAGCGATCTTTAATCTTGGATACAGGGTTTAGTGTGTCGATCAATGCATGGAATAATGAAGTAGAGGCTGCCAATGAAAAAACGGACGACAAACGATTGTTGATGGACAAAGAGTGATTAAGGCCAATAATACCCATATTTCCTTTGTTTCGTAAATCGTCAGCAAAATTGTAAAATGTGGATTCTCCATTTTCTAAGGCAATGTTGCTCACACCACCAACGGAGAAGAGAGAAAAAGTTCCGGCTTTTGGTGTAGGTACATTAATCTTTGTTGTCCAATCTTGATAACGCGGAACGGCAGAGCCGGTGCCAAAACCAATTCCCAAAGCTTTTAATGCATCCAAAAAAGAGTACCTGTAGTCAGCTAAGTACGAAGCCCTAAGTTTTTGTGATAATGGACCTTCAATTCCAAACTCAACACCATTTAATCCAATTTGTCCGGTATATTCACGTTTGTCATAATTGCCCTCTCTCAATTTTAAATCAAAAACTCCTGAATAGGCATTAATGTACTCTGCCGGGAATGCACTCGTATAAAAATCTGAGTTTGACAGCGCATTCAAATTAATCATACTTATTGGACCGCCTGTGGCACCACCATCTGAAAAATGGTTAGGGTTATAAATATCGACACCTTCTAATCTCCACAAGAGTCCAAACGGAGAATTACCTCTAATTACAATGTCGTTGGATGCATCGCTTGGTGTGGAGACTCCTGCAAAATTTTGTGCCATTCGTGAGATGTCATTTACAGCGCCGGCGTAACGCTCTGCTTCTGCAACAGAAAAAGTGCGTCCACTTACAGAGGAACTCATTTCGTTGATTGGCCTGTGCTTGTCTCTTTCCGCAACAACAATTGCAGATGTCAGCATTTGGATGTCTTCTGCCATTCCCACATTTATAACCAACTCTTTACCTGCATCTAACGAGACGTTTTGACGAGCAATTTGTTCGTATCCAATACAGGTAAACAATACATTGATTCTTCCAACAGGCACATTCTTAAACGAGTAATAGCCATTGGTATCGGTCTCAGTTGCAATCATTGAACTTGATGTCTCATCCGGGAATGAGATAATTACACCAATGCCAATCAAGGGCATTTTAGAAATGTCATCAATTACTCGGCCTTTTACTGTTTGCGTCATGTTTTGGGCTTCGCTTAAAAGTGAAGTGGACAAAAAGAACGAGAATAAGAGCCAAACAAAACGAATCATGTAAAAAACATTATTGTGATAGAGAAAAATACCAAACTGCAAAGATAGTAAAAAAACCTTTACACATTGACTAACTATTTATCGACCAAAATAAACGAGTAGTACAGATATGTCAGCAGGACTAACTCCGGGGATACGTGAAGCCTGTCCTATAGAAACCGGTTTTATCTTCATCAATTTTTGCCTTGCTTCCATAGACAACGATTCAATTTTATCAAAAGAAAAGTCAGTGGGAATAGAAACATTTTCTAAACGCAGCAATTTTTGTGCCATAGCTTGCTCTCTCATAACATAACCCTGATATTTTATATTTATCTCTACAGATTCTTTTACTGATTCAATTATGTTTTCACGTGAAACAATCTTTAATAAATCATCTATTGAAACCTGAGGACGACATAGAAGTTCGGCCCAATGACGTTTTTGTTTTATGGGTGTAGAATCAACGGATAGTAAATAATCGTTTACCATTTCCGGAAGTGCTGATTCGGACATCAAGAAATTGTGTAAGTCTAATATCAATTTTTCTTTTTCTAAAAATGTCGATTCCCTTAGCTTTGATGATAACCCTAGTTGTATGGAGAGAGGAGTTAGACGACTATCGGCATTGTCTTGTCTGAGTAATATTCTATATTCGGCGCGTGAAGTAAACATTCTGTATGGTTCGTCCACGCCTTTTGTAACTAAATCGTCAATTAACACTCCAATGTATGCTTGATCACGTCTAAGCACAAAATTTCCTTTTTTGTTTATTTTTAATACTGCATTGATTCCGGCCATCAAGCCTTGTGCAGCGGCCTCTTCGTAGCCGGTTGTCCCATTAATCTGACCTGCAAAATAGAGTCCCGATAAATTTTTGACCTCTAATGTATGCGATATTTGCGTTGGAGGAAAGTAATCGTACTCAATAGCGTATCCAGGACGAAATATACGCACATTTTGAAATCCATCTATGGCTCTAAGTGCCTGATATTGTGTTTGTATTGGCAATGAAGAGGAAAAACCTTGAAGATAGTATTCATTTGTATTCCAGCCTTCAGGCTCTAAAAAGAGCTGATGTTGTTCCTTGTTTGCAAAGGTGCGCAACTTATCTTCTATGCTTGGGCAATAACGTGGGCCAATACCTTGAATTATACCGGAAAATAGAGGAGATGAATCAAAATCATCTCGCAAAATCTTGTGTACCTTGTTGTTGGTATAAACCATATAACAAGGTTTTTGTTGGTGATTTTCCTGAACAGACGAAGCTATTGGTAAAAAGGAGAATTTTGCAGGAGATGGGTCTCCAATTTGCATTTGCAAAGTCGAAAGATCTATTGATGAAGCGTCTATACGTGGTGGTGTACCTGTCTTCATTCGTGCCGAAGTGATACCTCTTTCTCGCAGCTGCTCAGAGAGCCCAAAGACGGCAGGTTCGCCAATTCGTCCACCTACTGCACTATTTTTACCTACGTAAATTTTCCCATTAAGAAAAGTGCCCGCTGTAAGGATCACTGCATCAGAACTAAAAGAGGCACCCAACTCTGTGGTGACACCTGTTACCGAATCACATGAAAAAAGCAACTTTGTAACCGTACCTTGCCAAATATCCAAACCTTTTGTGGATTCCAATAACATTCTCCATTGAGATGAGAAAACCATTCTGTCGCATTGTGCCCTGGGACTCCAAACGGCCGGGCCTTTTGAACGATTTAACATTCTAAATTGCAAAGTGCTCTTATCAGTAACCTCACCGGTACAGCCTCCAAGCGCATCTATCTCACGAACAATCTGTCCTTTGGCAATGCCACCAATGGCAGGGTTACAAGACATATTCGCAATTTTATTCATATCGATTGTCACCAACAGCACACGTGCGCCCATACGCGCAGCAACTATTGCGGCTTCACATCCGGCATGTCCTGCCCCCACTACAATAATATCGTATCTTATTGTCACAAAATCTATCAATTAAAATATTGTGCAAAGATACAAACAAGCATCTATTGAACACACATTTCGTCAAAACGTTTGATTGCAACCTCTTCAAGATTTCTCATATAAGCTTGATCTTCCGGCGTTTTATCACTAAAACCTAAGAGATGAAAAATGCCATGTGCAATAACTCTCCTTAACTCTTGTTCAAAAGAGGAAGCCCCATACACCTTGGCGTTGGTACGAACCGTCTCTATACCTATATATATATCACCTGCAATAATTCTCTTAGATGTTAGGTCTGAATAGTCAAAAGTGATTACATCGGTATGATAATCGTGGTTAAGAAAACGTTTGTTGATGTTTAAAAGATCGTCAGCAGAACAAAAAATAATATTAATATCTCCATTTGATACATTGTGTTGTTTGGCTATGTCTTTGATCCACTGTTTATAAAATCGTTTTTGTTGGATTTTATAGGAAATATTCTGCGTAAAAAATAAAATCATATTGTTGTTTCTCACTTTTTTGCGATATTCGCACTTTAATTCAAAAAATCGTTCAAATTTAATCATTTTTATTTTATGTCAAAAGTAAGTGTTATTGGCGCCGGAAATGTGGGCGCAACGTGTGTCCATGTATTGGCCAATATGAATGTGGCTTCACAAATCGTGCTGCTCGATATTAAAGAGGGGCTTGCAGAGGGTAAGGCAATGGATATGATGCAAACCGTTAAGATGAGCGGTTTTACTACAACAATCACAGGAGTTACCAATCAATATGAAGCAGTTGCTAATTCAGACGTAGTGGTTGTTACCTCCGGAATTGCACGTAAACCGGGCATGACGCGTGAAGAGTTGATTGGCACAAACGCCGGAATTGTGGAATCTGTGGTTAAAGAGGCATTAAAATATGCGCCCAACGCCATTATCATTGTCATATCAAATCCAATGGATACAATGACTTACCTAACACTAAAAAGCAGTGGGATAGATAAAAGCCGAATCATTGGAATGGGCGGAATTTTGGACAGCAATCGCTTTTCTTACTATTTAAGTGGCGCACTCAATGTTAAACAGTCACAGATTGATGCGATGGTTATTGGTGGTCATGGCGATACAACTATGATTCCATTGGTTAGCAAGGCCACTATGGACGGAACACCTGTGAGCGAAAAAATCGACAAAGTCACATTAGACAAAGTGGTTGCAGATACAATGACGGGTGGTGCAACTTTGACAAAGTTAATTGGCACATCGGCCTGGTATGCACCCGGAACGGCTGGAGCACTTTTGGTTAAGTCTATTCTTTTGGATGAAAAAAAGATATATCCATGTAGTGTGGCGTTAGATGGGGAGTACAATCAATCAGATGTTTGCATTGGTGTTCCTGTGTGTATAGGAAAAAATGGTGTAGAAAAAATTATTCAAATCGAACTAAACGAATCAGAAAAAGAGCTCTTTGAAAAAAGCGCCGCTGCTGTGCGTGGCATGAACAACGTGCTTAAAGATCTCAACCTAATATAAAGAGGTATTGTAAAATAAAAATTTAACATTACCTTTGCGTCCTATTGGGGTATTAGCTCAGTTGGCTAGAGCGCTTGCATGGCATGCAAGAGGTCGTCGGTTCGACTCCGACATGCTCCACAAAAAGGGAATATTGTGTTATTTTGTGGCATAACTTTTGCTATTTGTACTTATAATATCAATCATAATCGTAATATCAATGCTTTGACTCTTAGGACTTTAATTTAATATCAAATAAATTTTTATACCTTATATATACATAATCTCAATATTTAACTAACTTTACGGTCTTAAACTATTTAACCAACGCAATAATTAAAACATAACAGATATGGAAATTAAAAAATCAGCAGCAGCAAACCTCGAAGATAAAAAGATCTTTTTTAGAGAAATCGGTCTTATTATCGCCTTAGCTTTTGTGCTTTTTGCTTTTGAGTGGAAGACTTATGAGAGTAACGCCAACACAATGCGCAACCAAGATGCCGTAATTGTGGAAGAAGAGATGATTCCTATTACAAGAGAAGCAGAGCCACCTCCCCCCGATATGCCAAAAGAGCCTACCGTATCCGATTTTTTGGACCTTGTTGATGACGATATAAAGATTGAACATGAATTGATTATCAATACTGAGGACAATAAAAATTTGGGTATAGAAATCCGCGAATTTGTCCATAGCACAGGCAATATTGCAGAAGAAATTATGGAAGAAGAGATTAGGTTTGAGATTGTGGAAGAGAAGCCAAAATTCCAAGGCGGTAGCGAACAAGATTTTAGCAAATGGGTAGGAGAGCGCATCATATATCCTGAGGTAGCAAAGGAAAATGGTATTTATGGACGTGTTACATTATCATTTGTGGTAGGTACAGACGGACGTGTTTCTGACGTTACGGTATTACGTGGCGTTGACCCTGCATTGGACAAAGAGGCTGTGCGCGTAGTTCAATCTTCTCCAAGATGGACGCCGGGTCGTCAACGTGACAAAGCCGTAAAGGTTAGGTACAATTTCCCTGTAATTTTCCAATTAAAATAATTTGTACAATTATCATATTACAGTAAAAGAGGCAAATCACAAGCCTCTTTTATTGTTTGTAACCATTTTATTATGATCCAAAAGCCCACCATTCGCCAAATAGATAACTCTTTATCCATAAGGGCAGTACTTGTGCTTGTGGTAACTACGCAAACAGATGAACGAGATCTTGACGAGCTGCAATTTTTGGCAGAAACAGCGGGAATTACAGCAGATAAGAGGTTTACCCAAAAAATGGATCACCCTAATCCAAAAACATACCTAGGTAGTGGCCGTCTGCAAGAACTTAAAAATTATATTATTGCAGAAGAAATCGATACCGTAATTTTTGATGATGAATTAACGCCGTCCCAGCTTAGAAACCTTTCTAAGGTGCTTTTATGTACCATCATAGACCGTACAACGCTTATTCTTAACATTTTTGCTTATCGTGCAAAAACAGCTTATGCAAAAACTCAGGTGGAGCTTGCACAATATCAATACCTTTTGCCACGTTTAACAGGTATGTGGACACACTTGGAGCGCCAACGCGGAGGGGGCGTAACAATGCGTGGGCCCGGAGAGACGCAGATTGAGACAGACAGGCGAATTGTACTGACAAAAATTGCGCGTCTAAAAAAGGATTTGAAAGAGATTGACCGACAGATGGCATCGCAAAGAGGCAATAGAGGAGGAATGGTGCGTATCTCACTTGTTGGATATACCAATGTGGGAAAAAGTACACTTATGAATGTGCTGGCAAAGAGCAATGTATTTGCAGAAAATAAACTATTTGCCACGTTAGACACCACCGTTAGGAAGGTGGTGATCAACAATACACCTTTCCTACTGAGCGACACGGTTGGATTTATCCGCAAGCTCCCCACTCAGTTATTAGAATCTTTTAAAAGTACATTAGATGAAGTACGTGAAGCAGATATTATTATGCACGTTGTGGACATCTCTCATCCCAACTTTGAAGATCAGATGAGGGTAGTGCAACAGACTGTACACGAAATAGGTGCCGGTGAAAAACCGGTATTTATTGTATTTAACAAAATTGATGCCTATACCTATACGGAGTTTGACCCCTACTCTATTGAGGACAAATCTCCTCAAAATTACACACTTGAAGAACTTACAAAGACATGGATGGCCAAAGTACATACTCCTGCTATCTTTGTTTCGGCCAAACAAAAAACAAATATTGACAAACTTAGGAATGATTTACACAAAATGGTGATGGAATTTGATTATATTTGCAAAAAATGATAATGTCTTAATCTTACCGATATGAAAAAAACAGTTTTTTCCCTTTTATTGATCTTAGCGATCAACAGTTGCAACACCCCATACACGCCGCCTGAAGTGGTGGGGACATGGATCATTTCTGCAGCTGAAACACAAACCTTTTACCTTTATGGTCAGGGATATTCTCTTGATATATACCCGGAATTAAAAGAAAAAGTATTTGCTGCCAGCGATATTATGCAAGATCTGCTCAAAGACCCAAAATCTATTATTCTTGAAAAGGACGGGAAGTTCCAGTTTAAGTTTTTTTCGGGCGATATTGCAAGAGGTAATTACACACAGGAGAACAATATTGTCTTTTTTAAATTTGAAACGGATCACTACCCACAAGTTGATGGACTCTTTGCGGAGACGAATGGCGTTGATTTGTTATTATATTTAAGCTCTGTTATAGTGAAGCCAATGTTTCTTCAATACTTAAACGCAACTGACGAAGAGATCAACATCCTTTTTGGGGCTGACAATCCACTTTTACTGGATATGGAAGGAGCTATTTTGTATAAAATTTCAAAATAATCACCATCTAAAAATATTATCTATGAAAATTCTTTTTTCTTACACACTTCTCTCTCTCTGCGCTTTGGGATGTGAAGTACCCCAACAGGCAGCTCCTGTAATTACCGGTGCCGAACAAACAGAAGCCTATCTTGACTTGTTGCAACAAAAACGCGTGGGTATTCTTACCAACCACACAGCGGTAATTGGAGAGACGCACCTTGTTGATTCGCTACTCTCTTTAGGAGTTGATATTCAGACAATTTATGCACCGGAACATGGTTTTAGAGGCGCAGTGGGCGCCGGAGGTTATGTGGGTGACGATGTCGATCCTACTACCGGAATTCCCATTGTGTCGCTCTACAGGATTCGTACCATGCCTACCGACTCAATGATGAGGGAACACGATGTTATGATATATGATATTCAAGATGTTGGCCTCCGTTTTTATACGTATATGACATCAATGTACTACCTCATGGAGGCGTGCGCACGCAACAACGTCCCCTTAATCATTTTGGATCGACCCAATCCTAACGGACACTATGTGGATGGACCCATTTTAGATATGGAACTTACCACATTTGCAGGCATTATTCCCGTTCCGGTTGTACATGGTTTGACGCTTGGCGAATTGGCAGGAATGATCAACGGCGAAAAGTGGCTTAAAGATGGTTTACAATGTGATGTAACTGTCATTAAATGTAAAAATTATACCCATCATACCCTATATGAGCTGCCGGTGATCCCCTCCCCTGCCCTTCCCAATATGCGATCGATTTATCTATATCCATCATTATGCCTCTTTGAAGGAACGCCCATTAGTATGGGAAGAAGAACCGATTTTCCTTTTCAGGTGTATGGCCATCCCCAAATGACCGATTGCGATTTTAATTTTACACTCCAACCAAGAGAAAACAACCCTGATCAAGAACTTCCTGTATATTATGGTGTTGATCTTAGGACAGAACCATCTAACAAAGAGTTGTTTGAAGAAGGATTAACCGTTAAATACGTGATCCATGCCTTCCAAAATCTTAACGAAAACATTCAGATTGGCGAATCGTTTTTTCGCCGCTATTTTGATCAGTTAATTGGCGCCACCTATCCTCGTGAAATGATTTTGGCCGGTAAGAGTGCCGAAGAGATCAAAGAGTGCTGGAAGCAAGATGTAGAAAACTTTAAAAATCAGCGTGCGCCCTATCTCCTCTATCCATTATAGACCCTACACCTTATTATATATATGCAACGAATTCTTTTTTTGGTCACCTTGGTGACCCTTCCAATCATGGCCGTCTCTCAACAACATTTTGATCTGGTTCCGCTTCCGGTGCAAACCATACAACAATCCGGAAATTTTTACCTCTTGCCTCAGGGCCGCATTTTGGTGATGCCAAGTGGCGAAGATACGGCCAACTACTTAGCAGTTAAACTTCGTGAAGCAACAAAATACAAATTTCCTGTTGTAAAGTCCAACAATCCCGCGTCTCAAATGATGAAGGGTGATATTGTGTTGCTTACTACAGAGGGACTTCCCTTGGAGGGCTACACACTTTGTGTCGATTCTGATAACGTTACAATTTGTGCCTCTGATGCCTCCGGCCTCTTTTATGGAGGGCAAACACTTCTGCAACTCTTGCCGCCTGTAGTATATTCCGCAAATTCAACCGGTTGGGAAGATTGGAAGATTCCATGTGTAGAGATAAATGACCATCCTCGGTTTGGTCATAGAGGGTTGATGTTGGATGTGTCTCGACAGTTTTACCAAGTGGCTACGGTAAAAAAGTATTTGGATTGGATGGCAATGCACAAACTCAATGTATTTCACTGGCACCTGACGGATGACAACGGTTGGCGAATAGAAATAAAGAAGTATCCAAAACTCACACAGTTAGGCGCATGGCGCGGGCCAAATGAGGTATTGCCTCCTTCTTATGGATCGGGGAACAAACGTTACGGCGGGTACTACACCCAACAAGAGATTAAAGAGGTTGTTGAGTATGCCAAAAAATTGCATATCAATATTATTCCCGAAATCGATCTTCCCGGCCACGCCAAAGCTGCTGTGGCCACCTATCCCGAAATTCGATGCCAAAGTACAGACCTTAGTCTGAGCGTAAACGGAGAGAACCTAAACCTCTGGTGTGTGGGTCGTGAAGATAACTACAAAATGCTCGACAACATTATTGGAGAGATTGCAGCGCTCTTCCCTTGGTCGTATATCCATATAGGCGGAGATGAAGTAAACCCCGCTCCATGGAAAGAGTGTCCGCATTGCCGGGCGCTTATGGAAAAAGAAGGAATGGCCCAAGCGATGGATTTACAAACATATTTTGTAAAAAGAATGGAGCAGATTGTACATAAGCACGGGAAAAAAATGGTGGGCTGGGACGAGATAACCGATCGCGGTACGATTAGCCCCACTACTACCGTAACTGCTTGGAGAGGTGTGAATAAGGCGCTTGAAGCAATCGAAAAAGGGCACCCCGTTATTATGCAACCCGGCCCTTATACCTATTTGGATATGAAACAATCTCCCCAAGAGCGGGGACACTCATGGGCGGCGATTGTGACGCTTGAACGTATCTATTCTCTTGACCCTGTTGGCTCTACTAAACTCTCTCCCGAGCAGGAGAAGCTGTTGTTGGGCGTTCAGGCAGGTTTATGGGGCGAGCTGTTGGACAGACCGGCACGTATTGCGGAGTATCAACTCTATCCCCGTTTGTGCGCCTTGGCCGAAATTGCTTGGACGCCACAAGAGTTGCGTGTGTGGGATGACTTTTATTTGCGCATTGGGCGCACCCATTATGACCGTTTGTATGAGATGGGAATCGCATTTAGGGTGCCTCCGCCAATGGTAGAGTACAAAAACGGGATGGTGGTGGCCACCCCCCCATACCCTTGGTCGGTGGTACGCTTTACGGATAACGACACCGATCCGCATGCCCACTCTCCTTTGTTGAATACGCCAATAGCTACCAACGAGCCATGGAACTATCGTTTTGCCACTTTTTACCGAGACCGTTACAGAAGTACGGTGGTGGCCGGCGGCGACAAGAAATACCAAAGTCCCGCTACTTCTGTAGAGGCCTCTTTTGTTTTGCAACCAAGATTTTCGCTTGATAACCTCACCGATTATAACCCATCTACATACGTCAGAACGGTTGGCCCGCTCAAAAAGGGGGACTATCTTCTCTACACTTTTGACGAGCCGCTGAATAGTAAAAAGATTCACGTACACACAGGCATTCCTTTAATAGAGTTGTTTTACGTAGAGTCTGGATACGTAGAATATTCTCTTGATGGAGAGATATTTATTCCGGTAGGGGAGTTGGTTTATGGATGTATTGACTTTGTTCCTCCTATGGGGATAAAGGCGGTGCGGATTGTGATGGGGGAGGAGAACTATTCGGTGCAGAACGCGTTCAATGATCTAAAGATCGAATGAACTGTAATATAGGAAAGACTGTTAAAGCGCAGCTACAGCACTACGAATTTGCGCAAAACGTTCTTTCCAAAAATTACTCTTTCTTATGGTTTGCAGGTTGTAGTCAGCTTGCATTTTGATAAGCAATTCCGGCTCAATATCCAATGCTGCTTCAAAAAGTAAGGCATATTCGGCAGTTACCGGTCGTTTTCTGTTAAGAACCTCATTTAGAACGGAATATGCCACGCCCATTTGAGAAGCAAGTTTGCGTTGCGAAATGTTTCTGTACCCTATCTCTTCTTTTAATAATTCACCGGGATGCGTCGGCTCAAAAGGAGTGAGGTTGTTTGCAATCATGCGGGGATCAATCCCGTTAATAGTAATCATGACGTGTTTATTTATAATGTTTTGATAATTCCATGATATTACAGACGGTGATAATCGGCTCTAAATTAAGGTGTTCAACAATAAATTCGATTCTGTATTGCAGATTGACACGAATGGACGATATCCCTTTTTTATCTCCTTGTAACTCTTCGTAATTAAAAGACTTAATTCTGCAAATGGACGCTATGTCGCTTGCAGAAACAAGCGAATGGATGCAATATTTGTACTTTCTCACAATTTCAGGTTGAAACCTATGCTTTTTGTCGGTTGTTTTACCTGTTTCATATAAGTCTCGTAAATAATCTTTATCAAAAGTAACAATCATGCTGATAAGTGAAATTTAAAAAGGCAAAGGTAAAACAATTCTTAGTATTCGCAAAAAATCGAACAAAAACCTACATATTCGTTGGTGAAATACGGAGTGTAGAACGTTATATCTCCTTATATTTCTGCACAATCCATTCTGTTATGGCTGAATAAGACTGACTTAGATCCTTGAGATCAATTTTGTTGGTTGCCCTCCATTGTTCTATTTTTGGGAGAAAGAATTGATAGATGCGCTCTTCTATGGGTTTGAGTTGCTGCATATAACCTGAACCATGCCGGTTGTAAATGGTTGGCCAGTTAAAGTAGCGGTATCCGTTGCCGCGATCAATGGAAAAACTTCTGTTTTTAAGTGCAATGGCCCATTCGCACAGTTGGGCGTTTGGGGAAGAAACGCTTGAGAGAAGGATGGAGGGCTGTTGCGCTCCTGCGGCTACCCACAACGGAATCATCACTGTGGCGGGCGGATACCCTAACATTGTCCACATTGTGGTCATCACAGGGTCTTCGCCAACCTTTACGCCTTGAATAATCACCGATGCGGATGTGCTTTTGCGTGGTATAAAATCCTGATCTATAAACCATCCGGTACCTGAATTAAGTAAATCCGTCTTTTTTAAGTCAATTCCAAGTAGGGAGTGGTAAAAGGAGCGCGATGCTTCCTGCGCAATCCAAAGCGGGGTGATGGCGCATTTTGGCGCCTCTTTAGCAAAGAGTTCGTATGCAGTTTGTTGTCGTATATAACCCATACCATCGTTAAAACGACCTGTGTAGGAGAAATTGGTGACAATCAGATAACCTAAGGGAGCAATTTTGGGATCGTTTACGTCTAATTTGGTGTATGAGTGGTTGTTCACTTCGTAGTAGGCAGCGCCTCCGTGGGCGTCAATCACACCAAAGTTGGCTTCTACCCTAATGGGTCTTTTAAGGGTGTCTAAAAAAAATTCAAAGTCCGACAAGGTTTTACAGATGGTTAATGCCCTAAACATTAGTTTTCCCTCATGGTCCATCTCCTTAATATTGTCGTCCTTAATGTTGTAGGAGGCGGTGTTCATGATAGAAAAACCGGTTTGGTTGGTGCCGATCCACGCTTCTCCAAGAGGCTCCGGACTATCGACTAAGGCAATAAAGTTATATAAACCGTTGGTTATAAATTCGATTCGATTTTGCTCCTGACCGGTGTCGCGGTGTTTCCAGAGAAGGGGACGACCATCAGACGTAACTTTGCCTGTGACAATGGCAGAGGTACATGCGTGGGATGGGGTGGGGGAGAGGAGGAGAAAAAGGAAGAGAGAGAGGAAGATAGGTGTTTTCATAATAAAAAATGGGATTAAGTGGAGAAAAGAGTGGGTGGAGAAGGAGACTTCTCGGTACGCTCAATGTGAAGGTGTTGATAGGCAAGATCGGTAGCTTCGCGTCCGCGAGGTGTGCGCTGTAGAAAACCCTCTTTAATAAGGAAAGGTTCATATACCTCTTCGATTGTGCCGGCCTCTTCGCTTACCGCAGTAGCAATGGTTGTGATGCCAACGGGGCCTCCCTTAAACTTTTGGATAATAGTGGATAAAATTTTATTATCCATTTGATCTAAACCGCGTTTATCTATATTGAGGGCGTCAAGGGCATAGTGGGTAATGTCAATATTGATCACTCCACTCCCCTTTACCTGCGCAAAGTCGCGAACGCGGCGCAAGAGGGCATTGGCAATACGGGGCGTGCCCCTGCTTCTTGCAGCGATCTCCATGGCGGCTTGAGGGTCAATTTGTACCTTTAATATATATGCACTGCGTTGAACAATCTGAAGAAGTACCTTTGAATCGTAATATTCTAAGTGACACTGTATTCCAAAACGAGCCCTTAATGGAGCGGTTAAAAGACCGCTTCTTGTGGTGGCGCCAATAAGGGTAAAGGGATTAAGGTTGATCTGTACGGAGCGGGCGCCCGGGCCTTTGTCAATCAAAATATCGATCTTACAATCCTCCATAGCGGAGTATAGATACTCCTCAACCACAGGCGAAAGGCGGTGAATCTCATCAATAAATAAAATATCGCCCTCTTCTAATCCCGTAAGCAAGCCCGCTAAATCGCCGGGTTTATCCAATACCGGACCGGAAGTGAGTTTCATTCCTACATTAAGCTCTTTTGCAACAATATGTGCTAATGTGGTTTTACCCAAGCCGGGAGGACCATGAAACAATACGTGGTCTAATGCCTCTTTGCGCATGATCGCCGCCTTTACAAAAACTTTAAGATTTTCTATAATCTTCTCCTGACCGGCAAACTCATGAAACTCCAATGGTCGGATAGACGACTCAAAATCGTTATCAATAAGCTCTTTCTGAAAATATGGAGGTTGTTCGTTCATAAGGCAAAAGTAGAGAAAAAAAAGATATAAACAGCGCTTGTTCTATCTTATAATATTTAATTTCTTAAAAAAAGCTATTTTGATAATATTTATAGCATGTTTATAACGTGATAAGTTTTATAAATAATTAATTTTGAGAAGGGTATATATAAATGGTTGGTTGATTACAGGTGAATAAATTTGGAAAAAAAAGAGTTAATATAATTTGGTTATATAAAAATGATCTTTGGTATAACTTTTATTTACATTTCAAAATATATTTACCAAAACTTATCCACAAACTTATCAGCAAAAATTTGCACATTTTTTAAAAAAAAGATGAAAAATATGTTTGATATGAAATTTTTTATATATTTGTAGTCGCATAATTAGCTATAAATGGAAGAATAATTATTAAAAATATCAATTAAAAACTTAAAAATCAATTAATTATGAAAAAATTACTTGTAATTGGACTTTTGCTGAGCTTTGGCTTTAGCGCGTGCGATATGTTTGGTCCCGTACCGACCCACCCGGCATGTGACTATACTTATGTGCAAACATTTACCGAGCGTGGGGGAGATATTCTCTGCGGTATTTTACCCGGCTACCCCATTCGTTTTGTTGACCTTATTCTCCCGGGCAACTTTAGAACTTGTATTGGAGATCAAAGCTTTATTATTGGGTGTATTGAGGAAGCCATTATTGAGAATGAGGATTGGAGTAGTGATATGCTTAATAACTATCCGCTCGTCTTTAGACAAGCCAATGCAGAAAAGAAACAGAAAGCCGATATGGTTAAGACCGTGTGGGTTGAATCCACACGCCCCTTCTGGACGCTCCACAATGAGGGTTTAAAACACTACAAAGAAGACGGTGGATATCTAGAGTTGGAAGAAGGTGTTGATGTTTTTTACTCAAAAGACGGTCATTTCTGCACGTTAACCATAAATGGTGGAGATGAACCCTTGTTTACCGTTACGTGGCCCGAGAAGGTGGTAACCCCTGTTCCGTTCCATGAACTTACCGGTTTCTCATTCCCCATTCCTCTCTATTCTGCCGAAGTGACCATTAATCGTATTGACCCATACTTTGAAGGCGGCTTTATCTTTGCAGTAGAGGCAACGGGTTGCGATGACAAATCTATGTACACCGGTTTTGGCATGTATTTTACTGCTCCTACCCATGCTGAGATGGCTGAATATATTGCTGCAGAAATAACCAAAGACTTTAATGCTGCTATAAAAGCAGGATATGTCAACGAGGGCAACAGTTATGCATTACCTTTGAGCATCACCAACGATTTGGTTGACCGCTTTATTTCAGAGGTTGGAATAATTGTTAAATGGGAAGTTACAGGATTTACCGGAGATGGCTCAACTATAACCACTCCCGGACCTCAATCTTTGCTCGACGGCGAGTTTGGTATTGCATTTGGCCACTTAACCAAAACCATATCTCTTAAATGTACGGTTATGGTAGGTTGGGAGACCATAGAGTTGGAATTTAAAATTTGATTAGGTACCGTATGGTTTGAAAATTAATTAAAAACTTAAAAATAAATTATTTATGAAAAAATTACTTGTAATTGGACTTTTGCTAAGCTTTGGCTTTAGCGCGTGCGATATGTTTGGTCCCGTTCCGACTCACCCGGCATGCGACTATACTTATGTGCAAACATTTACCGAGCGTGGGGGAGATATTCTCTGCGGAATTTTACCCGGCATGCCTATTCGTTTTGTTGACCTGATTCTACCCGGCAACTTCAGATCTTGTATTAAAAATTGGGGCGACATCACAATGTGTATTGACGACGCCCTTGCTGAGAATTGGTATGATGATTTTGAAGAAAACTATCCTATCCGTTTTAGACAAGCCAATGCAGAAAAGAAACAGATAGCCGATATGGTTAAGACCGTGTGGGTTGAATCAACACGCCCATTCTGGACGGTTATGGAAGAAGGCGGTGTACATTTCTTTAATGCTGCAGATGGTAGTTGGCAATGGGATCATACGGTTTTGACGGAAAAAAATGGCCACTTCTGGACCATTACCGTGGTCAATGGCGATGATGATCCTTTGTTTACCGTTACATGGCCCGAGAAGGTGGTGACCCCCGTTCCGTTCACTGAACTTACCGGTTTCTCGTTCCCCATTCCCCTCTATTCTGCCGAAGTGACCATTAATCGTATTGACCCATACTTTGAAGGCGAGTATATGATTTGGATTGAGGCCACCGGATGTAATGACGACAATATGTACACAGGTTTTAGGGTGAGTTTTGCTGCTCCTACCCATGCAGAGATTGCTGACTATATTGCTGCAGAAATAACCAAAGACTTTAATGCTGCTATAAAAGCAGGATATGCAAACGAGGGCAACAGTTATGCATTACCTTTGAGCATGGCCGAGGATTTGTATGCCCGCTTTATTTCAGTAGTTGGAATTATTATTGATTGGGAAGTTACAGGATTTACCGGAGATGGCTCAACTATAACCACTCCCGGACCTCAATCTTTACTCGACGGCGAGTTTGGTATTGCATTTGGCCACTTAACCAAAACCATATCTCTTAAATGTACGGTTATGGTAGGTTTTGAGACCATAGAGTTGGAATTTAAAATTTGATTGTGAAACGACTCCTCCTCTTTCTCCCCGTAGCGGCGCTTTGTCTTTCGGCCTGTGTAGCGATTTCGACATTAGATCAAATGTTGTACATTACTGCAAAGGATTCCCGGTCGGGTAAGGTGGTAACCAAGTTGGAATTTCCACCCGAAGGCGGAGCGCAGACATTGTACATAGAAACCACTTTGCCTAAATGGATGGCGTGGCCCCTATCTTTGGGTCCCATTTTTACCCATCCGTTACCCGGAGATCCGGAGTATAAAAACGGAGTGGTTACCTTTGTAAATGAAGACAGATGGATGACAATCAGTTATTCCCATAAGAAGATCGGGGTGTTTAATGGTTATGTAACAGTGACTGTTTTGCCCAACAAAGAAGCTTTTGAGAGAAGTGATGTGATCCACGTTTGGAATGACGACATTCCTGCTGCGGTTGATAGAGGGATTGATATTAAAGTGGTTCAAGAGTTCGAACCATAATTGAACCAAGGAACTACTTATTATTGGATCGTAACATAATACGAAATGTGTCGGTTGTCCGGGAATCATTTTCCGGACAACCTTCCGTTTTGGAACTATCGACACATCTAACACAAAATCAAAAAGATGTGGCGTACATAGAGGGGCTTACCGGCTCCTCGCGTGCGTTGGCATTGTCGTGCGTAGTTACGGAGGGCATTCATGTGGTGGTGTTGCCCGGTCGCGAAGAGGCGCTTTGGTTTGCCCACGACTTAGAGGTCTCCACCGATCCCGATTTGGTCTTTTTTTATCCAACATCAGCAAAGAAAAAGATCAACAAATATAGCGACTCATCTGCACAGGTACAGCGTACAGCGGCACTAAGCGCCGTAACGTTGCGGAGCGCCGGCGCCGCCCCAATCTTCATCACCACCTATCCGGAGGCAATGGCGCAAAGAGTGGCCAAGAAAAAAGCGCTTACAAACAACAGTGTAAGAATAAACGTGGGGGACAAATTATCGCACGACTTTATCAAAGAGCAACTCTTGTTTATGATGTTTGAACGGGTGGAGTTTGTGACGGAGCCCGGGCAGTTTGCCGTGCGCGGAGGGATCATAGACCTCTTCTCGTACAACGAAAATATGGCGTACCGAATCGATTTCTTTGGGGACCAAGTGGAAGAGATTCGTGTTTTTGACTGCAACACACAACGTTCCATAGAGAAACGTACAGAGGTGATGCTCGTTTCCAATGTTCAAGAAGTGGGGGAGGAGGAAGATGGGGTATCGTTGCTCGAATTTTTGGAGGGAGAGGCTACTCTTTGGATCGACACACCAATCCAAAAAGAAGCGCTTGATTACAAAGGAGTTACCGAGCATCTTGTAAGGTGTCGCCGCTGTTACTTTTCGCCTTTACCCGGCAGTGAACGCCCCAACATTACGGTGACATTTCATACAGAGCCGCAGCCGCTCTTTCACAAAAATTTTGAACTCCTGGCACAGGAGATGATCAATAGGAGGTCGCAGGGTTACACACTTTTTATGTTGAGCGAAAGCCCGTCTCAGATCGATCGATTTAGAGAGATTTTTGCCTCTGTAGGGCGATCGGTTATTGACTTTACACCGCAACCGGCGTTGCTGAATCAAGGTTTTATTGACCATGTTGCAAGGATATGCGTATTTACCGATCATCAGATATTTGATAGATACCACCGCGTAAAGGCGCGCAGGAGCGTAGAGCGCAGCGAGCGCATTACCGTGCAGGAACTGAGCGGTTTTACCATTGGCGACTACATCGTACACATTGACCATGGAGTGGGCGTTTTTGGCGGATTGGTGCGTACAGAGATCAACGGAATGCCTCAGGAGGTGGTAAAACTGATCTATAAAAACAACGATGTACTCTTTGTAAACATTCATGGATTGCATAGGATATCAAGGTACAAGAGCAAAGACGCCCAACCGCCCAAGATATATCAATTGGGAACGGGTACATGGCAAAAACTCAAGTTGCAAACCAAAAAGAGGGTAAAGGACATTGCCCGCGACCTGATTTTGCTCTATGCCAAACGTCAATCGTCTCAGGGATTTGCCTTTGATCCGGACGGATATTTGCAACACGAGTTGGAATCGTCGTTTATTTACGAAGATACGCCCGATCAGCTCAAAGCAACACAGGCGGTAAAGCAAGATATGGAGAAGTCGTATCCAATGGATCGCCTGATATGTGGCGATGTGGGGTTTGGAAAGACAGAAGTGGCTATTCGAGCGGCATTTAAGGCGGCGGCGGCGGGAAAACAGACGGCGGTGTTGGTGCCCACTACTATTTTGGCGCTGCAACATTGGAACACATTTAAAGAGCGTCTGCGCCAAACGCCGGTAACGGTCGATTTTGTGTGCCGATTAAGGTCGGCAAACGAGGTAAAAAAGACGTTGGAGCGTGTAAAGGAGGGCAAAGTCGATATTTTGATAGGAACGCACCGAATACTTAACAATGACGTGATATTTAAAGATTTAGGATTGCTGATTGTAGATGAGGAGCAAAAATTTGGCGTATCGGCAAAGGAGCGGTTGCGGCAACTTAGGTTACACGTGGATACCCTGACGCTTACGGCCACACCCATCCCCCGGACCCTTCAGTTTTCGCTCATGGGCGCCAGAGACTTGTCTATTATCAACACCCCTCCGCCCAACCGTATTCCGGTACATACAGAGCTTCAACTGTTTGATGAGGAGCTTATTAAGAATGCCGTAAACTATGAGGTGGAGCGCGGTGGACAACTCTTTTTTGTACACAACCGGGTTGAGGATATCTATGCGGTGGAGGAGATGATACGGCGGATTTGTCCGGACGTGCGTACCTGCGTGGGACATGGGCAGATGGAGCCTAAGGAGTTAGAACGGGTGATCTTAGACTTTATGGGCGGAGGGTACGACCTGTTGGTGTGTACCACGATTATCGAAAACGGGATTGACATACCTAACGCCAATACAATGATTATTAACCATGCACAGAACTTTGGATTGAGCGACCTGCATCAGTTGCGGGGCAGGGTAGGGCGGTCTAACCGGCGGGCGTTTTGTTACCTCTTGGCGCCGCGCGGGTTGGTGATGACCGATGAGGCGCGCAGGAGGTTGCGTGCAATTGAGGCTTTTTCTGAGTTAGGAAGCGGATTTAACATTGCTATGCAAGATCTTGACATTAGGGGTGCGGGAAATTTGTTGGGAGGGGAGCAGAGCGGATTTATGGCGGAGATTGGATTTGAGACATACCAACGTATTTTGGAGGAGGCATTTAGAGAGATTCGGGAAGAGCAGGGGGAAGAGGGGCCGGAGTTGGGCGCGGCGGGCGTATTGCAACGTGTGGTGGGAGAAGAGTATATTTCTGATTGTGTAGTTGATACCGATTTGGAGGTGTTGATTCCGGACGACTATGTTTCACAAACTGCCGAGAAGATACGCCTCTATAAGGAGGTAAACAGCATTAAAGAGGAAGGTCCGTTGCAGCAATTTTTGGATGAACTAAAAGACAGGTTTGGCCCCGTTCCGCCGGAGGTTTTGCAGTTGGTGTATGTGGTGAGGTTGCGGCGTTTGGCCATCTCCTTAGGTTTCGAAAAGATTGTGCTTAAGAATGGCATGATGATTGTATATTTTATATTTAACCAGTTATCGCCCTACTACCGCTCCCCGCTCTTTGCCAAGATGCTGCAACATATTCAAAAGCAACCCGCTTATAGGGTAAAGGAACAAAACAATAAGCTCTTTGTAACGATTCCCGGAGTGACGAGCGTAGAACAGGCATATACACAAATGATAAACATGAGACCAAATGAAGAAAAATCTTATCATTGATATTGGAAACACGGCGTGCAAAGCTGCATATTCCGTTGGCAAAGAGATTGAACCGATCTTTACAAAGGATGGGTTGAATCCTTTGTTATACCTGCAAGAGGTGACTACGGATGAGGTTTTTGATACAATTGTGTTGAGTTCGGTACAAGAGCGTGATTCCCAATTAATTTTGTGGTTAAAGGAGAAAGCAGGCAAGTTGATAGTGGTGGATGGCGATACCCCCACCGTACTTAGGATCGATTACCAAACGCCCGACCGTCTTGGCGCCGATCGCTTGGCGGCAGGAGTGGGGGCGGTGACGCAATACCCGGGAAAAGATCTCTTGGTAATCGACTTTGGGACGGCAATTACCTACGATTTTATAAGCAAAGAGCGGCAATTTATGGGAGGAAACATCTCTTTGGGTCTGCAAATGCGGTGCAAAGCGCTGCATCAATTTACATACGCGTTGCCTTTGATTTTGCCATCAAAAGACGAGGAAGTGCCTGAATATGGGATAGATACACGTGGAAACATTGTTGCAGGCGTTATTTGGGGAATTGTACATGAGCTCGAAGGATATATAGCTAAAAATCAGGACAAAACAATTATATTTACCGGTGGAGATGCACTTTTTTTTGCACAAATGCTAAAAACACCGATATTTGTTGATTGCAATTTAGTATTTATTGGCCTTGCCCAAATTGCCCAAAGTTATGCAGAGAAATAAAATATATCTATCAGGAGTGATCGTCTTAATGGCGGTGGTACTTCAAGCGCAAACGACCAACTCGTTGGGGACCTTTACCCCCTACTCGATGTTTGGGATGGGCGAGATTGTGCGACAAGGCACACCTTATAATATGTCTATGGGGGGAATTGGGTTGTCGCTGCGCGATCATCGATATATTAACTATCTAAATCCCGCCTCACTAACGGCACGCGACACGCTCTCTTTTATGCTCGATATGGGAATGGAGTCGTATAATCTCTATCCAAAGGATAAGAATACCCAATCGGCATATAATGCGTTTAATATGAGCCATATTGCATTTTCGTTTCCACTCTACAAAAAATCTGCAATGATTGTTGGTTTTACGCCATATAGCCATGTTGGTTATAAGTTTGAGGAGAGTGAACGGAGGCCGGAGTTGGTAAGCGAAATTGGAAACATTGTTTATCAGCATTTTGGAGAAGGTTCAATCAATCAACTCTTTTTGGGCGCGGCGCTAAACTTATCAAAAAACTTTTTTATTGGAGCGCAGGGGATTTACTACTTTGGGACGTTGTATAAAAACAGTAAAACGATTGTGGACAATCTGTCATTCAACACCATATCTTCTCAGCAGAATACAGTTGTTGAGTCGTTTGCAGGAAAATTTGGACTACAGTATGCGGGAAAGGTAGGCACAAAATCTGTAATTTCGGCCGGCGCCACTTATCTATTGCCATCAACCCTTAGTGGAGAGGTGTCGCGGTTGGCGACATCTACTATAGGGACTGCGGTGGATACTATATTTTATTCCTCTAAGACCGGTGCCCAAATGAAGATCCCCGCCGAGTTTGCCGTAGGGGTGTCGGTGGGGCAAAAATACTTTGCAGAGCACAATATGCATCGGTGGAGGGTGGGGTTTGACTACACATATCAAGATTGGACAAAGACGATATTTTCACCCACGCCTGATGTAAATTTCTGCTCTACTGTAAGATCGGCATATAAATTGGGATTTGAAATTACTCCCGATTTTAATGATCCCCGATATGCGTATAAACGGTGGACCTATCGAGGCGGTCTCTATTTTGAAGAGACTTATATGCAATTCAATGGATGTCATATCAATGCAATGGGGTTCACTCTTGGTCTTTCTGTTCCTGTGTTTAAATGGTCAAATACGCTCAATTTTGGGATAGATATTGGACAGAGAGGATCTTTGCAGGATCAGTTGGTACGGGAGCGGTATGTGATGTTTAAAATTGGTACAAGCTTGTATGATATTTGGTTTCAAAAAATGAAATATGATTAAATGGTTAATTCTTAAATGATTATGAAAAAGTTACATGTTTTTTTGTTGATGGTGTGTCCTCTTCTGCTGATAGGACCCTCTTTGGTGGCGCAGCCCGGAAAGTACGGGGACGGTCCCGACAGTACGGAGTGTAGAATCAAACTCTCCTTCTATTATAGCTATGTGCGCTCCGGAGATGTTATGGCGGCAGTACCCTCTTGGCGGACTGCGGTAGCGCTTTGCCCAAGAACGGCGAGCCAGTTTCCATATTCGGACGGGCAAACAATCATTAAAACCCTGCTCAAGCAACCGGAGATTGAAGCCGAGCACCGCGTGGGGCTTATTGACTCGTTAATGTTGATGTACGATATTAGGATTCAATACTATCCCTCACATCCGGTAAATGGGCCAATGGCAAACGCAATTAGTGCGCTGACAAATAAAATTATTGATATGGGGGTCTATATGCCTGACGCCAAGGAGAAACGGATGGCCGAATTGGAGAAACTGCTTAGTATGGCCGGAGCCTCCACTATTACCCCAATGTTGGCCAGATATATGGAGCTGACAGGAGTTTTATTTACCGAAGGCAAACGCACTGCTGACGACGTGATGGATGCCTACGAGCGCTTATCCGCGATATTGGATATAAAGGAGAGTGAAAATCCTGAAAACGAGGAAATTTTCTCTATTCGTCAAATGATAGAGAACTATTTATTCAGTACCGGCGTTGCCACTTGCGAGAATTTGATCGAACTCTTTACGCCTCGTTTTGAGGCAAATCCGGACGATTTAGAGTTGGTGAGCAAAATTGCCTCGATGTTGACATATGCAGAGTGTACCACTTCTGATCTTTATCTAAAAGCGGTTACCGCTCTAAATAAGTTGGCCCCCTCTTACCAAACGGCTAAGTATCTTTCGATAGTGCATACCACAAAGAATGAATTTACTACTGCCATCAAATATTTACAGGAAGCGATTGATAGCCCCGATATTCCAACGTTGGAAAAGGGAAAATGTTTGGTTGATCAGGGCGTGCTCTATTATAAATTAAATAACATCGGTAGGGCAATGGCTGCTGCCAATGCGGCGATAGCAGCAAGTCCAACGGCAAGAGGAAAGGCTTATATGTTGATGGCCAATATTTGGGCAGGGCAAAGGTGCGGAGACAACGATATTGAAAAACGTGCCGTTTTTTGGGTGGCGGTTGATTATCTTGCAAAAGCAAGGGCAGCCGATCCTTCGTGCGCTCAAGAGGCTGATAGGTTGGCTTCTCAGTATCGTCAATGGTTCCCTTTACAGGAAGATGCCTTTATGTATGACCTTATTGAGGGAAGTAGCTTTGTGGTAAGTTGCGGATCGTTGCGCGAGACCACCACAGTACGAACGAGAAAATAGTTGACGTATGCGGCATCTGTTTGGTGCGGAAAAAGTTTTGGTAGCGCTTATTTTTATAGGTGCTACCGTGTTTGTTTCGTGTAAAGAAAAGATCGAAAAGACTGATGTGCTAATACTCACCGACTCTATTTCGACACTGACTGTGCACGACATGACTGCCGTAGAGACAAAATTTGGAAAAGTGTCTAATAGAATGTTCGCGCCCCTCAAGGAGACTTTTACGTTGGTTGAGGAGCCTTTTGAGGTGTTTCCAAACGGGATAAAAGTGCTTGGTTATACACCGGAGGGGGAGGTAGAGACAGAAATCACAGCCAATCGTGCGGTGCATAAAATGACAATCAATCGGGAACGCTGGGAAGTGTATGGCAACGTTGTTGTGATCAATCATCTTAAAAATGAGACGCTAAAAACCGATACGCTCTACTGGGATCAGACAAATAAACGTATTTATACTGACGCGTTTGTGCAACTCTTTTCGCCGCTTCAGGGTTTTATGCAGGGCTTTGGTATGGAGACCGATGAGCGGGCAAATAGCTTTGTCATATTACGTCCGTTTGATAGTTATGGAGTGATTTCTAACTCCGATTTGGAGTAATTGAAAAAAAATTACTATATTCGCGCCCTAATTTATTTTATCCAACCCAAAACCTTTTATTATGGCAGTTCTTGAGAAAATCAGAGTACAAATGGGCGTGTTTATTACGGTAATCATTGGCCTTGCATTGCTATCGTTTATTATTGATCCCAATACATTTCAATCTGCTGTGTCAATGTTCTCTTCTAAATACGACGTGGGCAAAATGAGCGGGAAAGCAATTTCCTATCAGGACTATTCACAAAGAGTTGAACATCAAACAAATATACAACAGCGACTATCGGGCGTATCTAACTTGGATGAACGCGGAGTGGAGATGGTGCAGCAGACGGTGTGGCAAGATTTAACAAACGAGCTGATCCTCTTTCCGGCGATCAAAAAGGCAGGTATAGGTGTAGGCGCAGAAGAGCTTTTTGATTTGACTCAGGGCAGGGAGATCTCTCCGGTGTTGCAGCAGGTGCCCAACTTTTTTGACGAGGTGGGAATGTTTTCGCGTACAAAGCTGATTCAGTTTGTACAATCGATTGAGTCAGATCCTTCCGGTTTGTCGGCTATCTTTTGGCAACTTTTAGAATCCAAAATTATTGAGGAGCGTCTCTTTAGCAAGTACTTTGCGCTTATTAGTAAGAGTACGATACTTAATCCGATAGAGCTACGCAGGAGTGTGGAGGAGCATAATGTCACCTCTGACGTGAGGTTTATTATGATGCCTATAAGCTTTGGCAATGACACGACTATTTCTGTTACCAATCAAGAGATTAAAGATTATTACGAAAAGCGCAAGTCGTTGTATGAGCAGGGTGCGGCCAGGGACATTGATTATGTGCAATTTACGGTCGTTCCCTCTCTTTTGGACATCGAACGAGCTGAGGCAGATGCACAAAGATTTTTTGAGGAGTTTTCTACAACCAAAAATATGCGACAATTTTTGGCGCGCAATTCCGATAAGGTTCTTGACCCCACTTTCTATGCAAAGGGCGAACTTGCCTCAATCTCCCCTATTTTGGAAGACTTTGCGTTCAAGGCCAATATGACGGACGTGCTGCCGTTGACGCGTGAAGCAGATCGCTTTTTCTCCGCCCGCCTGGAATCTGTAAAGATGATCCCCGACTCTGCTTTTGTACACCTCATTCTCCTTTCGGCGTCAGATAAACAGTTGGCAGATAGTCTTGTTGGTGTGATAAAGAAGGGGGGGGATTTTGAAACGCTGGCAGCCCAATATTCCCAAGGGGGAAGAGGCGAAAGACCCGGCGAATTGGGATGGATTACATCTCAAATGTTTGGAGGATTGCTTGATACCTGTTTAACAGCGCCCATCAATATTCCCTTTACCCATTCTGCCCAAAATTGGCTTCATGTGTTAAAAGTCACCAAACAGACAAAACCGCACAAAAAGGTGCAGTTAGCGGTCTATGAAAAAGGAGCTATTGCCGGAAAAGAGACATTTCAAACCTATTACAGTCAGGCAAATGAGTTGGTCACCAAGAGCAATAACAAAGCGGCGCTCTTTACTGAAACCGCCAGAGAGAACAATTGGCCCGTTTTTCCTGCCATGGGCATTGTTGAGGGGGCCAAAACGGTGGCCAATATAACCAATGCACGCGAGCTATCGCGTTGGGCTTTTGAAGCCAAACTCGGAGAGGTCTCTCCCATTATCACCATTGACAATAAGTATTTTGTTGTGGCAACCCTTACAGGGGTGCAGGAAAAGGGGTTCGCACCGCTTGCAACCAAACGAATGGAGATCGAGTTTGATCTGCGTCGAGAAAAAGAGGTTAAGAAAATTGCCGAGACTTTAGGGGTTCAAATGAAAGGAGTTTTTGACATTGAGGAGCTTGGAGAGATTACAAAAATGCCTGTAAGCCGACAAACAGGGATTGCTTTTGGCGGCTTTGGGTCAAGGCAGTTGGACCCCGCATTTATCGGCGCTGTTTCCGGCGCGCCTCAAGGTCTCATATTGGGACCTGTTGAGGGAAGCATTGGTGCGTATGTCTTTACAGTCGATGACCGTCAGGCGGGCGCCTATTTTACCCAAGAGGATGCGCTTATGCAGCAACAGCAAATGCTGGGTCAACAGCAGGATATGATTGTGTTTGCGCTGACTAAGGCGGCTAAGGTTGAGGATAATAGAGGCCGCTTCTTTTAGATGTCTAAAAAGTAAAAAAATACAGCATTATTTCGGTTTCGTCAATCCTCACATACTATTAGTATGCTGCGGTGTGCCTCAACCTCATGGCTTTGTATTTTGTTACTTTTTTTAGACATCTCATTGTTAAGAGTTAAAAATACGACCTTATTTAGTTACGGCAGTATCTTGGTGATGGGTGTTACACATTAAACCTAAAGTGTACCACGTCTCCGTCCTGTACCACGTACTCTTTTCCTTCGATACCGATTTTTCCGGCGTCTCTACAGGCTGATTCGGATTTGTAGTGAATATAGTCTTGGTATTTAATTACTTCTGCGCGAATAAAACCTCTTTCGATGTCTGAGTGGATAACGCCGGCACAAATGGGCGCTTTGCTCCCTTTACGATAGGTCCATGCCCTAACTTCCTTTGGCCCTGCGGTAAGAAATGTTTCGAGATTGAGTAAACGATACGCTGCTGTGATCACACGGTTCAACCCCGATTCGGTTAAACCGATTTCGTTTAGGAACATCTGTCGCTCCTCCCAGCTCTCCAACTCTGCGATTTCGCCCTCAATTTTGGCGGCAACAATAAGAATCTCTGCTTGATCAGACATTAAGGACTCCTGCACTTTTTGCACATAAACGTTTCCGGTCACCGCGCTTGCTTCGTCAACATTACACACATACAAAACGGGTTTATCGGTAAGAAGAAACAACTCTTGAACTATTTTTCGCTCGTCTTTTGTATCAAAAACCACAGTACGAGCGTTTTTGCCTTGCTCCAGTGCGGTCTTTAGTTGCAGCAGGACTTCAAAGACTATTTTTGCTTGCTTATCTCCCCCTGTCTGCGCCTGTTTTTGCACCCTTGTAATACGTGTTTCGATTGTTTCCAAGTCCTTTATCTGAAGCTCCATCTCTAAGATTTCCTTATCTCTAACCGGATCAATGCTTCCATCAATATGGACTATATTGGGGTCGTCAAAGCACCGCAAAACATGAATGAGCGCATCTGTCTCGCGAATGTTTGCAAGATATTTGTTGCCAAGCCCTTCGCCTTTGCTTGAGCCTTTTACTAAACCCACAATGTCAACAATCTCGATTGTTGTGGGCACAATTCTCTTGGGATGAACAAGTTCTGCCAATTTTGTAAGTCGATCATCCGGAACGGTAATCACACCTACATTTGGTTCTTTTGTACTAAACGGAAAATTTGTGGCCTGTACTTTTACATTTGATAAACAGTTGAACAGGGTCGATTTTCCCACATTAGGAAGTCCTATAATCCCACAAGTAAGAGACATAAAATTTTAAATTTTTATAGAGGGTGCAAAACTACCAAATTTTTACGAATTGCCGCACCTTATTGTCAAAGAAGAGGTAGTTTTGACAAAAATTTGTTGTGTGATGAAGAAAATGGTAGTGATTATTGCGCTCCTCCTCTCTCAGGTGTGTGGCGCGCAAAAGAGGGAAACGGATGTGGTGTTTTGGAATGTCGAGAATTTTTATGGCCCATTTGCCAATGCTCCCGATCCGGCGTTTAGTCCCACAGGCGCCAATCATTGGACATGGAGGCGCTTTGTTACCAAGAGGGACGCTATTGCCAAAACGCTGATTGCTATTGGAACAGACGAGCTTCCGGTGTTGGTGGGTTTGTGTGAGGTGGAGAGTCGTTTTGTTTTGGAGCAATTGGCGCGGCAAACACCCTTAATATCAGCCGGATACAGGATTGTGCATCGTGATGGGCCCGATGAGCGGGGTTTAGAGGTGGCGCTGCTCTATCGCTCCGACCGATTTATGGTGTTGAGGTCTTATTTTCTGACGGTTCCATTACCGGATCCCACACAGCACACCCGCGAGATCCTCTACACCAAAGGGGTGTTGGACAATTTGGATACATTGCATCTGTTTGTGAACCATTGGCCATCTAAAAGAGGAGGCGCAAAGGTCTCTCTTGTAAGGCGTATGGCGGCATCTAATCGACTTAGAGTAAGTGTGGATTCAATATTTAATCTCAATCCTTTTGCCAATATTGTAGTAATGGGCGACTTTAACGATACCCCTTTGTCAAAGGCGGTGAAGGCGCTGTGCAAAGGAGGGAAGCCCCTGTATAACCTTACTATTCCATTGGCGCGCAAGAAGATGGGAACGCTCCGTTATCGGGGACGATGGGAGCTTATTGATCAGATAATTGTATCTGAAAATCTGCTTAATACAGAAGAGCCGATCTGCACATCTGTGGCACATTTCTCTATCTTTTCTGCGCCGTTTTTACTGATTAGAGATGATAAATATTTAGGAATGAAGCCGTTTAGAACATATTTAGGGCCGCGTTACCAAGGTGGCGTGAGTGATCATTTACCGGTGGTGTTGCGGATTGAGCGAAATTACTAAGAGCTGAAAAAGAGCTGCATGGTTTTACGAAAAAAAACGACCAGTATTGCATTTTTTTTTATTTTTGTCGAATGTATGTTCGTCCCAAAAAGGCGTTAGGCCAGCATTTTTTACAAGATGTTTCTGTTGCGCAAAGGATCGTTGATGCTTTGTGTAGTGCGCATATTCCTGATGGTTATTGTTTTGGGGAGAGGTTTCCTGTTTTGGAGGTGGGGCCGGGTAGGGGCGTATTGACGCAATTTTTGCTTGGGCAGGAAAAGGTAGATCTGTGTGCGGTAGAGTTGGATAGGGAGGCGGTTGATTATCTGTTGGTACGTTATCCGGAGTTGAATGGCAGGCTGATACATGGTGATTTTTTGAATTTGGATGTAAAGAGGTTTTTTTCGGGGCCTTTTTTGATCATTGGAAATTTTCCGTACAACATTTCATCTCAGATTTTTTTCAGAATTTTGGATCATCGAGATCAGGTTCCGATGGCGGTTGGGATGGTGCAAAAAGAGGTGGCAGAGCGGATTGCTTCGCCGCCCGGTAACAAAACGTATGGGATTTTGAGTGTGTTGTTGCAGGCGTGGTACAATATTGAGTATCTGTTTACTGTTTCTGAGGGTGTTTTTGTGCCGCCGCCAAAGGTAAAATCGGCGGTGATCAGAATCAGCCGAAATGACCGTAAGAAGTTGGATTGTTCCGAGATTTTGTTCAAACAGTTGGTCAAAGCAACTTTTAATCAACGCCGTAAAACGATTCGAAATTCGATTAAATCGGTAACGGGGTTAACGCCTTTGGTTGATCATCCCATTTTGGCGCTGAGACCGGAACAGTTGGGCGTGGAGCAGTTTATAGAGCTGACAAACTATGTAGAGATGGAGGTGTCTCAAGAAAGTATAATGTCCCCCTAATTTCGTACAGCGAGTTAAGACAAATAATTTACCCTGTTACTAAAAGCATTATTCCTCCAAACACTTCCCCATTTATTCTGTTTGTTGCATTAATTTCAAACCCTACCATTTCTCCTTTCTGTAATCCCAAATTAGGAATTTGAAGAGATAAAGGACTCACTCTATTCTCCAAATTCATTTTTCGATACAGAGCATACTCTTTCCTATACGCACTGGCTTTTGCCTTACCGGAAAGGACAATTTTATTTATTTCTTGAATTCGACTATAAATCATCTTTTGACTTTCAAGGCTAAACTCCCCTTTATCATCCACTGTAATATTTGCAACATTAGTGATTCCTCTTTGAAAAACTAATTTTGAATTTTTGATTTCTTTTGAAAATTTAAGATTAAATGCATTATCCATTTGCATAATCCTATTCGCCATCCTATTTGAATCCACTATCTTAAAATCTGCTATTGATGGATGCCGTGTCGCTATGATAGATTGGCTATTCATTGGAATCATTTGCACAAGAATCTCCGCTTGTGGCATGTGTAATAGATTGATTTGCATTAGTGTTCCTTGCACGACAATATTTAGGTTTTTTTGACCGATATGTCTATCATTCACAGGATTTAATGCATAATCATCAATGGGAAGATCTTCCGGCGAAAAAGAAAATACCCTTGCAAACAAGCATATATGTCCTGCATCTTCTGGTTTTACACGATACGTTAAATTTACTTCTGAGGAATCAAAACTATTTACCCAAGCAGAAACTACACCTAAGAATTTTCCAAATCGGGTATCGAAACCAAGACTTGGTTTAACTAAGTAAAACTCAACCTTTGCAGAAGGAACAGATAAATCTCCTCTATTGTGTACTACACAATTAAAATTATATTCTGTATTTGCATTTAATTCCGTAGTATATGAACTTGGAGATAATGAAGGTGATATTTTTAAATCGGGAGATGCCCAAAATGGTATGGTAGATGGAATGGGGCGATCTCCATTATCTCCATCAAAAGAACGAATAAATAGATAAGAACTTGGTTTGAATTCCTCCTTGTCATGAGGGTCTTTTAAATCTTTAA
>JAITFU010000023.1 GCA_031281125.1 Prevotellaceae bacterium | reverse complement strand
TATTTCTATTGGATAACCATCGCGGGTTTGATTGAGATCATCTTAACGAACAAGATGGCGGCAGGCTTTGGCATCTCGATTGAAGGGATACCGATAGCGCAATTTCTATTGTTAATATTCATCTATTCGATAGAGATAGACAGTTGCTTAACTAATTATAGCGAGGCGCGTGGAATAAAATTTAAATGGAACATAATCAAGTGGGTCGCTTCCAAGACTTCTCTTGAAACGAAAGAGATAGAAACTATTTACAAGAACGAAAAAGATGAAACATAGAGGAATATATTTAATTGTCGCACTTGTGCTTACAGCGATAATAGCATTTTTTTTCGGGGAAAAGTACGAGGCAAAGTATCACCCCGTAATCATTCAGCGGGTGGATACGCTCACGCTCACCAACACCATACGTGACACGATTTTAGAGCCTGTGACGGTATATAGACACCGGACGGACACAATACCAGTACACGTTACTGTGCATGACACCTTAGAGGTGGTTGTGCAATTGCCCGTTCCGATTACGCGCAAGGAGTATGAAACAGATGATTACCGTGCTGTGATTGAGGGGTGGCGCCCCTCATTGATCGAAATGGAAGTTTATCAAAAAACGCACTACATAACTAATACCGTTACAATTAAGAGCAAACCCCGCTTTGGGGTAGGCGTACAGGCAGGTGTTGGTTTTTCTAATAGGGCATTTGTTCCATACGTTGGTATTGGTGTGCAATATAATTTGATCACATTTTAATAATGTGTAATAAAATTTGCGTATCTTTGCATCGAAATAAGGTAAGGAATGAACGAAAGGGCGGCAAATATTCAAAAAAGAGCAAACGCAGTTGGTGTGTCCATTTCTGTGCTCTGTAAAATGTCCGGCGTGAGTCGAACATGGTTCGAAAATTTTAAAGTCCGCGTTCCTCGTCCGGTGAGCACGCTCGAGAAAATAGAGAAACGCTTAGACGAGCTTGAAAAGATTACGCCTTGTATTCGTATGGTCTCGTAATGTTGTCGAAAGTGTTTTTTATAAGTTCGCAACATTCTGATTTTTAGCCACAAGGAAGGGATTCCTAAACAGCAGGACTCCAACAGCTAAAGATATGCCCATCATTATCTGAACAAAGGACATACCGCATGCTAATGAGTTATTTACAAGGTAACTACTTAGCACTTGTAAACCTCCAAAAGGGCAGAAAGCCTCAGGATCAGCCGGTTTTCCATTACAATAGATGCCACAGAGAATAAAATAGATAATAAGTAAAAAAACACCCCATTGAAGAATGATTTTAAGCCAATTGTATTGTGTTGATCTCATTTTGAAATGTGTGTATTAGACATTGATAAAAAGAATTGCACAAAGTTATTAAAAAATTCTTATATTTGTGCGAATTTAACAAATGTATAAACAAGTGAAAAATGGGATTATAATTATTCTGTTGTCTGTTTTATCCTTGTGTGTTTTGGGGCAAGATAAACAAGTCAAACCCATTGTTTCAGCAAAGGTTGTAGATCGAATAAGTGATCAGTCTGTTGGATGGGCATCGATGTGGAGCTACCAAGAGGGGAGTTCGCGGGTGATAAAAGTAAGTTATGCAAAGTCAGATGGTTCGATTTCCTGGCAGGCGCCTAAGGCCGGATCTTACAAATTGGTATATAGAGCAGATGGATATATTGCAGATTCGATCGTTATAGTGCTTACCGCCGATACTACTTTGGAAATCATAAAGCTTTTTCCTGACCTTGTTATGCCTTCCCTACAGTTAGAAGAGGCTGTAGTGACTGCAGAGCGCCCGTTATTGGCCCATTTTGTGGACAGATATGTCTATGATGTTTCGCGGGATCCAGAGGCCAAGCGCAAGAAGATGACCGAAATCATAGAAAAGATTCCCGGACTAAATGGCAATGCGCCCACCGGAACACTTGAATACAACGGGGAAAAGTTTCAACAAATCCTTATTGACGGAGAGCGGCACGAGATGATTAATACTGCGCTTCAATTCCCCATGCGTATGATCCGCGCCGATGTAATGAGTAAGATAGAAATCATCCCTCCGGGATCACCACAGTACAATAACGAAAGACCAATCCTAAACATTATTACTGCACGGGCACTTCCCAACGGATATGCCTTTGAGGCATCTGGAGATGCCGATACCGAGCAGAATCATAATGGCAAATTAGACTTTATTTCTAAGATACGCGATTTGGCGATTGTTAGTTTGGGCTATAATCTTGGCTATTCTAATCGACCCAAGTTACGCAACTATACTACTCGCGAGTCATTCAATACTTCTGTGCTCACTGGTTCACAGCAGAGCGAGGGGGTTTCTGACGGTTTCTCAAACAACCACAATTTTCGTTTTGGGACCAGTTTCAAAATTTTCGGCAACATATTATCGCTAAACGCCAACACATCGCTTGGGGAAAGATTTAACAGCAACAAACTTTCAACACTCTTTTTTGATGCCGCCGGTATTGAACAGAGCCGTCAGGCCACCGAGTCAAACAATACAACCAAAATAGTTCCTCGTTTGGGGCTAGGAGCATATTACGGTATGACTTTACCAAGCAAATACAGATTGGGAATTAGCTATACGTATTCAGATGGCTTTTCCGAGGGCTACTACTCAACCCTCTTGTACCACTCCCCTACAGATGAACAAAGCGGACGCCGCTCTGAAGCCACTACCAGAGCTAAAGAGTCTGCGGCAAGGATAGCGTTCAATCCTCCAGTAGGCCAAGGATTAGGCAAACACCGCTTTTCGGGTAACATCCAATTTGCGCTGCGTTATTACGACAACCTTTCAGAGTATTGGCTTTGGGACGATGCCGTGGGAGAATATGCGCAGGATTTTGATTGGAACAATGGACTTTCCTATATCCAACGGATTGCTAGTACCAGTTTGTTGTATATGTTTTCCGCAAAAAAACTGATTATTTCTTTAAGTTTGACCGGAGGATATGAGTCCAACCAAGGCACTTTCTACAATCCAACTCCTTCTCCCTTAGATTATGGCTATGCACAAATAAATCCTAACGTCAATTTAGTTTGGAAGCCAAGAGGGAAATACTCAATGGGTATTCGTTATGTCAATCGAACCGTTCGACCGGGAATAGATAAACTCAACCCATATCTTGATGATAGTGATCCAACGAATTTGCTCACAGGCAACCCTCATTTACGTCCTGAAGCCTCACATTTATTCACTTTTAATCCGATACTACCATCCTTATTACAAGGTAGAATAATGTTTAGTCCAACAGTAAGATATACTATCATCAAGAATGCAATTGAACGGGCAACCGGCAGATACGAGGAAGAGGTAAGCCTGACTTCATATGTGAACCTTGATCAACGTACCAGCTTGGATGTTGGGATATCTGCCTCTTTGTGGGGAGTTAAATGGATATCCGGTATAATCAGATACTATTACCAACAAACTAACTATAAAAGCAACAATATAGATGTTGGAAAAAACACTGTTAAAAATTCCCGTTTTGAGTTTGACATAGATGTCTTCCCATGGAAAGGAGGGTCTCTTTCATGCACTTACAGAGTGCTGCCAAGTATTATTGCTGCACAAAGTTCAAAAGTGCACTACTACAATGACTTTAGCTTGTTTTTGCAACAGACTATCATCAAAAACAAATTCTCCGCCACCCTATCATTAGATAATCCCTTTGAGTCACATCGTTTTTTTAATAATACCATTTCCGGTGCCGGATTTACCTCTTTTTCGCGTCATGAACAATTAGGTCGCATATTACGCCTTAGCCTACGTGCCAATTTTGGACGATTCAAAGATCGAATCGCCGAACAGGGCGACATTATTGATGATCGCGAAAGAGTAAAATAATTAAGCAGTTGCTTTTGACTCACAAAAATAGAAAATGTTGATAGATCATGCTTCGAATATTTTTACTAATCACCTACAAATTAAATTATTACAATTATGAAAATGAAAATCAAATTAAAAAGAATTCTTTCCACACTAGTTATTTTTTGTGGACTTACTGTTGTTTATTCTTACGCTTCAAACGTAAATAGATATGGTGTTGAGCAAGATATATGTGTCGGCTGTGGCGCATGCGTTGAAGAAGCTCCTGATAATTTTGTGCTTTATGATGGAGTCGCATGGCCTACTGGAAATGAAGATACAGGATTCGTGAAAAATGCTCAAGCGGCATGCCCGATGGGAGCAATTTGGACTAATTA
>JAITFU010000152.1 GCA_031281125.1 Prevotellaceae bacterium | reverse complement strand
GGGGTTTTATGCCGATCTAGTCCTCATTGATCAGGAGATAACTACCCCACCCTATACCTTACTGTATAAGTGCGGATGGAGTCCCTTTTCCAATAAAACGATGTTGGTAAGTGTAAGCCACACTTTTGTGAATGGAAAGTTGGCCTACTCAAGAGAAAAGGGAGTGGAAAGCCAAAGCAATGCCAAACCCATTCTATTTGAGGCTTATGAATAAAAGAACAATTACCTATATTTCGATTTGTGTCTCCATGTTTTTTTGGGGATTTTCCTTTATTTGGAGCAATCAAGTTTTACAACTGGGTTTTCCTGTTTTTGCGTTGGTTTTCTTTAGGATGGCAATAGCTGGAGCGATATTACTTTCCTTTACTCTGATAACAAAGAGTTTGCAGATGCCTCGAAAAAAAGATATCTCGTGGTTCCTGCTTTTGGCGCTCACCGAACCGTTTCTCTACTTTATTGGCGAAACCATTGGCATGAAACTCACCGCCTCCCCTACCCTTTGCTCTGTGGTGATTGCCACCATTCCCATCTTTGCAATGATCTTTGCCATATCGGTCTATGGCGAAAAGGTGAGCAGGCGCAATATGTTTGGTATCTTTTTGACGCTTCCCGGCATCTGTATCGTTGTATTTGAGAACGGTTTTGGAAGCGTAGAACATCCGGCAGGTGTGGCGATGCTGCTTTTGGCCGTCTTTTCTGCAGTGGGTTACTCATTGGTTGTTAAAAAGTTATCAAGTCACTACAACAGCATCTCTGTCAATACATGGCAACACGTTATTGGTGCTATTTACTTTCTTCCTCTTTTTTATATAGTTGATTATGAGGCTATAAAAACAATCTCATTCACATGGGAATTGGCACGTCCCATCCTGCTCCTTTCTATTTTTTGCTCTTGTATTTGTTACTTTCTGTTTATCAATACAGTCAAAGAGTTAGGCATCTCCAGAACCTCTACTTTTACCAGCCTGATTCCGGTGATCACTGCTGTGGGCGCCTTTTTACTTGGAGAAGAAGCGCTTCCGTTGCATAAAATTGTGGGAATCGGGATCGTGGTGACAGGGTTGGTGTTGTCTCAGTATTCGAGGGAAAAATAAAAATTTGCTTATATTAATCTTTTTTCATACTTTTGCACCAACTTGGGTTAAAAGTTCACTTCCTCTTTGGAAGTCTGAATAATAATGCTATATTTGCACTTTTAAAACCTCTCTGTTATGAAAAAGATTTTACTTTTGGTTTCCGTTGCCTTTACCTTAATGGCAAGCGATTGCAATCCCGACTCAGGATTGAATCCTCAAACTGATAAACCCGGTCAAGTACAAAACTTTACGGCAACACCTGGAGACGGACAAGTCTCACTCTCCTGGCTGCCTCCTCAAAACGTGGCTACCGTACCGATTACCGGTTACGAAGTGACCATGGACAATTGGATCCACAAAGAGAGTAAAACAGCGATTCAGTTGACGCATACCTACACCGGACTAACCAACGGTACAAGCTACACTTTTAAAGTGAGGGCAATCAATGCAAACGGAATTGGACCGGAGGGCGTTAAGACCGCCACCCCCTCCTCAGGTGGCACGCCTCCCCTGCCATCCGGAGATGGCAATGTAGGCCCGCGCGCCAACAACTACGACGACCCTGCCACCGGGATATATGTATCTCCCGCAGGTAATGATGCTACCGCAGACGGCACCATTGGGAAACCTTACAAGAGTATTAACGTTGCTTTAGGTTTTGCTCCGGCAGGAAGCACCATTATACTGCGCAACGGCACATATAGAGAGGGGCGCGATGTGCGTGTCAGAAGGTCAAATATTACCATAAAATCTGCCAAAGGCGAATGGGGCGTAATCGACTTAACTACCTTTGATGCAGGACAACAGGAAGCTTCAGGGGTTTTGTTCTATTGCGAAGACGACGATAACCACGATAATGTGGTAACGGGTTGTAAATTACAGAGTGTTGAAGTAAAGGGTGGATATTATGCTGTATGTTTTGAAACCACTTGGGATTGGGGAATCATGTACAAACCTTTGCGTAAAGGCGCATCCAACATTATTATTGAGGATTGCATCCTGCATCACTCAACAGATGATGTGGTTAAAGTAAAACCCGGATGCGAAAACATCACCATACGCTATAACGAAATACACAGTTCCGGGCAAAGATGGATCACTGATCCCGATTTTATCACAGGAGAGTGTAATTCTGAAGGCATTGATAACGTTAACGGAAAAAGTATGCACGTTCACAACAACTACATCCACGATATTTGTTCCAACGCAATATATGCCAAAGGAGGAGCCGAAGATGCATTGATAGAGAACAACCTAATTGAAAAAGCATACGGGGCAGGCATCATGGTTGGTTTTGACACCAGTCCCGATTTTTTTAGCGTTACAACCAATCCAAGCTATTATGAAAATATTAGAGGTGTAGTTCGTAATAATCTGATTATTAACGCTGGTTGGGAAGGTATTGGTTTATACGCCTCAAAAGATGCTGAGGTATATAATAACACCATAGTGAACGCCGTTTGCGGCATTTTAAAGTACCACAGCCCTATCTATTTTGGCGTAGTCACTCAGGACTGGGCTAATCCCGCCGGCTGTCCGCCAAACATTAATCCAAGCATCCACCATAATATTGTCAGCCAACCTGCTACATATACCAATAGAATGATCGACATTCGTTATGCCACAGGAATTTATTCTTTTGGTCTCTCGGCTCTTGAAGGCAATCCAAAGATGAACAATAATTGCTACTTTGTTTCCGGAAGGAACGCCACCTTTACAGATAATAGACCGGGCAGTAGTATAAACAACGTTGGGTTAGCCGCATGGAAAACACACATTAGCGGAGAAGCGGGTACTATCGAAGTCAATCCTGCCCTTGATGCAGACTATTTGCCCACCAATGCACAGTGTGTTGGAATGGGAATTACTGTGGCACTCAAGCCATAGTTGCTATTCCTCCTCAGCCTCCGTAAGCAGCAACTCAATGGTGTTATCGTCCGTACTCTCTACCCCTTTGAGTTTGCGTTGAATAGCGCGTGTGCGCACCCCTATAACATCGTCCAACTGGTGCAAACCTGTTTGGATGTTGCTTTGCGCTTTATGCATCAAGCTGCCAAAGTTTGCGAACTCTTTTTTGACCTCTGCCAGCACGCGCCATACCTCGCTGCTTCTTTTTTGGATGGCTAAGGTGCGAAAACCCATTTGCAGGCTGTTAAGAATAGCCCAAAGAGTACTTGGGCCGGTGATCATAATCTTGTGGTTTCTCTGTAATTCGTCAATGAGTGGGGAGCTTCTAATAACTTCTGCATAAATGCTTTCGAATGGAAGGAAGAGAATGCCGAAATCGGTAGTAAATGGAGGATCAAGGTATTTGTCACCTATATCCTTGGCCATCTTTTTAATGGTAATGTCTAAGTTTTTTCGTGCCGATTCTACTTGAGCGGGATCTCCCATCTCATAAGCCGTTTGAAGTTGGTCAAATACGTCTTTGGGAAACTTGGCATCAATAGGTAGCCAAACGGGACGGTCGTCATCGGTTCTGCCGGGTAGTTTAACGGCAAATTCGACCAAGTCGTTGGAGTGTTGATTGGTTTTGACGTTTGCAGCATATTGATCGGGTGCCAACACCTGCTCCAACAACATGGCCAACTGCACTTCTCCAAGCCCTCCGCGCATCTTTACATTGCTTAAAACCCTCTTTAATCCACCTACGTCTTGCGCCAAAGTCTGCATCTCGCCCAAGCCTCGTTGGACTTCAAGAAGCTGTTTCCCAACAGTTTCAAAACTTTGTCCAAGACGCTCGCTCAAGGTTTTTTCCAATTTTTCCTCTACGGTCGCACGAATCGTTTCTAACTTTGATTCGGTGCGTAACACCAAGTCAGACTGTCTCTTTTCTATCTGCTCCAACTTCTCTCTAAGAATGGCGTTTAGTTCTTCCCGACTGATTT
>JAITFU010000148.1 GCA_031281125.1 Prevotellaceae bacterium | reverse complement strand
TTTTCTATGTCAAATAGAGTTCGGCCACATCCCGGGCAGGCAATATATTCGGGCTTGGAGAAACTAAAACGTGTCGCCTGCATCAGGTCAGAGACAAAATCATTTTGCTCAACTTTTGACATCATCGTCCCACCAACTATTGCTTCAATCTCCACATCACTAATCTTTTCATCCAACAACATGGGCCCAATAGTACAAGAAGCCGCCACTATCAGATCCTCTATTGTTTCCTCCCGAAAACGAAAAACCCCACCATTTTGCGCGCTCCGCAAAGAATGTCTTTGCACCCAATCGACCACACTCTTTCCAAAAACGACCTCATTTTCAGGAGGCTCTGTTAACGAAATGCGAATGGTGTCGCCCAATCCCTCATGAAGTAAAGCAGATATGGCAACAGCCCCCTTCATCCTACCCATTTGTCCGTTACCTGCCTCAGTAACACCCAAATGCAAAGGGTAGGCCATACCTGCGTCATCCATAGCAGCAACCACCTCCCTATACGCTGTAACCATCACCTTTGGATTGCTCGACTTCATCGACACCACCACTTGATCAAAGTCATTCTCTTTACACATCTTTAACCATTGCATGGCTAACCACGACATCCCTTGCGGTGTATCTCCAAAAAGCGATAGGGTAGCAGCGCTGAGTGATCCGTGGTTGACTCCAATACGCAAAGCGGTACGGTGTGCACGGCACACATCTATCAATTTATTGAAAAGCAACTTGCCATCTTCCGCACTTTGGGCAAAATTGCCCGGATTGATCCTAACTTTATCGGCGATTTGTGCCGAAGCCAAAGCCACCTCCGGAGAAAAGTGAACATCTGCAATTAAAGGTGTCTGAATCTTTAAGTTACGTAATCGGTTTTTTATAAGTGCCAAAACGGCCACCTCTTTTTCCCCTTGAATCGCAAAACGAATCATCCCTGCCCCAACAGCGTGCAACCTAATACATTGCAATAGGGTATCTTCTATATTTAACGTGGCGGTGTTACACATGCTTTGCACCACAATGGGAAAACTCCCTCCAATGGTTACGTTGCCTATTGTTACGGGGTGAGTTTTTCGTCTCATTTTGACAATGGAACAAAAAGCCCCAACGAGAAGGTGAGTTGATGCGGATAGACGTAAATGTAGTATAAATTGCTATACTTACGCGGATTATAGAGCATCGAAAGTGAATATTGATAATTGCACTCAAATTGAACCTCAAAATGTTTCATTTTAAAGGCAAGACCTCCACCTCCAATAAAACCAAAATCGGGTCTTGTATCGTAGCAGTCATAAACATAGTCCTTTTTTACTCGATCTTCGGAATTTGTATATATCCACTCTTTGGCACTCAGTCGGTACCCTCCAAAAGCACCAATATTTGCCAGCAAACGGAACCTCCAAAAGTCAATGTGAAACTGAGATACGACCGGAATGGAAACTACTCTATACCGCGTTACGTCCACCAACTCTTCCGGAGAGAAACTGTTAGGCATGGAGAAACCTTGTTCTGCATAAGTGACACCTGTTTGAATGCCAAAGTAGGGAAAAAGTTTCCACATGGGATGGTAGTGGGTATATAACAACGAAAAAGATATAGGTGTTGTAACGTTCTTGGGATCAGAATTGAACTGAAAGTCGATTCCGGATATGGCATAACCGCTACGCACACCAATCAGGTTTTGCGCTCCGGCGTAGGGGCAACCCCAAAAAAGGAGCATAATAATCAAAAGAGTAGCGCTACCTTTTGGTTTTTGCAGGGACAATCGGGGTGGTATCATTATTAAAAAGTTCATCAATATCAATAATTTGTTCTAGTTCTCGTTTATCTTTAATTTCGATCAGATCAACACCGTTTTCAAATCTAAAGAAACGAACGCGTTCAGGTTGAATCCGTTGGTCTATCGAACCTGTATCCCACATTCCATTTCCGTTTCTATCTTCTGTTATTCTGACTACATAAGTACCATCGGTCAAGTATGGAAAGATCCCTTTTTCTCCCGCTGAAAGATGGAGCCTCCTGTTTACCCTATCTCGAGTTGCCGGTAAAAGCTCTACAATGTATTTGCCTTCGCCTCCTTGTAAGGTGATGGAGATCGAACCAAAGTTATCTGAATCAAGTAAGGTGATTTTTTTGTTAAGAGAATCATTTGTAAAACCATACACATCTTTAAAAATTCCCTGGGGCACATCAAGGTCATATGTAACAGCTGGTGTCCACTTTTGAGGAACAAGTGAATATTTGCAGCCGTTAAGGGTGTCTTTATGAAATGTAAAAGGCGTTTTGATCACCTCATTACGTGTTGTTTTGTAGGAAAGAGAAATTTTATCCGGGTCAATCTCAACGGGATAGGCCGAAAAAGAAAAAATTACTCCTGTCTGCTCCACCTCCTCTCCTTTATAGATAACGTCAAGTTTTAGTATCTCTTTACGGGTGGTATCTACAGTTGGTGTTCTTGGAGTGTTTGATCTACTGATCCCTCCTTGGGGCTGAGCCGGCTTGGCAAGTAAAAGAGAGAATTTTTCATCTTCCAGTGAGAGTTGGTTTAAAGAATCTGTTTTCATATAGTTAATGATCCCTTTGAGGGTGTCGGGGACGTGTTGCCCCTTAATCCAATAGCGAATGGTATCTTTTAAAAGTGAATGTTCGCAAATAAGCGACAGAGAATCAACCCCTTCTACTTGAATGGAATTAATCTGAGTATTCGGAACGCTAAAGGTAAAATAGAAGTATCTTGGCTGGGGACGCGCTTTTTCACGCAGTATTTGTCTTTTGGACAGTTCTTTAAAGAGATATATAGTTCGTTCGATGGGGCGAGACAGCATTTTTAACGTATCCTTTGGGTTAATTCGTTCCATTGCTGCACTATCCGGAACCATCACAACATTAGGAATAAAGAGCGAGTCCAAGAATCCGACCATCTCGTTACCGGGATCATACTTATTGTTTCTGTTCACATCTTCCACACCAAATACATGATAGGGGATCGGTTTAAGATTTACTGCTGCAAAATAGCCCCATAAATCTGTCTTTGCCAATGCGCGGGGGAGCGTCTTATAGATGGTGGTATCTGCATCGTTGGTATGGAGCATGATGCTTATGTTGTCCAATGGAAGCAAAGTCATTGCATCCACTACGTAACCGGAAAAGAGCAGGGAGTCGATTTCGTTTCCGGTTGAAAAGCTAAATGTGTATGTTCCAAAAGGATTACCTTCGTTATTGTCTGCAATGGAGTTGCCAAAAGAGATGGAGTAGGTGGTGTTGGAGTCGAGTGGAATGGTGAAAGGTACAACCACCGATTTTCCACGCACAACCGGCTGTAATCGTTTTGCCTGAGGTGGTGATATAAAGACTTGACTCGCCACATCAGTAAGTTTCACATATTCATTAAATTGCAATTCGATCCGTTTGCCGGTAAACTGCACTGCGTTGTAGGCTGGTTTAGTGCCCACTAAAACAGGAGGAATTGTATCTTTTATTCCTCCGCTTGGCGGAGTGGTGGTATTTGCACACGAAGGAGAGAATAATAAGAGTCCAATAGAGATCGACAAGAGTAACAAGATGAGTACATTCTTCTTTTTCATAAACTAATCCTTTTTTACGTCTATTCGTGAAACAAATTCCACGCCATTAATTTTATTGATGTTTTTGATCAATTGATCCAAATGTTCGGTATCGTGTACATAGAGGTCAATATGGCCTTCAAAAATTCCGTCGTGTGTCTCTATGATCACTTTACGGATATTGATACTCAACTTTAAGGAGAGGTACTCTGTAATATCCTTAAGGATACCCATTCTGTCAATGCCCCTAAGGGCAACACGCGCCAAAAAAGAGTGATAAGAGTGTTGTTTCCACTCTGCATTGATGATTTTTTCTCCGATACGGGTAGCCTCTTCCATTCCTGCGGGACACGATTTTTTGTGTACAAGCACTTCTCCGTCGCTCAGACGGAACCCCATCACCTCGTCGCCGGGAATTGGACGGCAACAATTTGCTACAGAATAGGATAAAGTCTTAGCAATGGGATCCTCTTCCAAAGAGTAACTGTGGCGAGTGATCGAGTCGGACTGAGATGAATTTGTTTTAGGAAAAATGATTCCCCAGTAGGAGATTTTCCGTTCGGCCTTGTTTTGTTTTAATATTTTCTGCAATTCGGAGAGATCAAGAAACCCAGCCCCGATGTGGCTAAAGAGCCCCTCTTTTGAGTTGATGTGAAACGCATCCAATAACTTGTTAATCACTCTATCATGAAGCGGTACACCCAATTCCTTAAGTTTTAATTCCAAAATTTGTTCTCCTTTAAGAAGGGAATTGGAAACTTCGGCCTTAAAAAATTCGACAATTGCGGTACGTGCTTTTGGGGTTTGTACAAAAGTTAGCCACTCTTTTTGTGGATGTTGCGTATCTGCTGTAAGAATCTCTATTCGATCTCCCATGTGTGGCTGGTAACGCAAAGAGACCAATTTGTGGTTGACCTTTGCAGCGATCGCCCGATTGCCTATGGCCGAGTGGAGAGAATAGGCAAAGTCGAGTACGGTACTCCCTTTGGGTATGTGGCGCATTTCACCTTTTGGTGTAATTACCGGAATGTCAGGTAAAAGCAATCCTGTATGGAACCTATCTAAAAAATCAAGGGCATTGGAATCAGGGCTTTCCAATACTTCCTTCACTTTCTCCAACCAAACCTCCATCTCACTGTCTTGTAGGGAAATATCTTTATACAACCAGTGGGCAGCCAATCCGTGTTCGGCAATATCGTCCATACGTTTGGTTCTGATTTGCACTTCGATCCAATTTCCATTTGGTCCCATTATGGTGCAGTGCAACGCCTCGTAACCATTCGATTTGGCTTTGTTGGTCCAATCCCTTATGCGGTCGCTTTTAGAGAGGTAGTTTTTGGTGATATCAGCATAAATGCGAAAACATTGTGAACGTTCTTCAATCTCCGGTGTGGGTTCAAACACAATCCTAAGGGCAAAAATATCGTAAATCTGTTCAAACGGAATTCCTTTTGAATTCATTTTTCTCCAAACAGAGTAGGGTGACTTTATTCGTTTAGAGATCGTATAGTTATAACCAAGATTGGAGAGAATAAGGGAGATAGATGCAACAAACTGATCGATTGTATCACCGCGTTGTGCCGTAATGATTGACAATTTTTCCTGCACCTCTTCATATTCATTAGGATACGAAGATGAAAACCATACATTTTCCATCTCTGTTTTAATGGAGTAAAGGCCAAGACGATTGGCCAACGGCATAAAAATGAACATGGTTTCGCTCAATATCTTGTCTCTTTTTTGTGCCGGAAGAAATTGTATGGTGCGCACATTGTGCAATCTATCGGCTAATTTGATCAATATCACGCGAATATCATCGCCCATAGTGAGTAAAATGCGCTTAAAATTCTCCGCTTGCTCCGAAACGCTGGCATCAAAAGCAATGCTTACCTTGGTCAATCCTTCCACCAATGAGGCAATTTTGGTACCAAAGAGTCGTTTAATGTCATCGATTGAATAATCGGTATCTTCCACCACGTCGTGAAGCAATGCAGTTACAATTGACTTGTATCCAAGGCCTATCTCCTTAACCACTATAATCGCCACCTCAATTGGGTGGAGAATGTAGGGCTCTCCCGAGTGCCTCTTGACATCTTTATGGGCCTCTTTGGCAAACTCAAAAGCCTTTAGAATCCCTCTCTGTTCTTCAATTTCGGGACACCGCTTTTGGCTAATCTTGATCAGTTCGTCAAATCGTTGGGCAATCAATATGTTATCTTTCTCATTGTGCATGGTTTATCTAATATAAAAGGTCTCGTTCACCTGATTTAATTTGTGCTATTTTGGTTTCGATCTTTGATCTGAAATCGCCCTGCGGAAAGGCTTCTAACTCTCTATTTATAAGCTCATATCCTGCCTTTGAAGTATCATCGGAAGCCCAATCTTCCAAATACTCGGCAAGGGTGAGCAAAGCATTTGGAGTGCAGAATTTTCCAATAAAACCCGGAATCGCATATTCCATAAAATGGACACCGGTACGTCCTAATCTATAACAAGATGTGCAAAAGCTTGGTATAAAATCTCTTTGAAGCAACCACCGGATCACTTGGTCCAACTCTCTGGAATCGCCAATTTGGAACTGCTCTCGTTTCAACTCTTGTGATCCGCCGCGTGGCTCCTGATAAGCTCCAATCTCTAATCTGGTACCTGCATCGATCTGAGAAACACCAAAATCGATCACATCGTCACGAACCTCCGGAGACTCCCTTGCCGTCATAATGAGGCCTGTATAGGGTACGGCAAGACGTAAAATGGCCACTAATCGTTTAAATTGCTCATCTGTAACTTGATATTGTAAATCCATTTTGAGTCCATGTGCCGGTTTGATACGGGGAAAACTCAATGTGTGGGGTCCAACTCCATAAAGTTGCTGTAAATAGAGGGAGTGGGTAACCAATCCCAATACCTCAAACCGCCAGTCGTATAGACCAAACAGAGCGCCCAAACCTACATCGTCGCATCCCCCTTCAAAAGCGCGGTTCATTGCATTTAATCGCCACATATAGTCACCCTTAGCCGTATCAGATGGATGATATTTTGAGTAACTCTCTTTGTGGTAGCTCTCCTGAAAGACCTGAAATGTGCCAATCCCGGCATCTTTAACCGTTTTAAAACCTTCGATGGAGAGCGGAGCTGCATTAATATTTACCCGTCTGATTTCACCGCCACGTTCGGTCTTTACCCCATAACACATTTTTACTGTATGTGCAATAAATTCAGGTGTATATTGAGGGTGCTCTCCGTAAACCAAAATAAGTCGTTTATGCCCTTCGCGCTCTAACTGAGAAACTTCTGCTATCAATTCTTGATCATTTAAAGTGCGCCGAACTGTTGTTCGTAGAGATCGCCTAAATCCACAATAGGTGCAGTTATTAATACAATGATTTCCAATATACAACGGGGCAAAGAGTACAATCCGATTGCCGTAAATCGCCTTTTTAAGGTCTTTT
>JAITFU010000102.1 GCA_031281125.1 Prevotellaceae bacterium | reverse complement strand
GGATTTGACTCCATTCAACTAAATCCCACGGAATTACCTCAAACTTCACGTTTAAATCGGTATCCACTTCTACCGGCTGTTCGGGATCTTTTGGTTCTGAGCCGGGGTTCCCGGGGGCTATGATTTGTGTAATGGTCGCTTTATAAAAGGCGTTGCGAATGGCATTGTACCCACCTGCCGGATTGAGAAAGAGGTTGTAGTAACAGACTCCGTTTTGATACGTCTCGCTCTTTACCGGCGATTTGGCCGCTACATCCGGAAGCAGTTGGTATGCGTATGCCTCCGATTCCATGTCAAAGTAGTTCTTTGTTCCATCGTTGGTGGTGACCATCCAAAAATCTTTAGGTGCATTGCCCACGTTGCTTCCTTTGCTTTGGCCATTTCCATCCAAAAACTCTTCGGGAACAAAGAAGGCCTTAATTGAAGCGTAGGTTACCTCCTTTTGCAGATGGTATTTATGGGTGTTTTCCAAAGCGTAACGAACAGTCAGCGCCCGATTATCGGATATGGAGGCTTCGCTTATATTGACATACTCATGTCCGGCAACCGTTGTAAGATCTTCAAAATCAGTACCGACAAAGGTTTCCCAGTTGGGGTCAATCACCACTCCGTTATCAAGGTATGGGAAACGGAATATCTTCTTATTTGACTGTTTAAGGGCAAATTGAATGTTTGAGAGGGACCCATTTCCTATCTGATTGAGTATTAATGACGAACCCTTTTGGATCGCCACTTTGCACGTAAGACGCTCCACAGGAATGGTTACGGTATTTTTGGTGGCAAATAGAGGATCATCCGTCTCTACCAAGTTGGCTGTAATATCGCTTGTGCTAAACATAGAAAACCCTGTTGTTGCATTTGCCAATACAGTAGCAGATGTGGTCATTACAGCTGTTTTCATTTGGGCGATGGTGGTTCCTAACGCCATATCCATAGATGTTGGAAGGTTTACCGCCACATAGATGCTTTTTTCGCCGGTGGTGGTTTCGATCTTTTTGGTTGCGGTATAAACATCTTTTTTTCCATTAGCCGATTGTGTAAAATCGGTAGCGACCAAAATGTCACTTTTGGAGACCAACAACGCAGAGGAAGTTTCAAAAATATATACCTGTACAGATTTTACAGCCGACTCGGTATCGGTGGCATTGCCATCGGCCGTTGCGTAGGTTTGCGGAACTTGAAAAGAGACATTCAGTTCCAAATAGGTGGGTTTTCCGGCTTCGAATTGGCCGTTGGAGTCGTTTTTGTTGCAACTTGTGACGCCAATAAGCAGAAGCGCCGCAACACACATCGTCAGATTTTTTAATTTCATCATGTAAATTTTAAAGGATTAATTATTTAAGTGTTTATTGAGTTCTTTGATGTTTTCGGATCCCTGAACGCCTCCTTTGGCAAAGCACTCCGCCGCCCCCTCTGTGTTGCCCTGTAACCACAACAATACACCTAAGTTGTTCCAATAGGCTACATTGCGATCCTTCACCCGCTCTAAGTAGAAGGCGGCAGAGGGTATGTCTTTTCGGTTTATGGCGCTTGCAGCAGCATTGATGTTGGCTACGTCACTATTGGGGAAGATGCGTGCAGCCGTTTCAAACACTTGGTTAAAAGCGTCTTCTCCGGGTTTATATGTTTCGGCAATAAGAAACATCTCGTTAAGGGAGAGGTTGTTAGGTTTAATCCGAAAAATCTCTTTGCCCTTATCGACCGTAAAAGGAACCACCGTATAATGTAGTTGATACTCAACACGCCTAAGTTGCGGATAGAGCGTTTTTACCATATAGTTGTAGGGATCCCCTCCGGAGAGTCTCTTTACCAATTCCTCACGCTTATCAAGGTTTTCGGTGGTGCGAATGATCTCTAAAATACGGTATCTCTCCGGCATATTTGAACTGCCGACAAACGATTCAAAGGTGGCCCAATCCTCTCCAAACCCCCATACCGTAAAGAGGTTTTCTCTAAATCCATAGATCGATGCAAGATAGTCTTTTAAGGAGGTGGCACGGCGCTGAGAGAGGATCGTGTTGCTAACAAAAGAGCCCTCCGGTGAGGCGTATCCGGCAATCACAATACCGGTGATCGTTGCGTCCGGGTCGTTGACTACTTGATGGATCAAGAGGTGGATTCGCGACAGTTCCGCGGCGTTGTTCTTGTAGTTGGGAACAATCTCCGATTGCCCTACTGCAAAGTCAATGTAGGCTTTACCTGATTCGTTACGGGTTTTGACGGCTTCCACTTCCGGCACAATAAATTGCGCCTTCAATTGTGGTTGATATGGTGCCACAGGTTGCTTTATTGGCTTTTGTGCCGGCTCATATTTTGTAACATACTCTTTTTTCTTACCAAAACTATAGATCAGCGAAACTCCGGCTTTGGTTGGACCAAAATAGTGCTTTGTTTCGTTACCAATCAAGCGACTGCATCGATCACAGGGATATCTGTCGTACGCTTGATAAGCGTACCCCGCCCCTACTGTCGCCTCCATCTCCCATCGATCAGAGATGTTCCATCTGTAACCCCAACTAATTCCAACTCCCATGAGTCGGCCTTCAAAGCGATGGTCATTCATATACTTTGAGAAAGGAGGTCTGGGAAGCCCACCTATATTATATAAGGCGTAGTGGGTGTGCACACCCCAAAAATGTCCATTGAAGAGTTCTTGCGTCCATAACCTAAATTCGGGCTGTACCAAAAAATGCTTCCATTTTACATTGTTGGAAAATGTCCAAGGGTTGTAATTAAAGGGTATCTCCAAAGAACTCCTTTCTCCGACACGAAATTCAATCCCAAGGTTTATTGTGGTTGTTGCGTCGTACAACAAATTGGTTTTGATGCCGCCTTTACCCTGAGCCGTGGCAGTCGCAGGAAGCAACAAAAGCATCAATTTTAATGTTATTACGTTCAATCTCATACTATTACGTCTATTTGCATCGAATACATTTGGTTTATATCTCATTTGACGATGCAAAGTTGGGGTGTTGCATTTTACCGCCACTTATCAATTTCTGTCATTTTTTGGTCAATTTAGACAATCGCCTGTTTTTTGCGAATTGTTCCGGGTGTGGCATTAAAAAATGTTTTGCAAAAACGATTAAAATTGGATTGATCGTTAAAGCCAAAGTCGGCGGCAATCTCTTTTAGCGGCTTCTCGCCATGTGCAATCTCCTGATAGATGACCTTTGCCCGCTCCTGTTGCATCCATCCGTAAGGGTTTGTTCCAAATACTTGGTGAAAACGTCTAGAAAACTGTCGGGAGGTCATGTTCATCGCATAGGCCAATTCATTGACAGTTGCATATTTTATGTGATTTGTCCAAATAAATTCAGAAAACGCGGTATCGGGGCCAAGTATGGGATAGAAAAAACGATAAAGGTCCTCTTTTGGGTAATAGAGAAAGAGCAAAACAAGCAATTTTGATATCTCTGACCTAAGAAAGAGCCTGCACGTTAACCCATCTTTCCACACATCTATCACGCCCTGAGCAAAATGCAACAAACGGGAGTGAATCCTAAGCAGAAAGAGATTTGTTGGTTGCTTCTGATCTCCCATTTTTCCGCCCAATTGTTTGTAACTAAACTTTTGACACAAATAGAGGCTAAACGAAAGACGAAAAATCAGTAAGAGGCTCATTGAATCGACTTTATAGTGTAACCGATCACCCGAAGACAAAAGAATCATCTCCCCTGTACATAGCGCTCCATTGGGATAATCACATACGGTGTAGGATATTTTCCCCTCTATTATCAATACGATCTCATGGGTGGGAACCACAATTCCGTCTTCTGTTCCGGAGGGTAGCTCTAAAATTTCAATTAATGATTCAACCTCATTATCATAGCAATAGCATGCCTTTTTGTTCTCTTTGTTGTAATTATTCATCGTCTCTGCCATTCATGCTGCAAAAGTATGGCGCTCTTTTTACCCCCTAAAGTCAAAAATAGTCTTTTATTTGCCGATTTATGACAAAAAAAGAGCCTATCTTTACAAAAAATTAAAAAAAATGTCAATGTTCAAAATTTGCTTCTCCTGTCTGCTACTCTCTTTTTTGTTTGTTGGATGTGGTAAAGACGATCCCGCTATCGATCCCGATCCCCCAATCGAAACCCCGGAATTATCTCCCAAAACAGAAGGACGTATCGTGGGCGCCTACGTAACCTTTTACGAATCGTCTATCCCTGACCCAAAGTACTTTACCCATCTTTTTTACGCTTTTTTTGAATTGTATATGGACAATGGGCAATACAAGGGTTTTAAGGTAGAAGGAAACGAATCACGTTTTGCACAGATCGCCGTTTTAAAAGAGAAACACCCTGACTTAAAGATACTTATTTCGTTTTGCAACAACATTGAAAACTACGACAATAAACAGGGAGGAGGATTTTCGGCTTTGGCCAAATCGGAGGAGTACCGCAAGGCTTTTGCCGCAGATTGCCTTGATTTTCTCCAAAAATGGAACTTGGATGGGGTGGATATGGACTGGGAATTTCCGGGCCTGGGATGGAGCGGCGCGGTTTTTGACGTGGCGGTGGACGTAGCCAATCATGTTTTGCTTATGAAGCAGTTGCGAGAAACTTTGGGCACCGGCTACTTGCTCACTTACGCGGGATATTGCATGGACAAACAACCGACGAGCGGAGGGAGCCGGTATATTGACATTGCAGCCGTAAATCCCTACGTCGATTGGGTAAACATCATGGCCTACGACTTGGACGAAGCCCCCCGTCATCATTCGGCCCTAAGCGATTCGCGGGCATATCGAGATTGCCAACGCGCTGTAAACGCATATCTTAACGCCGGAATCCCTGCCAACAAATTGGTATTGGGCATTCCCTTTTATGGACGGCGTTCCTTCTCTACCTCCCCCGGTGCATTAAACTACAAAACCATCCTCACACTTGATCCAAATAACTACAAGATAGACAATTGGGACGCCATTGCGTCTGTACCATACGTTACCAATAACGGTCAATTTTACTGTGGCTACGACAATGCAAGAAGTATAACCGGCAAAGGGGAATGGCTCTTACAGAAAGGAATGAAAGGGCTGATGTATTGGCAATACGACGGTGACGACAATGCTTTTACCCTCCGTACTGCTGCTTGGAATGCGACCATGAAGAAGTGAGTGTCAAAATATAGCCATCGTATCAAAAATTTACATACCTTTGCGAATTCTATTAAAAATTTTTCTTATTAATTTATAACCAATTATTTCAATAATGGCTAAAGCAAAACAATTTATTACCTGCGACGGAAATTACGCCGCAGCGCATGTTGCCTACATGTTTAGCGAGGTAGCAGCAATCTATCCCATCACCCCTTCATCAACCATGGCAGAGTATGTGGACGAATGGGCAGCATATGGCAAAAAGAATCTCTTTGGAGAGACGGTAAAAGTGGTTGAAATGCAAAGTGAAGGCGGAGCCGCCGGAACGGTGCACGGCTCTTTGCAGGCCGGAGCGCTCACCACCACCTTTACGGCTTCTCAGGGTCTTTTGCTCATGATCCCCAATATGTACAAAATTTCGGGAGAGCTGTTGCCCGCCGTGTTTCACGTATCGGCACGCTCTTTGGCAGCGCAGGCGCTCTCCATTTTTGGCGACCATTCGGACGTAATGTCCACACGTCAAACCGGATTTGCACTTTTGGCTTCGGGCGGCGTGCAGGAGGTGATGGATATGGGCGCCGTTGCCCACTTGGCATCCCTTAAATCGCGTGTTCCTTTTTTACACTTTTTTGACGGTTTTAGGACTTCGCACGAAATGCAAAAGATAGAAGCCATTGATCCCGACGCACTTAAGAAGATGGTCAGCGAGAAATCTTTGGCCGCATTCAGGTCTCGCGCCTTAAATCCCAATAAACCGGTGGTGCGCGGTACCGCCCAAAATCCCGACGTCTATTTCCAAGCCCGTGAAGCTTGCAATCCATTTTACGAAGCCGTTCCCGACATCGTAGCCCGTTATATGGGAGAGATCAGCGAGTTGGTTGGACGTTCCTATCTTCCTTTTAACTATTATGGAGACCCCAATGCCGAGCACGTGATTATTGCCATGGGTTCTGTGTGCGACACCATTAAAGACACCGTTGATTACCTCAACAAACAGGGAGAAAAAACGGGAGTGGTGATTGTTCGATTGTATCGCCCATTTTCGGCAAAATACTTCCTGCGCGTATTGCCCAAAACGGTAAAACGTATTGCCGTATTAGATCGTACCAAAGAGCCGGGCGCGCTGGGAGAACCGCTTTATATTGATGTAAAATCGATCTTTTGCGATCAACCCGATGCCCCCGTTATTGTGGGCGGACGTTACGGTTTGTCGTCCAAGGACACTACCCCATCTCAAATCCTCTCTGTATTTGAAAACCTTAAGTATAAGGAGCCTAAAAACGGGTTTACCATTGGTATTATTGACGACGTCAGCTTTAAATCGCTTCCACTCAAGGAAGAGATCAGCTTGGCCAAACCGGGCACCTTTGAATGTAAGTTCTACGGATTGGGTTCGGACGGCACGGTGGGCGCCAACAAAAACTCCATCATGATCATTGGAGAGAATACCCCCAAATATTGTCAGGCCTATTTTGCCTACGACTCTAAGAAATCGGGAGGATTTACCAGTTCGCACTTACGTTTTGGCGATCATCCCATTAATGCCCCCTATTTGGTGGGCACTCCAGACTTTGTGGCCTGTCACGTTCCCTCCTATTTACGTAAGTATGACGTTCTTAAAGGAATCAAGAAAGGCGGAACCTTCCTCTTTAACAGTCTCTGGGACGTAGAAGAGACCAAAAAACGCCTTCCCGATTTTGTTAAGCGCAAATTGGCCGAAAAGAACATTAACTTCTATATTATCAACGCTACACAAATTGCAGACGAATTGGGATTGGGCAACCGCACCAACACCATTTTGCAATCGGCCTTCTTTAAAATCGCCAACGTGATTCCCTACGCCGATGCCGTGGTACAAATGAAGCTATTTATTGACAAGAGTTATGGGGCTAAAGGCGAAGATGTACTCAAAATGAACTACGCAGCTGTGGATCGCGGTGCCGATTACATAAAAATTGAAGTTCCCGAAGAGTGGAAAAACTGCTCCGGTAAATTTGAAGCCGACACCCACAACCGCTTGGCTCCGGAATGGGTTAAACACGTTGCCGATGTGGTAAATGCCCAAAATGGAGACGACCTCCCTGTCAGCGTATTTTCGGGAATGGAAGACGGCACTATGCCCACCGGAACCTCCACCTACGAGAAACGCGGCATTGCCGTACACGTTCCGGAGTGGATCCCCGCAAACTGTATTCAATGTAACCAGTGCGCCTACGTTTGCCCCCACGCCGCCATTCGCCCCTACCTGATGACAGCCGAAGAGGTTTCCAAAGCACCTGCAACCATTAAAAAGATTCAAGGCAATGGCCCATTTAAAGAGTATGCCTTCTCTATGCAACTCTCTCCGCTCGACTGTACCGGTTGCGGCAACTGCGCCGATATTTGTCCCGCAAAAACAAAAGCTTTGGATATGAAGATCTTAGAATCGCAACTCCTCGAACAAGCCCACTTTGACTATCTGCACAGCCACGTAGGTTACAAAGATTGGGTTCAACCCAAAGATCAAAACCTTAAAAACAGTCAGTTTGCCCAACCGCTCTTTGAGTTTTCCGGCGCTTGTACCGGATGTGGAGAGACTCCTTATATTAAGGTGATTACGCAATTATTTGGCGACAGGATGATGATTGCCAACGCCACAGGATGTACCTCGATTTACAGCGGTTCATTCCCATCGGGCCCCTACTGCTGCGACAAGTTTGGACGCGGGCCGGCTTGGGCCAACTCCCTCTTTGAGGACAACGCCGAGTATGGCTTGGGAATGAGGTTGGGCGTGGAGCGCGTCCGCGACCGCATTGCCCTGCTAATGAAACAAGGGACCGAATGTGACTGCTGCTCGACAGAGCTTAAAGCTCTCTTTACCAAGTGGATCGATCAACGTCACAGCGCCGCTGCCACCCTTGAGCTTGCCGACAAAATGATCCCAATGATCACCGACTGCAAATGCGATATATGTAAAGAACTCACTGTATTAAAGGATTACCTTGTTGTTCGCTCTCAATGGATTATTGGCGGAGACGGCTGGGCATACGACATTGGATACGGTGGATTAGACCACGTTGTGGCCTCCGGAGAGAACGTTAATATCTTGGTTGTTGATACCGAAGTCTATTCAAATACCGGCGGACAATCCTCTAAATCAACACCTGCGGGCGCTGTAGCCAAATTTGCCACCTCCGGCAAGCGGATCCGCAAAAAAGATTTGGGCATGATGGCCCTAAGTTATGGTTATGTCTATGTAGCACAAGTAGCTATGGGAGCCTCACAAACACAGTTCTTTAACGCCATTAAAGAGGCAGAAGCCTACGACGGCCCCTCTGTCATTATTGCCTACGCTCCCTGTATCAACCACGGCCTCAAGAACGGTATGGGCGCTACGCAAAGAGAAGAGAAGATTGCTGTGGAGTGCGGTTACTGGCACCTCTA
>JAITFU010000093.1 GCA_031281125.1 Prevotellaceae bacterium | reverse complement strand
CGAGCCGTCCCGCACCGGAACCATCGTCGCATGCCACCAAAAGTACGCTCCACTACCCAACGCTTCTTACTGATTAAACGATTATACTCTTTCTGCCATTCAGTTAATGGTCTGTTTCTATATGCTTTGTGTTGAATACGATTTTTTACTTTATGGTTTTTTACAGGCAGTTGCAACAGGGTTACGTTAGCAGGAACCTGATACCCTTTGTCAGTATAGCACGAAGTGACGGCAAGCGCCTCATCCTGATTCTCTAAACAGGGCTTTAATCCTTTGCTGTCGTGTTCGTTGGCAGGTGTGGTGTGAACACTCAATTGAATACCGTTCTCATCTGTAAGTATATGCTTCTTATATCCAAAATGAAGTTCTTTACCCTTTTTCAAATAGCGGGCTTCGTCATCTACTCCGGGCTGCTTTTTCTTCACTACCTTCATACGGTCTTCTTCTTTCTCAATATCATCATCTTCGCGCTCATCCTCTTTTCTATCTTCTGCTATTTCATACATCGGTTTGCCATCAGGACAGCGAGGTGTATCGGTTAAGGTAGCATCTACGATCCCAACACCATTGCGAATAATCACCTTATGCGCAACAAGCTGACGATTAATCTTTTTCAACAAACGACCAAATGCTTTCTTCTCTGTCAATTCTGTACGGAAGCGACTCAGAACACTATGATCAGGCACACTGTCTTCTATTTCTAAATCGCAAAAACGCATCATGGATAAGCTGTCATTGACAGATTCCTCGACTTTCTCGTCGCTCAAATCGTACCAGATTCCGATTAAAAGCATCTTAAAAAGCAACAAACCCCGGTAGGCAGGACGGCCATCTACAGAATGACCTCGCTTATAAACCTTTGTGATTTCTTTTTCTATTTCTGTCCAATCAATTAACGTATTGATTTGCTTGAAGAAAGTATTCTTGCGAATACGTCTTTCTACGTAACCGTCTACAAAGCCCATTTGTGTATTCTTTTGGTAAAACATGGAGCAAAGATACAAAATAAAATGCTAATAAACAAATGTTTATATAGATATTTGCCTTGCAAAGGTTTCGTATTGTGAGTACTTTTTTATATCTTCTGTAAGTATTATTAATAACTTTGCAGAAGTATTCATTTCTATATTGATGAAAACATATTACACAATTTCTCTAACGTTTCTGTTAACAGTATTATTTTCAGCATCATGTAGTCATAGCCTCTCTGTAATCCCGATCATCGACATGGATAACCCTACAGGATCCATTGACCTAAAGATCTCCGACCTTATGGAAGACATATCTATTGTTCCATTGGAGACGAGGAGTGACTTCCTGCTTAATCTGTGGACGCCTTTTATTATCTCCACTGATTTTATCATAGCACAAACAGAGAAAGGGTTACTTCAATTTGATCGTCAGGGGAAATATATCAAAACATTAGCGTTTAGAGGTAACGGGCCGAACGAATATGTTAGCTTTTTATGGCCGTTGGTAGATGAAAAGCGTGAACTACTTTACTACCTTCAATACAAGGATCTGGGGGCCATTTTTTGCATCAACCTCAATACAGGAGCATTTAGTGGGCCTTATAGGCATGGTCAACCACATTATCACCCACAAGCAATTGATCCTGATGGATACATTTTTGGTTTTCGTCCTGAAATTTTTTCGGGTCCTTTTAGAGATTCCACGACAAAATCCAATGAATGGTCATCTATTTTGGCATATCGGTACCATCCTCAGGAAAATAAACTGACTACTATTAAAGGGTCACGCAACATTGAGGGAGGCTATACTTCTCTTGCTTACGGCAATAGCATAATGTTCAGGAAAAATGACAATATTTTCTTCCTTCTGCCCAATTATTCAGACACACTATTCATGATAAAAGGGGATAAAACGATTCCTCAGTTTATCATCAAACTGAAGAACAAAATGACTGGCCAAAGAATCGGAGGAGGTGGGAATGCTGTAAAAGTTTGTACTACAGGTAAAAATGGTATGGTGCTCTTTAAAACAGAGGTTGTAATCACTGAGCGCATTGCAGGAACAGAACTGCTGGATGTGTTATTCTTAGATAACGAGAATAAACTGAGTGTCGTTAATTCCCTTTCGGTCGATCTATTTGGTCAAACAATCAAACTAAGTCATAATATAGAAAAAAATGGCCGCATCACCACAATGCCGAGAGTTCCAATTGTTTCTGGAATGTTTGCATATATGGTAATGGATCCAGTCGAATTAATTCCTTTGATCGAAAAGCTACTAAAAGATACGATGCACAACAGTGACCAACGCATTCAATTAGAAAGGCTTGCCACTAATCTTGATGAATACAGCAATCCTGTTCTGATAATCGGGAAAATGAAATGGTAATATGGTGCAGGAGCAAAAATTATTTAATGATTATTTATTGTTATTAAAATCTTTCTTAAAATGAAATCTTTAGTACTTAATATCGTAATTCTTACAGCTCTCTATCTGTTTCCTTCATCGTGCCAACAGTCAAGAGGAGACTTACCTTGCATTGATGTATCAAAAAACCATCCCGAAAAAGAGATACTTTTAACCGATATTGCAGACATCACCTATCTACTCTTGAGTTCCGATAATGATGAGTATTTATATAGAGGCGGAATTCGTGCAATTACCGAAAATGTAGTTGTTATTGTCGATCATAAAGATGGAACTGTCTTATTTTTTGATAGAAACGGTCAACCCAAATCCCGTTTTAACCATAGAGGCAATGGTCCAAAAGAGTATCGTAACATCCATCGGCTACTCTATGACGAAGATACGGATGAAGTATTTGTTACATCATATTACAGCCCAATTATTCTTGTTTATAATTCTTTTGGTGAATACAAAAGGGAGTTTGAATCACCTACAGGAACAAGGATTGGCAATGAAGTGGTGTCTTTTGACGATACTTCAATCTTTTTTTATGATGTCAGTATCGAAGGCAAACGATTTGATATGGATTTTAAAAATTTGCCCAAAAGTGATTTGGTATCATCATTCTACCGCATCTCAAAATCCGATGGTGCCGTTTTGGATTGTGTTGAACTCATGATGAATCCCATTTTTCTTGGAATATCTAACGATGGAAACATTGTAAGTGGGAATGTTAAACGTATGGTCCAAAGTAGCGAAGGTGTTTATTTGTGTAACCCTGAAAACGATACTGTTTTTTTGTACAACAAAAGCCAATTTATAACCCCTGTGTTGCATAAAACTCCCTTGGTATCGGCAACAACCCCTATGACCTACTTAAATAATTGTGTAGATGTTGGTAATTATCAATTCATGCAAATCTTTTCGGTAAAACGCGAAGAGGGTGCATTTCCTTTTCCTGCTAAGTATTATATGCTGGATAAAAGTACAGGCAAAGTGGTTAAGCCCATACTTCATCTTACAGATTTTGTGGGAAATGAATTTGTTATTGATGTTTATAAAATGCTTTTTACAGGAAAGGAAACGCTGATTTATTTTGAATTGGATAACATTGAACTGAAACAGGCATATGCAGAGAAAAAGCTAAACGGTAAATTGAAAGAATTGGTTGCAACACTCAAAGAAGATGATAACAACATATATGTTATGGCACAGTTTAAATAATCTTTCCCATTTACACGATACCATTTTCTGTTTTTTTCGGGAACTTGCATTTTTTCGTTTAATTATCCCCAACCCCTCAATCCATCCGCTTGGGCATTCCCGGCGTATCAGGAGGAATCTGTATTACGGCCCTGCTTGATGTGAAGGAGCCAAAAATGCCGATGGCGCCCCCTTTGATGTTGGTGGGCACATTGGAGCGAGGACCGGAAAACATTGGATTGTTTGGAGATAGCTCTGTTTTTGCTGCCTCTAAAAATTGCCAATACTCTTTGGAAAGGGCTTCAAATTCTACCGATAGGGTGTCTCCTGCAAAGACAAAGTACTTTTCTTTGTTGTTATGAGGCATCTCGTGACGGATGATCCAGTCGGTGACCGGTACCGAGCGATACTTGTCATCTGACAGAAAGGCATTTAACCGAATAAGGCTATACCGCAATATCCTGTCGCTGTAACAACTACCGTCGTCTTCGTTGGTAAGTTTGGCACCAAAATATCTGTGATCCCATGGGTCATCAAAGTGCAAGTTAATAAGGGCCATGTAGTCACGTATCAACGGCAAAGGGGATAAAGTGAGGGAGTCAAGTTTGTATTTGGGAGGAACGGTGGTGACGGCCGTAAATATTTCCTCTTTCCCGTCGCCATTCACATCACAATGTACCTCCAATGTATATGTTTTTCCGGGAATGGCACAAAAATCATCCTCAGTAAGATAAAAACCCGGAGGCCCCTTTATCAGCAACTCCGAATCGAGCCAAACGGTTGCGTTGTCAACGGTTTGTATATTAAATACGGTATCAAAAAATGGAGTCGTTTTGGAAATCACCACCTGGTTTCTATTTATATAAAAATCACCTCCATAACTATTGATCACCGAATCGGTAAGGATACAAGTAATGACCAACTTAGGCTCCATACCATCGTTCCACAGATCAATCGGCTCTGTACAGGCAACGGGCAGGAAAAAAAGGAAAAACCAAAAGTGTGTTCTCATCTCTTAAAAACTAAAATTCCAAGTTACTGACGGCACAATGCCAAATAGATAGGTCATTTCGGTATATTGGGCGCCCCTGAGCGACATCCGATAGTTGATCATCCATGGGTTTTTACGTCCATATACGTTATACACAGATAGATTCAGTTCATTTGTGAATCTTCCCTCTTTTTTTCCCAAGTGAATGATTAGAGAGGCATCCATTCGATGGTAGTCGGGCATTCGGTAGGCGTTTCTTGCCGAATAGACAGGAATAAATTCATCAAAAAACCAATATCGTCCTTCGGGCATCACAAAAGGCTGACCTGTTGAATATATCCAATTGACCGAAGCTTCTAATCGTCTGTAAAAAGGAAATTGATAATTGACCACAACGCTCACATTGTGTGGACGGTCTGAAGAGGCCGGATAACGCTTGTCTTGGTTTACTCCGTTGATCTTTCTAAAAGAGCGCAACCATGTATAGCTGATCCACCCCGAAAGATCGCCTCTCTCTTTTTTTACCATACACTCCAATCCGTAGGAATAACCTGTTCCCAAACGAATTTCGGTCTCAATTGTATCGTTTAAAAGCAATCGTGGATGGTCTTTAAAATCCAAAACATGATTCAGGTTCTTGTAAAACAACTCCACAGACGCTTGTATTTTGTTTTGGGAAAAACCGTTAAAAAACCCAACTGAATATTGGTTTGCCACTTGTGGTTTGATAGAGGGATTGGCGGGAATCCAGATGTCTAACGGAGAACCGGCAGAAGAGAAAGAGAGGAGGTGTACAAATTGCATTGTTCTTGAATAGGAGGCTTTTAGAGACATCCGATCGTTCAACATAAAGGAGAGGGCAACCCGAGGCTCCGCACCGTACTCATGGTGGTAAAACTTGCCGGAGGGGATAGAATCGATACCTGTTACCTCGTATGCATCATCAACATAGTACTGCTTTGTGGGACCCACATTGTCAAAACGGGTAAGCCGCAATCCGTAGCGAAGGTGCAACCGCTCTTCAAAGATTTTGTGCTCGTTAGAAAAGTAAAGGGTGTTTACCATTGCCTGCTTGCGGGCCATATTTGCTTCAAATGTGGGGAGTTCATCTTTGGACTGAAGCGCCAACCTCATGTTACCCGGTTGAAACCATTGATAAAGGCCACTCCATCCAAAACGTGTTTGCACCTGCTCGTTCCACCTGAAGATAAAATCGGTACGCAAGCCTGCTTCTTTGATTCCGGCTAACCATCTTCCTTCAATGGGAAGCCCATCCATTTGTTCTGATGTGGCTTTAAAGTCAAATTTGTACATGGTTCCTGAGGCAATGGTGTGTACTGAGAGGCGTTGAGAGAAACGATGGGTCCATGCCAACGAACCGATACTGTTGCCAAAATTAAACCCAATTCCGTGGGTTCCAAATCGATCACTCCCATTATAGAGAGAAAAAGTGACCCAATTGCGCTCATTTACATGCCAACGCATCTTCCCATTCAGGTCATAAAAATGGAGGATGGCGCTATTGATGGTGCTATCTGTTGATAGCTTTAGAAAAGCATCGGCGTATGTTCTGCGTGCTGCAGCTAAAAACGTGATATCCTTTCCAATAGGTCCCGATACGGCAAGTCGGGAAGTGATCAATCCAATGCCTCCGGTTACATTAAAATCTGACAAACCCTGCCTGCCTTCTACATCCAACAGAGACGAGAGGCGACCGCCGTACATAGCAGGAATATCACCCTTATAGAGTTGTACATCTGAGATGGCGTCGTTATTAAAGACCGAAAAAAAGCCCATCATGTGCGACGGATTATAGATAGTGGCATGATCAAACAACACCAAATTCTGATCGGGACTCCCTCCGCGCACAATAAAGCCCGATGACCCCTCGCTTGCCTGTAGAACACCGGGCAAGAGGTGAAGTGCCTTGATGATATCGGCCTCTCCCAACAACAGAGGAATCTTTTTTACACTCTGAGACGTGATCCGCTCTAAGCCCATATCGGGTCGCCGTATTCTGTTATCATCTCGTTCTCCCTTGACTATCAAGTCTTCTATCAGATACGAAAGCGCTTCTAACGCGACATCGACACGTTTTTTGTGTTGCGCATACTTTAGGTCAATCCGTTCCGTTTTATAGCCGGGGCAGAAGAACTCAAGCACCACATCGCGGGAAGGGAGCAACAACGTATAACTCCCCCAGCTGTCGCTATCGGTGTGTAAAGAAGCATCTTCATTCACCACTCGCACAAAAACCCCTTGCAAAACTTCTCCGCTCCTTACATCGGTAATTTGTCCTGTAATGGTCCACGCTTCCTGAGCCACAGGTTTTTGAAGCCACAAGAAAAAGAGTGGCACGACAACAAGATAACGGAAAAAATGTACACCCATCTCTTGACAGAATAACTATTTTACGGACAGCTTTATACGAATCGCTTGCAACATATCGTCCACCATCATTTGCCTATCCCACACGGGGTTCCATCCCCATTCGTTACGGGCGCACGAATCGTCCATAGAGTCGGGCCATGAAGCAGCTATCTCCCTCATCACCGGATTGATCTGATAATCCATTGTAAACTCAGGAATACGTTTTATCATATCGTCATACAAATCAGATGGACAAAAACTCATAGCGGTAACATTAAAGCTGTTACGGTGTATCAATTTGGCCGGGTCCGCCTCCATCAATTGAGAACAGGCGTTTAATGCATCGGGCATATAGAGCATATCTAAGTAACTATCTGCCGGTAGAGGGCAGGTAAATCGCTTGTTTTTAATTGCTTGGTAAAAAATCTCTACCGCGTAATCGGTGGTTCCTCCTCCCGGAAGGGCTCCGTTAGAGATGATTCCCGGAAACCGTACGCTGCGCGTATCAACTCCAAAACGGGTAAAGTAGTAGTCGCTTAACAACTCTCCCGCCACTTTGCACACCCCGTAAATCGTACCCGGGCGCATCACCGTATCCTGAGGCGTCTGTTGGTGGGGCGTAGAGTGACCAAAAGCGCCAATGGAGCTGGGCGTAAAGAGGGCACAGCCGTTCTCTTTGGCTATTTCCAACGAATTGAGCAGAGCGCCCATATTGATTTCCCAAGCCAATTGCGGAATCTTCTCTCCGGTTGCAGACAAGAGCGCCACCAAATTAAAAATGGAGTCGATTCGATACTTTTTGACGATTTGCGCATAAATGTTTATATCCAACGCATCAAATTGTTCGGTTATGGCCATGGCGCGCAGGCTGTGGCAAGTTTCGGGTTTTACATCGGCCGCTACCACATGATCTTCTCCATAAAGTCTTTGTAAGTGGGGAACCAACTCTGTACCAATCTGCCCGCCGGCGCCTATAACGAGTATATTTTTCATATTCGGGATAATTCTATCAATTGAAATGCAAAAGTAACGATTTTTTCCCATTAATCGCCTACATTTGTAGGATGGAAAAAAGGTCGCTCAATTTGTTGATCAAACAAGAAGCTTTACGGCTGCAATTTGATGGTTGCGGAATATCAAAAGCGGAGAGGTTGGAGCAGGAAGAACCCCATCTTTTTTACTGGCTTAACCATCATTATTATGCCGAAATGGACTATATGGCAAAGAATCTTGAGAAGCGAGTTGACCCAACAAAACTGATGAAGGGCGCCAAGTCCGTTATATGCCTTTTGTCCAATTATAAACCCGCCCAATGGCAATCTTCTCACATCCCTCAAATCGCTTCATTTGCATACGGTCGCGACTACCACATTGTGCTCAAAGAGCAACTTTACAAACTTAAAGCATTTATTGACAGTCAAGTAACATCGTCAATGCGCCTTTTTGTCGATACAGCGCCCATTTTGGAGCGAGCATGGGCAGCAAAGGCCGGATTGGGATGGATTGGAAAGAGCAACCTCCTCATCTCTCCAAAGTTTGGCCCCTATACCTTTATTTCTGTCATTCTCACAAACCTTGAACTCGAAACCGATAATCCCATGGAACCCCAATGCGGATCTTGCCTCAACTGCGTAAAGGCATGCCCAACCGGAGCGCTTAACGCGCCATTCTCGTTAGACGCCCGTCGCTGTATCTCATACCAAACCATCGAAAAGAAGGGTCCCTGTACCCAAAACCCCTCCCCCTATATTTTTGGCTGCGAAATCTGTCTCCGTGCCTGTCCTTATGGCGCCAATACCCCTTACACCACCCTTTTTCCTCCGCTGCCCGGATTGTTACAAGTCACCGCAAACGAGTGGAAAGAGATGCTACCCGACATTTTTTCGCAACGCTTTTCCAAATCCCCCCTCCACCGCGCAGGCCTTCAGAAGATTAAAAACACAATCGCTTACTTGCGTCTTGTATGATTTATATTGATTTTGAATAATGTAATGATTTGATATAATTTTCCATATACTGCCAATCAGGTAACCCATCTCTAGCAGGCAATTTAATGCTACGCTCTTTCATTCTGCTTTGACTGCATTTGCGACCATAATTATAGCGGTATTGTTCCAATCTAAAAATTGTAACCAAAAACAATGCTGTATATTTATTCATTGAAAAATTTGGTATTAGTTTTTCAACATGGTCGCTTGCAGAAAAATTAATAGGTTGATAGGAGCAATACCCTACCACAGCGCTATCAACAGTCAAAACATTTCCAATTTCGGTAAAATAATCGTAAAAATCAGCAGTTCCATTATTTGTAGCTTGTGTAGTAACATACGGGAATTGTCCTTTTCCATATTCTTCAAGTTCCAAAATTGAGGTTGTTTTACTGCCGGTAATCTCAAAAAGTCCTCTTTTTTCTGCATTTAGTTTAAAAGATTTCCAAGTTGATACATCTAAATTATAATGATTATGATTAAATGCCCTCGATTCAACTATGTCTGATATACAATTTGCAAATAAAAATGAAGAGTATTCCAACAAAACTTTTTCAAAATCGGATTGTTTTAATGCTGAATAATCTGTTTCCATATATGCTTCTGCACACCATTCATCAGTAGCAGAAACTTCACGAATAACGCTTAAGCCGTCAATTTCTTCTTTGTTGAAATACGATAACAACCAGTTTTCTTTGATTTTTTCCCATTTTCCAAGACCATCATGGCGTTTTGGTATTTTTCGTTTAATAAACCCATCGTCTTTAAAATATCCAAAAAATGTTTTTTTGCCCTTAATGTGTGGTTTGTGTGCTGTAAAAACCATGACGCAGGTTACTGCACTTGCATCTGAATTAAAAAACAACTCATCAGGCATTGAAAAGACTGCTTCTAATGTGTGTTTTGACAATAATTCTTTTTTATAAAAAAAATCTTTTGACCTTGCAGACGTTGCCAAGGCTTTCTGCATTGGAACAATTGCAACACAAGTTCCTCCATCTGCTAAACATTCTAAATTATTTAAGACAAATAGCAATTCATTCGTATCTCTTTTCTTGTCATTTTGATATGGCGGGTTTAAGAATCCAACTGTTGGTTTTTGTTCTTTTACTTGTTGTATAATACCTGTATCAAAGCAACTTCCTTTAATTACATTTGTTTTTCCGTCTTGGTGGATAAACATATTAGAAACAGCTAACGCAAAGATATGAGCTTGGTCTTCAGTCCCAATAATTTGCTTAGATTTTATTTCTCTTAGTTTTGTTGTGTCGTCTTCTGCCTGTTCAATCATTTTTCTCATAGCTGAGATCAAAAATCCACCTGTACCTGCGCAATTATCATAAATTACAGAGTTCTGATTTACTTGAGCCAAATCTGCAAATAGTTCTGTAATATGAGGTGGAGTAAGTACTATTCCCAATCCTTTATCGCTGTTTGCATATTTTAAAAATTCAATGTAGAGTTGTCCTAAAACATCAAAATATTCGTGAGTTTTTATAAATCTGTTTATATTTGCATCTATATCATCTATCAATTCTTTTAATATTCCTTTAACTACCGATAAAGAAGTATATTCAATAAATTCAAATTGTTTTTTTAAAATAGATAATTTTTCGTTTCCAATATTAGCATTTTCCAACTTATTTGAAACTGTTTTTACTAAATCTTCTGCAAGTTGTTTTGGTTTTTCTATTTTGTCATATGAAATTTTGAATGCTTCGTCTTCTAATGCTATCAACACACAGCTTAAAACTAAGCTTCGTTCTCTTTCGGGAATTTTATACTCTTGAAATTTATCATTTAAGGCTTTTGTAAAATCAAGTAATGTATTATAATCTTGTCTGAACTTTTCAGGACTTTTCAAATAACCATTCAAATAATCCTGTGCTGGTAAGAGTTTATCCCCAAACATTTTTACGGCCTTTCTTTCTCCTTTGAGGTGGAGAAAAGATGAAACTTTTAGTTCTTGCTGTGTTTCGCCGCTTGCTGCTATTGCTAATACATCATACTCTTTTGATAAGAAAGAAGCATATAATAATGCGCCATCAACTGCATATTCGGCAAATTTATCTTTATCCTCACTTTCGTGTTTTGTAATATCTGCTTTGCACTCAATCACAATTAGAAAATCATTGTTATTATTGAATGTAATAATAAATTCCGGGAATCCCTTTCCTGCACCTTTTTTTGAGGCACTTTTCAGAAGTTTGTCAATTTTAGAAATATCCGATGATTGTTCTTCAATCTGGACAACTTCACTCGATTTCTGAAAGTGAAAACGGACTATTTGCTCTGTTTTTCTCTCATTTGCCATAATTCATTCGTAATCGCTTAATATATTAGACAAAAACTTCTATTTTGTTTTTAACTATACTGTGCAAAGATAAACTTTTTTCGATTTGTTTCAAATCATCTTATTTGGGAGCCAACCTATAGAGTACCACCGCCACCACCGCAAAAACCATATTTGGCACCCATAACGCCACCATGGGAGGTAAAACGTCTCCATGCACAAACATTTCGCTAAAACGTAGAAACAATATATAGGTAAAACTCAGGGCTATACCTATTCCGATGTTGATTCCTATACCGCCTCTTTTTTTTCTGGAAGAGAGCGAAACCCCCATCAACGTAAGGATAAATGCCGAAAATGGGACTGCAAAACGAGTATTTTTCTGTATCTGCGCAAGTTTAACCCTGTCGTCACCACGCATCTTTAACTTCTCAATTTCTTGATTCAATTCAAAATAGTTCAAAGCCTCCACAGCGCCTTTGCGTTGTTTCAGCTCAGCTGCGGTGAGGTCAAGGATGGTGTCTTTGGTAAATCCCTGCTCCACCCGCTCTTGCTCTCCATCAATGTAACGAATATAGTAGTTATTTAATTCCCACCCCATATACGAGTCCTTCCAAACAGCTGTCTCTGCAAAGAGTTTAGAAACCATTTTGTTCTCTTCAAAATGTTCCAATGTAAAACGAATTGCGGTATTACTCATGTTGTTGAACGACTCCATATAGAGAAAGTGGTTGGGCTCTAACTGAAAGTGGATGTTTCGATTGTAATTATTATAGGTCTTTTTCATATACTGTTCCTCAAAGACCAGGCGGTTCTTGTTGGCAGGAGGGATAATAAACAGACTGAGGCACAAGCTCATTAACGCAATTACAAAAGCCGAAATAATGTATGGCCGCAATAGCCGATTAAAACTTAGTCCTCCCGACAACATTGCAATAATCTCGCTTCCTGCTGCCAGTTTAGAAGTAAAAAAGATTACCGTGATAAACACAAAGAGAGGGCTAAACATATTGATAAAGAAGGGAATAAAATTGAGGTAGTATTCAAAAACGATAGCCCGTAGCGGAGCCTCCTTAGCCACAAAATCGTCAATTTTCTCACTGATATCAAATATGATCACTATTCCTATTATCAATAAAATAGCAAAAAAATATGTGGAAATAAATTTTTTGATAATGTATCGATCTATAATGGCAAGTCTTAACTTCATTCTTATTATAATCTATTTTGCAATTGTTTAACTATTTTTGTTTTCCATGACGCAAAGGTACCGGCAGCGATCTGCCGGCGTGCCTCCTCCATTAACCACAAATAAAGGGCCAAATTGTGTTGGCTGGCAATTTGCGGTCCCAACATTTCGGAGGCAATAAAGAGGTGACGCAGGTACGCCTTACTGTAAGTACGGTCCACAAAGGAACTTCCATCGGGATCAATTGGGTCAAAATCGGTTGCCCATTTTTGGTTTCTTATGTTGATGATGCCATTTTGGGTAAACAACATTCCGCTGCGTCCGTTGCGCGTGGGCATTACGCAATCAAACATATCAATTCCCCTTGAGATGGCTTCCAAAAGGTTCCATGGTGTTCCCACCCCCATTAAGTAGCGTGGTTTATCCAAAGGTAAAATCGGATGCACCACCTCAATCATCTCATACATCTGCTCCACAGGCTCTCCAACCGACAATCCGCCAATGGCACTTCCGGCACATTCGAGGGTGGCCACATATTCGGCGGCCGCGCGCCTTAAATCGGGATATACACAACCCTGTACAATAGGGAAAAAGGCCTGTTCATGGCCATACAACGGTTGGGTTTGCCGGTACCTCTCCAACCCCCGCACCAACCACTGCTGTGTCAGTTCAAGTGATTTTTTGGCATATTTGTGGTCAGAGTCTCCGGGAGGACATTCGTCCAAAGCCATCATCACATCTGCACCAATAATACGTTGGATATCAACAACATTTTCCGGAGTAAAGAGGTGTTTTGAACCATCAATATGCGATCGGAACGAACATCCCTCGGCGGTAATTTTTCTATTCTCCGCCAACGAAAAGACCTGAAATCCACCACTATCGGTCAAAAGTGGACGATCCCATGCGCAAAACTTATGAATTCCTCCCGCAGCGCTCATTACATCCATCCCGGGCCGCAGGTACAAATGGTAGGTGTTGCCCAAAATAATGGTTGCATCCATATCCTCAACTAAATCTCTGTGAAGCACACCTTTAACTGTGCCAACTGTGCCAACAGGCATAAAAACAGGGGTTTGGATCACTCCATGGTCGGTATGCATTACACCGCAACGTGCAACAGAATCGACATCTTTGTGTATAACATCAAACTTTATCAAGAGTTTTGAAAATGATGCCAAAGGTAACAATATTATTACTACTTTTGCCTCAAATTATAATCTAAAACTTATGAAACACCTTCTTTTCACCATTATCGGACTCACCTTCTGTTTTTTTGCGTCTGCACAAACCGCTGATCCAGCGATTGTTGGCACAGATTTGGATGCAGCAGCTGTAGTCCTTTCTGATCCGGATCAAGAGACCATTGAGCCTTTAGATGAGGCCATTCAGGAAAACCCCTACAAGGCCATTCTCATGGAAAAAAACACCACCTTTAGCGTCAAAGCAATCGGTCGTGGAGTATTGGGTATGTTGGCCATTTTGGCCATTGCGTGGATCTTTAGCCTTGATCGTAAGCGGATACATTGGCCCACCATTGGAAAAGCGCTCCTTATTCAGTTGATTATTGCCATTGGTGTGCTTTGGGTGCCGGCCATTCAAACCGTATTTGAGGTCTTAGGAAAGTGTTTTGTAGTGGTATTAGATTGGACAAAAGCAGGGTCAACTTTCTTGTTTGGCGACCTGATGGACCCCTCAAAGCTTGGATTTATCTTTGCTTTTCAGATTTTACCCACCATCACCTTTTTCTCTGCCCTTACCAGCCTCCTCTTCTACCTTGGTATTCTTCAAAAAGTAGTGTGGGTAATGGCTTGGTTATTAACCAAAGCAATGAGACTTTCCGGCGCTGAGAGCCTCTCTACCGCAGGAAACATCTTCTTGGGACAAACAGAGGCACCTCTTATGGTTAAGCCCTTTATTCCCAATATGACCCGATCCGAACTTATGCTGATTATGACCGGCGGTATGGCCACAATGGCCGGCGGAGTGTTGGCGGCCTATATTGGAATGTTGGGAGGAGGCGACCGCCTTCTTGAAATAGAATTTGCCAAACACCTGCTTTCGGCCTCCGTAATGGCCGCTCCGGGCGCCATTGCAATGGCCAAGATGTTAAAACCTCAAACAGAAGAGATTAACAACTCAGTAGAGATTCCCAAAGAGAAGATCGGCAAAAATGTATTAGATGCCATATCCAACGGCACCATTGACGGCTTAAAATTGGCAGCCAATGTAGCAGCCATGCTTTTGGTATTTTATGCACTTATCGCCGGATGTAACTACATTTTCTTAAAATTAGGTCAATATACCCATCTTAATCAACTCATTGCCGGATGGACCCACGGACAATACCCCGTCCTCTCCTTACAAATGATCCTCTCCTACGTCTTTTCTCCTGTCATCTGGCTCACAGGTGTTTGCGGCGCAGACCTTGGTTTGGTGGGAAGGTTATTGGGCGAAAAGCTCATCATGACAGAATTTGTTGGATACCAAAGTTTATCATCACTGATTCAAGGAGGAGCTTTTACTGAAGTAAAATCGATCATAATGGCCACTTACGTACTCTGTGGATTTGCCAACTTTGCCTCTGTGGGCATCCAGATTGGCGGTATCGGCGGTATGGCGCCCAACAAACGCCACATTCTATCTGAGTATGGCTTTCGTGCACTATTGGCCGGTACATTAGCCGCGTTGATGTCGGCTGCAATGGTGGGGATGTTTTTGTAAAGATCACTACCTCCACTCAAACGACAAGCGATCCCGCATCTTTGCAGGATCGCTTGTCGTTTATTGCAGTACAGCAGCTTATGCCAATTGCCAATCTTACTGTTCTTCCTCTACCTTCACCTCTTCCTCCGCCTCAACGTCCACCTCCACCTCAGGCACCTCCACATCTTCAATCTCATCAGCAACTTCCGGTTCGATCACCACTTCCGGTTCTTCTGCCGTTGGTTTTGCCTTTTCCGTAGCTTTTTTTGCGGGGGCTTTTTTGTCAGCGACTTGGGCCTTGGGTTCGTTAGATTTTTTGGGGCGGCTTCTGCGGACACTCTTTTTCTCGTCTTTCTTGGACGAAGCAGCAAGTGCAGCCTCATTAAAGTCAACCAATTCGATCATTGCCATATCGGCAGAGTCTCCCAAACGGAATCCGATTTTGAGTACGCGGGTATATCCGCCGGGGCGATCTGCCACCTTTGGCGCCACAACGCGAAACAGTTCTGTGACTGCTTCCTTGGTTTTAAGGTAACTGAATACCATACGCCGAGAATGTGTAGTGTCTTCTTTTGATTTGGTAATCAATGGTTCTACATATTCGCGCAAAGCTTTTGCTTTTGCCTCAGTAGTTTCGATTCGTTTATGGATGATCAGAGATGACGCCATATTGGCCAACATCGCTTTACGGTGTTGACTCTTGCGCCCCAAATGATTAAAAGATTTTCTATGCCTCATGTTGTTGTTGTTGTTGTGGTTTCCTTACTTTTCGTTCAATATTATACTTGGTAACGTCCATGTCAAAAGTGAGTTTTAGGCGATCTATCAGTATTTCGATTTCGGTAAGAGATTTCTTTCCAAAATTGCGAAACTTCATCAATTCAGCACGCTGAAACGACACCAAATCAGCAAAAGTCTCCACATCAGCTGATTTAAGACAATTTAACGCGCGAACAGAAAGTTCCATATCAGAGAGTTTGGTCAACAGAAGTTGGCGCATCCTAAGCGACTCCTCATCTAAATCGTTACTCACCACCTCCGGAGTCACCTCCATACTTATCTTTTCGTCCGAAAAGAGCATAAAATGGTGAATGAGAATCTTTGCCGCCTCTTTTAACGCATCCTTTGGATGGATCGACCCATCTGTAGTAATCTCAAGATTCAACTTCTCGTAGTCGGTCTTTTGCTCTACACGACAGTCTTCCACAGAGTATTGCACATTCTTAATAGGGGTAAAGATCGAATCGATCGGAATCAGGCCAAAGGGAGCATGGTCGGGTTGGTTCTCCTCTGCGGGAACATAACCTCTTCCCTTTCCAATTGTAATTTCTATCGTAAGTTTTACCTCAGGCGCCATGCTGCAAATGACCAATTCGGGATTCAACACCTTAAAAGAGGAGAGCTGTTTAGAAATATCATCGGCAGTAAACTGTTCCTTATCGGTTACTGTAGTGGTAATATGCTCGTTATCCACCTCGTCCACCATGTTTTTAAAACGTATCTTCTTTAAATTCAAGATTATTTCCACAACGTTTTCGATCACGCCGGGGATGGTGGCAAATTCATGATCAACGCCTTCGATCTTGACGGTGGTAATGGCATACCCCTCCAACGAAGAGAGTAAAATACGACGTAAAGCATTACCTATCGTCATCCCATAACCTGGCTCTAACGGCCTAAATTCAAAGCGTCCAAAAGTGTCGGAGGCTTCGATCATAATCACCTTATCTGGTTTTTGAAAAGCTAAAATTGCCATTATGATTAATATAAAGATTATTACTTAGAGTACAACTCTACAATCAGTTGCTCATTAATAGTTTCGGGAATTTCGGTGCGGTCGGGATAGTTTAAAAACTTTCCTCCTACCGTATTTGCATCCCATTCGATCCATGGGTACTTAGAGCCTCCTCTGGTGATGTTGTTCTGAACCACTTCCAAATTTTTGGAACGCTCGCGTACGCCTATCAGATCCCCCGGTTTTACCAACGCCGAAGGAATATTGCACACCAAATTATTTAAAATAATGTGTCCATGCGTTACCAATTGACGTGCAGCAGAACGAGTGGGCGCAATGGTCATTCTATATACCAAATTATCCAAACGGCTTTCCAATAGGAAGATAAGATTTTCACCTTTACGTCCTTTCATACGAGAAGCTTTCTCATAGAGGTTTCTAAACTGACGCTCCAACAAACCATACGTTGACTTTACCTTTTGCTTCTCCTTTAACTGGATGCCGTACTCAGAGCTTTTCTTTCTCTTTTTGGCCAAACCATGTTGTCCGGGAGGATGGTTTTTGCGTTCAAAACTTTTATCGGGGCCAAAAATTGGCTCCCCAAATTTGCGGGCTACTTTGCTCCTTGGCCCGGTATATCTTGCCATATTCTATTCAATTAAATGTTTAACAGCTTATACTCTACGACGTCCTTTGGGACGGCAACCATTGTGGGGAAGAGGGGTAACATCCACGATTTCGGTCACTTCAATTCCCGCTCCGTGAATCGTACGAATCGCAGATTCGCGCCCTGCGCCAGGGCCCTTTACGTATGCTTTTACCTTACGTAATCCCATGTCAAAAGCAACTTTAGCGCAATCCTCTGCCGCTGTTTGTGCGGCATATGGGGTGTTCTTTTTAGAGCCGCGAAATCCCATCTTTCCGGCAGACGACCAACTGATCACCTGTCCCTCGCTATTGGTCAGCGTTACAATTACATTGTTAAAAGTCGATGAAACGTGGACCTCTCCATACGCATCCACTTTTACTACCTTCTTTTTGTTTGTAGTTCCGGTTTTCTTTGCCATAATCCTAATTACTATTTAGTTGCTTTTTTCTTGTTTGCCACCGTTTTTTTACGTCCCTTTCGGGTACGGGCATTATTTTTGGTGGTCTGTCCGCGAACGGGCAGTCCAATACGATGGCGAATACCTCTGTAGCAACCGATATCCATCAATCGTTTAATATTCATTTGCACAGAAGAGCGCAATTCACCTTCGATCTTGTACTCTTCTGCAATCGTAGAACGAATGGCGGCAATCTGGTCATCACTCCAATCCTTTACCTTGGCGTCAAAATCGACTCCTGTTTTGGTGAGGATGTTTTGGGCAGAACTGCGGCCAATTCCGTAGATATAGGTTAGTCCTATCTCTCCACGTTTATTTTTGGGTAAGTCAACTCCGGCTATACGTGCCATAATTTATTTATTCCTTTTATTTTTAGTTACAAAAATCATTATCCCTGGCGCATTTTAAATTTTGGCGTCTTTTTGCAAATCACATACAAACGACCTTTCCGTTTTACGATTTTACAATCGTCACTGCGCTTTTTAATGGATGCTTTTACTTTCATTGTCTTAACAATTATTATTTATATCTGAAAGAAATTCTACCTTTTGTCAGATCATAAGGAGACATCTCTACCCGCACTTTGTCTCCGGGAAGAATCCGAATGTAGTTCATCCGCATTTTTCCGGAAATATGCGCTATAATCACGTGGCCATTGTACAGTTCGACCCTGAACATGGCGTTGGAGAGCGCTTCAATAATGGTGCCTTCTTTTTCTATGGCAGATTGTTTGGGCATACTTTTTCCTTAGGTCTGATATTTAGTATAATATTCATCAATTTGGTTAAATGTCGATAAAATTTCCGGTTCCCTTTCTCTCACCACCATGGTCAGCTCAAAATGAGCAGACTTCTTATCATCTGCCGTTTGTAAAGCCCAACCATCCTCTGCAAGATAGACCTCCTTTGCGCCGGCGTTGATCATGGGTTCAATACAGATCACCATACCTTTGGAAAGGAGTTTCCCGCGCCCTCTTGCTCCGTAATTGGGAACATCGGGACGCTCATGTACCTTTGTCCCAATCCCGTGTCCCACCATTTCGCGCACCACAGAAAAACCGTGTTGCTCTGCATAGCTTTGCACGGCGGCCGATATATCGCCTACCCTGTTGCCGGATCTGGCCTGCTCAATGCCCTTAAAAAGTGCATCATGTGTTACACGCAACAACATCTTATCTTGGTCAGAAAGTTCGCCCACACCAAAAGTGTAAGCCGAATCGCCACAATAACCTTTGTAACGTGTTCCGCAATCAATCGATACCACATCTCCCTCCTTTAGCACCTCGTCAGACGGAATACCGTGTACAACGGTACTGTTTAACGATATGCACAAAGTGGCAGGGAAGCCGTCGTATCCCAGAAAAGCAGGCTCGGCACCATGGTCGCGAATAAAGGCCTCGGCAATAGCGTCTAACGTCTTTGTTGAGACACCCGGCGCTATATGCCGCCCCACTTCGGCTAAGGTTTTAGAAACCAACAAGGCATTGACCCTGAGCAGCTCTATCTCCTCTTCGGTCCGAATTTTTATCATTTGAAAGAACGTTCTTAATCCCACAAATCAAAAATTACATACCGGCACGACCCTTCATGCGTCCTGTTTTCATCAGGCCGTCGTAGTGCCGCATCAGCAAGTGACTTTCAATTTGTTGCAATGTATCTAATACCACACCCACCATAATCAACAGCGAGGTTCCGCCATAAAAATAGGCAAAGCTGTCGATAATGCCGAGTTTCATGGCAAATGTCGGTAGAATCGCAATGATGGCCAAACAAATTGAGCCGGGTAGCGTAATACGCGACATGATGGTATCTAAATACTCAGCGGTCTTCTTTCCGGGTTTGACACCGGGAATAAAACCGCCGTTTTTCTTCATATCTTCTGCCATATTGGTAGGATTTACCGTTACTGCTGTATAGAAGTAGGTAAATGCCATAATCATAAGGGCAAAGATAAAGTTGTACCAAAATCCAAGATGGTTGCTTAACGTAGCGGCTAATCCACGTGTAGCTTCAAATCCGGATAAAATCAAAGGAAAGAGCATCAGCGCCTGTGCAAAGATAATCGGCATCACACCTGCTGCATTAATCTTTAACGGAATATACTGACGCACACCGCCATATTGCTTGTTTCCTACAATACGTTTTGCATACTGTACGGGTATCTTTCGGGTACCCTGAACCAAGGCAATTGTGGCGGCAAAGATGAGGAACAAAATAAAGAACTCTACGATCAACATAAGAAATCCGCCGGTAGTCTGATTGATACGTGCCCCGATCTCCGCTGTTAATGCAAACGGTAATCGGGCTATAATGCCCACCATAATGATCAGCGAGATCCCATTACCCAAGCCGCGGTCTGTAATGCGCTCTCCCAACCACATAATGAACATGGTACCTCCAACCAGCACCATCGTAGAAAATAAATTGAACGAGAATCCTTTAATCAAAAATGCCGAGGGATCCAATTTCATGTGTAAATTGGTCAAATAGGCCGGTCCCTGCAGCATAAGAATCACAATAGTCAAATAACGAGTCAATTGATTCATCTTTCGACGACCGCTTTCGCCTTCGCGTTGCAATCGCTGAAAATAGGGAAACATGATTCCCAAAAGCTGAATCACAATGGACGCAGAGATATAGGGCATCACCCCAAGGGCAAACACCGAAGCGTTTCCAAATGCCCCTCCGGAAAACATATCCAGCAGACCCAACAAACCTCCGGCTGCCTGCGCCTTTAAAGCGGTCAACTTGGTGGGGTCAATCCCGGGCAACACCACAAAACTGCCGAGTCGATATACCAAAACCAATAAAACTGTGTAAACAATCCGTGTACGCAGCTCCTCAATTTTGAAGATATTTTTTAGGGTTTCAATAAACTTTTTCATGACAGCAACTATATTACGGAAATCGATCCCTGTTGCGCCTCAATGGCCGCTACGGCGCTCTTTGAGAAAGCGTGTGCTGTAACGTTGATTTTGGCGGTGAGGATTCCGTTTCCTAAAATTTTTACCCGATCATTTTTTGATACCAAACCCGATTCGATTAATGTCTCAAAACCGATCTCGCTTACCCCAGTTTTTTCGTGTAAAGCCTGCAAAGCAGAAACATTAATAGCCTTGAATTCAACTCTATTTATATTTGTAAAGCCAAATTTGGGCAACCTGCGCTGGAGGGGCATCTGTCCCCCTTCAAAGCCTAACTTACGGGAATATCCTGAACGTGACTGGGCCCCCTTATGTCCACGCGTAGAGGTGCCTCCACGACCCGAACCTTCTCCGCGGCCAATCCGTTTCTCTTTATGTACTGAACCCGTTGAGGGTTTTAAATTATGTAGCTTCATACTATCTCTTTTTTACTCGATTTCTTCCACTTTTACCAAGTGTAATACTTTGGTTACCATACCCTTTACAATCGGGGTGACCTCAAATACTACGGAATGATTGATCCGCCGTATTCCCAAAGAGGCCAAGGTGGCCATTTGGCGTTCGGTCGCGCTGTTTTTGCTCTTCACCTGAGTGATCTTCCATTTTGCCATAACTCTACTCCTTAACCGTTAAATACCCTTTTCATCTGAACACCGCGTACGCCTGCCACAGAGTAGGCATCCCGCATTTCCAATAGGGCCTGAACCGTTGCTTTTACCAAATTGTGCGGATTTGACGATCCTTTGGACTTAGCCAAAACGTCTTGAATACCGGCACTTTCAAATACTGCGCGCATAGCGCCTCCCGCCTTGACCCCGGTTCCGGGCGCCGCCGGTTTCATAAAGACCCGCGCACCTCCAAATTTTGCCTCCTGCTCATGCGGAATGGTGCGTTTGTTGAGCGGAATCTTTACCAAATTCTTTTTAGCGTCTTCTATTCCCTTGGATATGGCAGAAGTTACCTCGCCGGCCTTACCCAAACCATAACCGACCACTCCGTTTTCGTCACCTACTACCACAATGGCAGCAAAGCTAAAGTGGCGACCCCCTTTGGTTACCTTTGTAACGCGCTGAACAGCCACCAACTTATCTTTTAATTCCAAGTCGGTTGTCTTAACTTTTATTACATTTGAGTTTCTCATATTCTTGCATATTAGAATTTTAGGCCACCCTCTCTGGCAGCTTCAGCTAAACATTTTACCTTACCGTGGTACAGATACCCTCCACGGTCAAAAGAGACCGAAGATATACCTTTTTCAGCAGCACGCTCAGCGGCCAACTTTCCCACTAACTTGGCAACCTCTGTACCTGATTTTCCCTTTACACTCTCTAACAAACTCTTATCAGTTGATGAAGCGGAAGCAAGCGTTACTCCGTCCACATCGTCAATAAATTGCACATAAATCTGCTTGTTGCTTCTATACACCGACATTCTGGGGCGCTCTGATGTGCCGGAAATATGTTTTCTAATGCGGTATCTTATGCGTCTTCTTCTTTCTATTTTATTCATTTTCATATCAAATCCTCCCATTATTTAGCGCCGGCTGATTTGCCTGCTTTTCGGCGAAGTTGCTCGCCTACAAACTTAATACCTTTTCCTTTGTATGGCTCGGGCTTGCGCAGTGAGCGTATTTTGGCGGCCACCATACCCAAAAGCTGCTTATCGTGACTTTTGAGGGTCAAAACGGGGTTTGCACCTTTTCTCGTCACCTCTGCCGTAGCCTTAATCTCAGGCGGCAACATCAGATGAATATCGTGAGAATACCCTAAGTTGAACTCCAGAACCTGTCCTTTGGCCTCTACGCGATAGCCAACGCCTACAAGTTCTTGCTGAATCGTAAAACCGGTTGATACGCCCGTTACCATGTTATTGATCAATGCGCGGTACAATCCGTGCATCGAGCGGTGGCGCGGCTGGTCGGTGGGACGGCTCACTTTTATCTCTCCACCCTCCACAGCAACCTTGATATCGGGATCGACCTTTTGGGTCAGTGTGCCGAGAGGGCCTTTCACCGTAACCACATTGTAGTCGCCCACCTGAATGGTGACGCCAAGTGGCAGGTTTACAGGTAATTTTCCTATCCGTGACATTTCTTATAATTGATATTGATTAATAAACATAACATATTACTTCGCCGCCGACGTTTAGCTCTTTGGCTTCTTTATCAGTAATCATCCCTTTGGAAGTAGAGATGATGGCAATCCCCAAGCCGTTTAATACGCGGGGAAGTTTATCGACTCCTGCATAACGACGTAAACCCGGAGAGCTGGCTCGCTCAATATGCTTAATGGCAGGGCGTTTGGTCTCCGGATGGTACTTGAGTGCGATTTTGATTGTGTGGAATGGCGTACCTTCTACTACCTTGTAGCTAAGGATATAACCTTTTTCGTGCAAGATGCGTGTAAGCTCCTGCTTTACATTTGATGAGGGAATCTCCACCACTTTATGTCCGGCGGCTACCCCGTTTCGAATCCTTGTCAGATAATCTGCTATTGGATCAGTCATAATTGTTGTTTTTTTGTTTGTTAATTTCGGCACTCGAATTCGGCGCCCGATATCCAATAAATATTTTTTTTGTTAGTTCTTTACCATGAGGCTTTTCGCACGCCGGGAATCAGGCCATGACTCGCCATCTCACGAAACTGAATTCGGCTTATCCCAAAAATACGCATATATCCTTTGGGCCGACCGGTAATCGAGCAACGGTTGTGTTGACGAACGGGGCTGGAGTTCTTGGGAAGTTTTTGCAAACCTTCGTAGTCTCCCGCCTCTTTTAAAGCCTTTCTCTTTTCTGCATATTTGGCGCACATTTTTGCGCGTTTTACTTCACGCGCCTTCATTGATTCTTTTGCCATTATTAAACGCTCATTTACAATTGTTATTATTTCTTAATATTACGAAAAGGCAATCCAAATTCGCGAAGCAGTGCAAATGCTTCTTCGTCCTTGTCGCTTGTGGTAACAAAGGTGATCTCCATTCCAAAAATCTTTGTGATTTTGTCGATATCGATTTCCGGAAAAATGATATGCTCCTTGATTCCAAGTGTGTAGTTACCGCGACCATCAAATTTCTCTGTAATTCCCTTAAAGTCTCGAATCCGAGGTAATGCAATCGAAATCAATCGATCCAAAAATTCGTACATCTTTGCGGCGCGTAAGGTTACTTTAACGCCAATGGGCATTCCCCTGCGCAATTTAAAGTTAGAGATGTCTTTTTTGGAGGCGGTTTGCACCGCTTTTTGACCGGCAATGGTCGAAAGTTCGCTTAACGCCACATCGATCAACTTCTTGTCGCCGGTAGCCGATCCAATTCCCTGATTGACCACAATTTTTTCTAATTTGGGTGCCTGCATAGGGGATGTAAATGCAAACTCTTTAATCAATTTGGGTACAATCTCCTCTTTATACATCTTTTGCAACGTGGGAACGTATCCCTTTGCCACGATTTGTGCACCTTGAGGTTTTACCGCAGCTTTTTGTGCTTGATCTCCGCCTTTTGCGGTTTTGCCACCTTTGTCGGCCGCCTTTGCCTTATCGGCACTCTTTGTTTCTTTTGTTGCCATTATTTAATCTCCTCTCCCGATTTTTTTGCGTAACGAACAATTTTACCATTGGCATTTAGCCTGCGACCTATGCGGGTTGGTCCTCCTTTTGACGGATCAACAATTTGCAAATTAGATATATGAATACCTGCTTCCTGTTTGATGATTCCGCCCTGAGGGTGCTTTGCATTGGGTTTGGTATGTTTGCTGACTAAGTTAATACCCTCAACAATGGCGCGACTTTTTTCGATCTGCATCTCCAAAACCTTTCCGGTTTTCCCGCGATCATTTCCGGCATTCACATACACCGTATCGCCTTTTTTTATGTGCAATTTTTTACTCATATTATCGTCATATTAAAGCACCTCAGGCGCTAAGGATACAATTTTCATATAACTGTCGCGTAACTCGCGGGCAACGGGCCCAAAAATACGGGTTCCCCTCACTTCGCCCTGAGCATTAAGCAACACACAAGCATTGTCGTCAAAACGGATGTACGATCCGTCCACACGGCGAACCTCCTTTTTGGTACGAACAATCACCGCCTTTGAAACAGTGCCTTTTTTGGCCTCTCCTCCCGGAATTGCGCTCTTAATCGAGACCACAATTTTATCCCCAATCCCCGCATAACGGCGTCGGGTTCCGCCCAGCACACGGATACAAAGAACTTCCTTTGCTCCGCTGTTATCGGCCACCAATAAACGTGATTCCTGCTGTATCATGGCTATTTAACTTTTTCTACAATTTCTACTAATCTCCAGCATTTGGTTTTACTCAAAGGCCGTGTTTCCATAATGCGAACTTTATCGCCCTCACTACATTCGTTCATCTTATCGTGCGCAACGAATCTAGTGGTCTTATTTACAAATTTGCCATAAATTGGGTGTTTAACTTTGCGTCTTACGGCAACCACAATGGACTTTTCCATCTTGTTGCTCACCACAATTCCTGTTCTTTCTTTACGAAGATTTCTTTCCATGAACGACTACTTTTTGTTCTGTTTAGACTCGGTTTCACGTAATACAGTGAGCATACGGGCAATGTTGCGACGCGCTTTTTTTATCTTTGACATATTGTCAATGGGAGAGACAGCGTGGGCCATCTTTAAGCGACTAAGATTGACTTTATCGGTATCAATCCGCTCGCGCAAGTCTTTCACAGATAATTCTCTTATTTCGGGTGTTTTCATTTTGCTCCTGATTTTTTATTCTGCATAATCTCTACGTACCACAAACTTTGTGACTACGGGTAGTTTTTGTGCACCCAAACGAAGCGCTTCTTGAGCCACTTCCAAAGGAACACCTTCAGCTTCAATAATAATACGGCCTGGGGTGATGGGACACACGAATCCTTCCGGCGCACCTTTTCCCTTACCCATCCGCACTTCGGCCGGTTTTTTGGTAAAAGGTTTATCGGGGAAAACGCGGATCCAAATCTGGCCCTCACGCTTCATATAACGCACCACCGCCTGACGGGCTGCTTCTATTTGCTGACCGGTCAGCCAGCAAGATTCAGTAGTTTTAATCCCAAAAGAGCCAAACGACAATTGATTGCCCCTCTGGGCAACCCCTTTCATACGGCCCTTCTGCTGCCTCCTGAATTTGGATTTTTTTGGTTGTAACATTTGTTTTCTTTAACGTGTAACGTGAACGTAAATATTTTAATTGTAGCTTTGGTGCAGTTAATAAATCTCCGCAATTATTTATCCATCAGCCTCTTATTTATTTTTCTAAATAATTTGCGGGTTGCAAAGGTATAATAATATTTCTGTGATACAAAAATTTATCAACAATTTTTCAATATTTTTTTGATTTTACCTCCTGCACCCGATCCATCATCCGCATCACGTTGCCGCCCCAAATCATTGCAATCTGTTTGCTTGTGTATCCTCGCTTCAACAACTCTATCGTAATATTCTTCATCTCTCCCATCGAGTTACAACCACCTACTCCGCCACCTCCGTCAAAATCGGAACCAATCCCCACAAACTCCACTCCCACCAATTTGACCACATAATCGATATGATCAGCAATGTGTTTTACAGACACCTCCGCTCTTGGAAGGGCAGAGAGAAAAAAACCTCCAATCCCCACCTGAATCAGCCCCCCCTTGGCTGCAATGGCAATAATCTCCTCGTCAGAGACATTGCGCAACGAGTTATAAAGCGAAAAAACGCCTGAATGACTGGCCATTATTGGATATTCGCTTAAAGCCGCCACCTCCAAAGTTGTTGCCTTGGAAGCGTGCGATACATCGATCATCATGCCCAAGCGATTCATCTCCTTAACCACCTCTCTTCCAAAGGCCGAAAGCCCGCCAAACTGCTCCGTGTCGCGGTAAGAATCACAAATATCGTTATTCCCATTGTGACAAATTGTCATCATCTGCACACCCATTTTGGAGAAGTGTTCGATCTTCCACAAATCGGCGCCAATACAATATCCGTTCTCTATGGCCAAAACCATTGCGCCCTTTCCACTCTCTTTTATTATTTGCATTTCTTGAGGGCTGCAGACAAGGTTGGCCTCTTGTGAGTGCTTTTGAACATACTCCTTGAGTCCGTTTATCTGAAATTCAGCATCTTCAAACGCCTTTTGGTGCCCTTTTGGTGTGCGTGGCCCTTGCGTGATAAACGCAGCAAAAAAAGCCACATCCAACCTTCCCTCTTTCATAAGCGGAAAAGAGACCTGCCCTTTGGCGGTAGAAGATGGTTTACCGGGATAGTTGATCTTTAAAGAGGCATCGTTGTGGGTGTCAATGCTGATAAAGGTGCAGTGAAGGGAATCGGCTATGGCTGCTAAGTCTTGAGGCTGTGAGAACAGAGAAGCGAGTGGCAATGCAATAAGGATCAGAGAAAGTAGAGGTTTGAGAGGTTTCATAGTTATGGAGTATGGCTTCGTAAAAATAGTTTTCGTGCAAAAGTAATTAAAAAATCAATTCATCTGTTGTTTGAAAAAAATAACTACCTTTGCACCCAAATTAATGAGAGGAGGAATTCGTGATGCAGTTGAGTGCGCAAGAGATTAAAAGTGACATGAATATGGAAATAGCAAATCCTATTTACGATGTAGTGTTTAAGTATCTGATGGAAGACAACAAAGCAGCAAGGTTGTTGGTTTCGTCCATCATTGGAGAAGAGGTGGTCTCTTTGAAGCCAAAACCGCAGGAGAACACCAGAAAAAAAGACAAAAATGAAGAAATAGT
>JAITFU010000081.1 GCA_031281125.1 Prevotellaceae bacterium | reverse complement strand
CACTTCGCCCGGCATTACGGACGTTGCCATGAAGGGAGCGATTTACCTCTTTGAGACGGCAGCCAAAAATGCAGGAAATTTTCTTGATGAAACGGGTATTGTAGTTGGCGGTTTTTATGATTCGGATTCCTTTGAGAGTTACTACCGTTTAGACTTTTTTGCACCGGACGGCACAACCCATTTGGACATCCTGCGTAATAACAGATATATTTGCAATATTATTGAGGTCAAAGGACGCGGACTCCCGACTGTGGACGACGCTTGGCGCACCAAATCTTTTAACATGAAGGCAAACATCCTTGTTTGGAACGAGGGTATTATTCCCAATGTGGTTATTGATGGGCAATATATGCTTGGCGTGAGCCACGACCGTTTTGAATTGGACGGAGAGGCTCGTGATGGTACCGATTTGGATAATATTCTAACAATTACCACCAATCATCCGGATGGCTGGACAGCAGCCGTTTGGGCAAACAAGGCGGGTACAGTTCCTGCTACATGGCTTAATATAAGCCCTTCATCGGGTGCGGGCGACTCTTTGCCCAAAGAGGTGCGCCTGTTGATGGGCGAAAATCCCGGCAGCGAACGCACGGCATACATCCATATTCAGGCGGGAAGATTGACATACGTCGTTACGGTCGTACAGGGCGAAGCGCTTCCGGGAACCATCATAGTTACTCCCGAATACATATCGATACCCTATATTTTTGTGTCGGGAGGATTGTATAAAGCTCAGGTGATTTGCACCAAAGCCAACGGCAACCCCGACCCCAATGCAAGTTGGACGCTTACCTCCGCCGACTCGTGGTTGAAGCTGTCGTTGAACCCTAACGCCGGTTACGGCGGCGCCGGCTCGTCTGTTTCCGGAACGGGAAATCAGACCGTTTATCTCTTTGCACCCGACAACCTTGTAATGAACTCGCGGAGAACCACCGTTTACCTTGGCGCTTCTTCTTCGGATGTTGTGATAGACGTGATTCAGTACGGCAATCCGGGTTCGATTACCATCAACGACGGAGCGGGTGTTCCTGTAAATGCACGTACATACGTGGGCGCTTTCTGGCGTGCCAACGAGACGGGCGAGCGCCTTATCCGCATCCCTGTAGAAACCACAAACACAGGTGCGTGGACGGCCACGGTGATGTGGAAAGATCCGCGCTGGGGCTCAGACGATGGGATTCTGATTGATACCGAACTGCTCTCTAACATGGATCTCTCGGGGCGAGGCATATCCTTTAGCGCCATCATGAATCCCGACACATTCGGCACTCCGGAGGATTATCCGGTAACGAACGTGATCGCAACGGGTAATGCGGTCTCCAATGGCTATATTTTCTTCCGTATCGGACTTAAATCGAAATATACCCCTACGGCTAACTATCCTGCGCGCTACGCCATTGTGCTGCTCTCCTATAACAACAACAGCAAACACCAAAAGATCTTTCTGCGTCAGGGTCAAGAACCCGACTATCTGATGATGCCAAACGACCCTGTTGCCGCCGGCAGTAAAATCGCCAAGCGCACTATAAGCAAGAAGTTTGCTGTATATAATCTTACGGCAACAACACTTAACGCTCAGGTAGCAAAACGCGGCGCCATATTTACCAACTACCCAACCCAAGCCGGCGCTCTTTGGCAGTGGGGTATTGGCGGCGATAATATTTTTGCGCGTACAGCCTTCAACCCTTGGGTAGCGCCCACACCCCAAAGCTGGGCATCCTCAAGTATTTCTCAGTTTTGGAACGATATTTCCGCCTTCAATGAGGCAAGTCCTACGGGATTTCGCCGCCCTAACGATGGGTCAATTACTGCCGACGAACCCTGCAGCGCCTCTTCCATAGCTAATTCCGAATTTCGCCAGTCGTTGTTCTGGAAAGTATTAGACAGTTGGAATTACGGAAATGAAATAGGCAACTCTGTATGGGGTTTCTATGCGGATGGTTTCTTTGACAGGCGCAGGCTCACCAATGGTACGCTTGCTGCCGCTACCAATACCGTTGTTGCAGCCGGTGGTAAAGATATTGCATACATCGGGCGCCTCTTCTTTAACCCGATTGAAAATAGCGATCGTTACAACGCTTCGCTCTTCTTTCCCGCTGCCGGTTGGCTCAGTCCTGCTGCAACACCGATTCTCATGAACACCGGAGGCGATGGAGCTTATTGGTCGTCGTCTGCAAACCACTCGAGCGGGTATGCCGGTTTGGGATTGATTGTAAGAGGGGAAGAAGCCACTGTGTGGAGGGCGGATAAAGCTACCGGTGCGTCGATTCGTCCGGTTGTGGAATAGAGATCAGATTGACGACACCAAATCTCTCTGATAATTAAAGAACTCTACCTGTTGAAGGGTGTTGCTCCCCGACATCAGCACCGAAGATCGTTTGATCGAATTAACAACATTCATAAACTTGTCAAAAACCGTTTTGTCGGAAGAGGCAATCGAATTGCGCTCTAAGATTCGTATAAAACTCCATTTCAAGAGTTTGGAATCAAAGATCAGGTATTCGGTATCTAACCACGTGTGCGACAGATAAAAGAAAAACTTACTTCCCGAATCGGGAAAAGAGCCTATCCCTGTAATCCCCTCCATATAGTCAATCAACTTGAGCAGTTCCTCTTTTAGTAAAGCCGCCTCATCTTCTTTTACCATTCCAATAGAGCGGTAATAGCGGATTTCGTCTATCAGTCGTTTGATTACATTTTGGTCATGAATAGATTGTATTTCAGGTATTTCATGCATAAGTTGGACATACTCCAAATCGATCTTCCGCATTCGTTCCGGTATTTGAATGTTGCCAAAAGTCATCACATCGTGTGTGTTGCCATATTGGAAAAGCCACTTCATAGAAAAAAAACGAGTCAGCGGTTCGCTGCGGCAATAGAGAGATCTGGGTAGGGCGTTGATTACCTCAATTCTCTTTGCCTGAGGATCTTTGATAAAAAGTGCCAAATCGCGATTGTAACCCTCTAAAATCTTGTAGTCTGCTTCTTTTGGGTGTACATATTCGATCATATTAAAGTGAAAAGGGCGTGTTTTATTTGGATCGATACGGAGGATATTGTCAAGCGAAATATTCCACGCCTCTGCAATTTGCATCGCCTCTTCTATGGTAAAATAGATGTCCTTACGCAAACGGCGATAGATGCTCTCCTTTTCAAGAGGGAGAATCTCAAGCAGCGCATTGGTGAGATCCGATTTTCGCGGATGTCGCTCTTCGAGCGCTTTAATAAAGTTGTTGTAAAAGTGGAACATTTTTAAAATCAGAAAGTTGATCAGGTGCGGAGAAAGGAGGCAATCGCAAACTCTTCTGCCGCAGACTTGATCGACTCTTTTACTGCATTCACAAGAGAGTCTTTTACATAAGTATGGCCAACAGCCATTGTGATCTTTCTATGTGCATGCACTTTGGCAAAGGGTTTTATCTGATTATATTTCTCTTGAGGAATGTAAGGGATGGCCATACCCGGAATAATGGTGATGGCAGAAGTAGAGTCAACGGTGTGCATCAGCGTCTCTAACGAGCAATTTGCAAAACGGTATTGAGGTTTAATGTATTTGTTTGATCTGCTCATCAATTTCATCACTTTATTGCGAATAAAGTTTCCTTCGGTAAGAATGAGCAGGTTGGCTATGTCGATCTGCTCAGGAGCAATTTTTTTACATTCAAAAAGTTCATTTTTAGGTGAAACGTAAAAGAATATTTTATCATCAAATAGATTGACCTCTTCTATCTTAATCTGATACCCTCCGGAGAGGATCGCTACATCGATCAAATCGCGACTAAGGGCATCAATGATGTCTATAGTAAACATATCGCGAATTTCCAGATCGACTTTTGGACATGTTTTTAGAAATATTGGTATAAACTTGGGCATCAGATAGGGAGAAATGGTGGGAATCACACCGAGACGCAATTTTCCGGTGAGTTCACCTTTGATGTCCTTCACAATCTCTTTTGTGCTGTAAAAGGACGCAATGGCCTCTTTTGCTTGCTCCAACACCATTCGCCCCACATCGGTGGGGACAATAGGTTTGCTGTTTCGGTCAAGGAGGATTACCCCCAATTCATCTTCTAAGTTGCTGATCTGCTTACTTAAAGAAGGCTGGGTTACAAAACAGTACTTTGCCGCAGTCGAAAAACTGCCATGGTGAACAACAGCCAAAAAAGATTCAAGTTGAATAATGGTCATAATCAGATATCTATATTATTTAATCTTCTCTTGTATGTACATAGGTATTCTCTGAGATCAGGTGGAGTAGCCCATTGTACTCTTCAAATTTGACCGACCTGGCTGCCACAACGGAAACATCTTCAGTAATTCTAACTTTTTTTCTTTCGTATGCCGGAACCACTTCGTAGTCGATAATTTTTTTAGTTTTATCCATGATAAGTGCCGGGACCGGCTTTTGTGTCTTGAGAGGTTCGGGGCGGGTAGTTTCATACCGACGAGCAGTGTCCGGAATTCGGTAAGAAGGGTTTTGGGGTGTCTTTTGGGTCGATTCCTCATCATCTAAAAACACCGTTTCTGTCCTCACCTCTTTTTTACCTGCAACAATAGGCAGGTTAGAGATGTCTAATCCGGTAGCGACAACGGTAACGTGAATGGCATCGCCAATAGAGGGATCGCATACCACGCCGCGAATAAATTTGGAGGCATCTCCGGTAAACTCCTTGATGTACTCCATGGTTTGAGAAAGCTCGCCCATTTCTAACTGTTTTTCGCTTCCAGAAGTTATGTTAACCAACACATTACGTGCAGAACCAATGTTTACATCATTTAGTAAAGGTGAGGAGAATGCCTCTTCTACCGCCTTAAGTGCACGCCGCTCTCCGGAAGCGCTTCCCGAACCCATCAGTGCCATGCCGCTATCTTTCATCACCGTTTTTACATCGGCAAAGTCGATATTGATAAAGCCGTGTCTGGTAATGATCTCTGCAATTCCTTTTACGGCGGTGCTCAAAACTTCGTCTGCCTTTGGAAAAGCTTCAAAAACAGAGAGTTCTCCAAAGTAGTCGTATAGCTTCTCGTTATCAATAATCAGCAGAGAATCAACGTGTTTTCTCATTTCGTGAATGCCGTCCAACGCCCGTTCCAAAAAATCGTGCCCTTCGTCTCTAAAAGGGAGGGTGACAACGCCAATGGTGAGAATATCCATCTTCTTTGCCATCTCTGCAATGACTGGGGCTGCCCCGGTTCCGGTGCCCTTTCCCATTCCGGCAGTGATAAATACCATTTCGGTGGTATCGCCCAAATGTTGCTTGATTTTATCTTCCGATTCAAAGGCGGCTTTTCGTGCGATGTCGGGGTTGCAACCGGCGCCGCGACCTCTGGTAATGTGCTCACCAAGTTGCAACTTTTCTGGCACTTGACTGTGTTTAAGCGCCTGAGCATCAGTATTACATACCATAAAAGAGACATCTTTGATTCCCTTTTTATACATATAGTTTACGGCATTTCCTCCTCCTCCTCCTACACCGATTACCTTAATAATTGACTTATTTTCTTCCCAAGTCGTGGGGACAAGTAACTCTTCCATAATTGTTTATGCTTGATTGTCAACCAATGCCAACCATCCGGCCAATTTTTCGCTTACCGCCGGACGTTTGACTTTTTCTCGTTTGGGTAAGGGATCAACTACTCCGTTTGGTTCCCTTTTGGGGACTCTTTTTTCGGCAACAACAAGTTTTGGCTTTTGAACCTTTTCCTCCGGTTCTGAGTTTACCAAACCAAATAAGGTGAGAATCCCTTTATTAATATTAAGACTAGCCGGTTTTTGTTTTGTTTCCTGATGTTCAATTCCTTGCATCAATAAACCAACAGCGCAAGAGTAGGCAGGATGCACTATTTCCGGACACGAATCTTGCGTGAAATTTTCGGGTTTTGCAACACGCGCTTCGTACCCTGTCTTATACTTTACATAGTGCGTAAGGTTTGTTGTAAGCGCCGCTCCTCCGGTAAATACAATCCCGGCCATCAACTGTTCGGCGTATCCGGAGATATCGATGTAGTAGAGAATCGCCTCCATCAGCTCCTCCATTCGTGCCTCAATCACTTTGGCCAGCATCCTAAAAGAGATTTCGCGGTGTTCGCGCTCCCCAATTCCTGATACCGTGATGGTTTTATGTTCCGGAGAGAGGTCGCTGTAGCACGATCCATATTGAATTTTCAACTTTTCGGCTTGGCGCAACGTAACGCAGCATCCTTGGCGCACATCTTCGGTAATGATATTGCCACCAAAGGGAATAACGGCAGCATATCTAATAACGTTGTTTTTATAAATCAACAGATCGGTAGTGCCGCCCCCAATGTCCACCATCGCTACGCCCAACTCTTTCTCGTCGTCTTTTAGTACCGCTTTTGCAGAGGCCAAAGGTTCAAGAATCAGCTGCTCTAACTTTAAACCCAACTGTACAACACAGCGTTTGGAAAACTCGGCGGAGTTGGTTCTACCAATAAAGAGACGGTAGTTGGCTTCAATTCGTTTGCCCATCATACCCACCGGATTACCAATTTCTAAAAAGTCATCAACATGATAACATTGTGGGATTACATGCAAAACTTCCTCACCGGGTTCGACCCGCGCTCTGTACATATTCTGCTCCAATTGGTTGATCTCTTCGATAGAGATGTCTTTATCGTTGGATCGGTTGAGTACATTACACTCTGATTGACAGCGAATATGCTGACCTGCAATTCCTACATACACCTTTGTTATTTTCTCTCCGATTTTTTTCTGAAGATCATCGATACAGGGTTTAATGGCACCTACAACGTTTTGGATGTTCACAACTTCACCCCGCATGATGCCATTGGAAGGGGTTTCACTATAAGCGACCACCTTACATCCATAAGGGGTTTTGTGTCCGACAAGGGCTACCACTTTGGTAGTTCCGAGGTCAATAGCAGCTACGTAGTTCATATTTTTTTACTTTTTTGTTTCTGATTTGTTGTTTGTTGGGGTGCGGCGACACACAATTTGGTCGCCGTACCTAATGTCAAGATAACTATATTTATCCCATCCTTCGAGGGCAGCAACAGAGAGGTAGAATGAATAGAGTTTTTGTAATTTGTATTCGAATCGAGAAAGGTCCCCCATCATTACTGTGGTATAGGTGTCGGCCCTTTGGATGATTTCGATGTTATGAGGCTGATGAACATAGATTTGCTCAATTTGGGTATTCCAAAACTGATGACTCCGAATATAGATGCCAAAATCGAACAGAGCAGCCATCCAGACTGAGTCATTTATTGGAATCTCTCCAGATACAACCGGAACATACACAGCACGCTTGGGGATTGTAGGAAACAGTTTTCCGTCGTCGCCCATATAGTAACTCCCACGTGCAGTTTCGAGCCTCCAAAGAGGGGAAAGTTGCCAAATTCGTATGTTCAACCCGTCTTCCGGGGCTGTATATACTTCGCAGTTTTTTACGCCTTTTTCTTGATTAATAAGTTGTTTCAACTGATACAGGTCGATTTCACAAATCTTTTCACCCACCAAGGAGACCTTTTGGTCTTTGAGGTATTGCAACACATCTTGCTCTTTAACCAACTGAATGTTCATGCTATCTGCAACTTGGATATGCAGACGATGGCACAACATCTGCTCCTCGCGCTGTTTTGTAATGCTATGACTAAAAGCAAAATAGACACCGGCCAAGAGAAAAAGGGCACACACAGCGGTAACTTTACCTATCATTTTCATCATCTTCTTCATCTCCGCTCTTGTATTAACGATTTGATTTCCGGTACCAAACGATCGATATCTCCTGCCCCAAAGGTGATAAGCACATCTATGGTACGGGGTGTTAAAAATTCTACAATATTCTCTTTTTCAACAAGATGCTTGTCTTCTCCAGTCACCTTCTCCAGTAGCATAAGGGATGAAACGCCATGAATTGGATATTCTCTTGCCGGATAGATAGGGAGTAAAATCAATTCGTCTGCCAAACTCAGGCTTTTACCAAATTCGTCAGCAAAATCGCGTGTACGGGTGTAGAGATGAGGCTGAAAAACCGCAGTAATTTTTCGATTTGGATAGAGGCTCCGGATAGAGTTTAAAGCCGCCGAAATTTCGGCCGGATGGTGCGCATAGTCATCAATATAGATGCAGTCGCGGTTATTCACCTGAACGTCAAATCTTCGGGAAACGCCCAAAAAGGTGGCCAATGCTTCTTTAATCTGCTGAGGAGTAATTCCGTTCAAAAAAGCGATGGCAGAGGCCGCTACTCCATTTTCGATATTGATCTGTCCGGGAACAAATAACCTGCACTCCGGAACCACTTCTTGCAAAAGGTGTAGTGTAAAACTGTAATAACCATCTTGTTCTATAGAAAGATGAGATGCGTAAAAGTCCGACTCTTGTTGCAATGAGTAGCGGTATCGCTTGGTTTGTGGATGGTTTGGAGCGGGAAGTGCTAAACCCTCTTTGAGAAGGAGCGTACCGTTGGGATTAATTTGATTGGTAAAATCGGCAAAAGCATCTTTAAGTGTTTCATAATCACCAAAAATGTCAAGATGGTCGGCATCAATAGAGGTAACCACAGCCATATTGGGATGGAGCTGTAAAAATGAACGGTCGTACTCGTCTGCTTCTGCAACCAAGTAAGGGCTTGGACTAACCAAAAGATTGGTTTGATAGTTCTTTGAGATGCCGCCCAAAAATGCGGTGCAGCCCACTCCCGAATGAGTAAAAATGTGTGCCAACAGCGTGGAAGTAGTTGTTTTTCCATGCGTTCCCGCAATAGCAAGACATGTTTTGGATGCAGCAATCTCTCCCAAAACCTGTGCGCGTTTAACCATTTTAAAACCACTTTGGTGCAAGAAATTCCACTCTTTATGGTCAATAGGAATTGCAGGAGTGTATATAACTAAGGCATCGGTTGGGTGTTCAAGAATAGTTTGTGGGATTTGTGATGTATCGTCGTTATAATGAATCAATACGCCCTCTTGTTCCAATGCAGAGGTAATGGCAGATGGAGTTCGGTCGTAACCGGCAACAAAAGCGCCTGTACCCTTAAAGTAACGCGCAAGTGCACTCATGCCAATGCCTCCTATGCCAATGAAATAGACGTGTGAAATCATAGTAGCGCAATTATCTGATTCACAATGTCTTTTGTGGCATTTGGACGAGCCAGTCCGGAGATATTCTGCTCTAATCTCTTTATCTCTTTTTCATTCATTACCAAATCAATGGCGGTTTTCATCAAACAAGTCAACGCCTGATCTTCGGGTACCATCATTGCGGCCTCTCTATGTACCAAAGCCATGGCGTTATGTGTTTGATGGTCTTCGCTTACGTTGGGTGAAGGAACAAAAATGACCGCTTTTTGGGCAATGCAGAGTTCCGAAATGGTTCCGGCACCTGCACGGGAGATCACTACATCTGCGGCAGCAAAAGCAAGATCCATACGGTCGATAAATGGATGGAGATGCACCCAAGGAGAGGGATGTTCTTGTGCAAATGCCTCTGTATCACGTTGATAATAACCGCCGCACTGCCAAATAATTTCAACAAGGGTATCTCCGTTAGATTCTGTGATATAGGATTTTACACATTCGTTAAGGGTACGTGCACCTAAACTGCCTCCGGAGACCAAAATGCACTTTCTGTTGGGTGAAATGTGAAAAAAGGCACGTCCCTCTTGTCTAAGCGTCTCAGTAACAGGTACAATAGAGGTTCGAATAGGATTGCCGGTGAGTCGAATTTTCTCTTTTGGAAAAAAACGCTCCATCCCTTCGGATGCGACGCATATAGTAGTTACTCTTTTTGATAACATTCTATTGGCAATGCCGGCATAAGAATTTTGCTCCTGAATGATGGAGGGAATTTTCATACGTGTTGCCATCCAAAGCAATGGCCAGCTTGCATATCCACCCACACCAATCGCCACATCGGGTTCAAAATCTTTGATGATTTTTTTTGCTTTGCGGAGGCTTTTCAAAAGTTTCAAAGGAAGGGTAATGTTGTGGAGGATAGATTTGCGTTGCAATCCCGTAACAGGTAAACCCACAATGGGAAAACCTGCTGCAGGAACCCTCTCCATCTCCATTCGGCCTAGTGCGCCCACAAAGAGGATTTCTGCGGTACTGTTTTGCGCTTTGATCTCATTAGCAATGGCAATGGCCGGAAAGATGTGTCCTCCCGTACCGCCTCCGCTGATGATCACTCTATGCCCTTTTTTTACCATGCGACCTCCATATTATCTTCAACTTGCTTTTTTTCTACCGTACGGCTTACGGCAAGAATCATCCCAAATGCGGCGCAAATCACAACAAAAGAGGTGCCGCCCATACTCACCAAAGGCAACGTCTGACCTGTAACAGGAAAGAGTCCTACGTTTACTCCCATGTGTATGATTGCTTGAATAGCAATCAACATTCCCAGTCCAACAACAAGAAGAATCGACGAGATGCGGGTACATTGTTTGGCAATACGGCACGTTCGGTAAAAGAACCATAAAAAGAGAAGAAGTATTACACTTCCTCCAAGAAGACCATACTCCTCTACAATGGTTGCGTAGATAAAGTCTGAGTAGGGGTGGGGCAGGAGTATTCGTTGTGTGCTGTTGCCCGGACCTTTGCCCACGATGCCGGCAGAAGCAACGGCAATCTTTGCATGAATGGCCTGATACTGGTTTTTGCCATCGATTCTTTTGATAGCTGTTTCTATCCGTGGAAACAATGGGGTGTATTTGGCTAATGAAACAATTATTACTAAACTTACTACAATCAATCCAAAAGTGATAAGAAGGCGTTTAAGCTTGGTTCCAGCAACAATGAGAACAAGATAAACAGTACCACCAAGCAGTATTACCGCAGAGTTGCTTCCCCACAACAGCAACAAACAGACAACAGCCACAGGAAGAAGCAAATAGAGGCTATACTCTTTGAACGTATCGAGTTTGCGAGTTTCTATTGTTACTGCCACATAGAGTATTAGGGCAATTTTGGCAATCTCGGTCGATTGAAACGTAAACCCGGCAATGGTGAGCCATCTGGTTCCATCATTAATGGTTTTTCCAAAAATGAGGGTTGCCACCAACAATCCAATACTAACCAACAACCCAAGGAGGGAGAATTTGCGGTACCAGCCCAAAGGTATGCGGTGGCAAATATAGAGAACAGCAAGCCCAATCATCACAGAACCAAATTGCTTGAGTAAAAAGAAGGAAGCGATTCTCCCCTGCCTGTATGCAAGGGTGTAGGTAGAGGAATAGACAGCAACCAACGAGATGAGTGAGAGGAGCAGTATAATCACCCAAATCCCCTTATCGCCTTTGAGCGTCCTCCAAAAGGAGGGTTTAACGGTTTGTTCGGTCATATTTTACAGTTTACTGATGGCCTTTTTAAATTGTTTCCCTCTCTCTTCGTAATTCTTAAAGAGGTCAAAACTGGCGCAGGCGGGAGAGAGCAACACTGTATCTCCCGGTTGAGCCAACTTATATGCAGTTTGTACTGCTTCCGATGCTGAGCGTACCTCTTTGATCTGAGGTATTTTATCGGAAAAATTTTGATAAAGTTTCTGGTTATCGGTACCCAGACAGATCAATGCCTTTACCTTCTCCTTTACCAATTCAAAGAGCAAACTATAGTCGTTCCCTTTATCAATTCCCCCTGCAATCCACACTACAGGCGTTTTTATACTCTCAAGGGCATACCACGCTGAGTTTACGTTAGTCGCCTTAGAGTCATTAACATAGAGTACCCCGCGGATCGTTCCCACTTTTTCTAATCTGTGCTCTACTCCCGTAAACGAGGCGAGGCTGTCGCGAATCACCTTCTGGCGAATATTCATCACCTGCCCCACAATGGCTGCGGCTAAGGAGTTATATACGTTGTGTTTTCCCTGAAGCGACAACTCATTGATAAACATCTTAAATTCTTCGGGTCCATACGTTGAAGTGATCATCCCTTCTTGAACATAAGCGCATTGCGCCTCTGTGCGCTCTTGGCTAAAGGGTAGTTTCTGAGCCAAAAGTACAATTTTTTCAAGCTGTTCCACAGTCACTTCATCGTCAGAGCAAAAGATAAAGTAGTCTTGGGGACGCATATTTTGGGTGATCCTAAACTTTGCATTGATGTACTTTTGCATATCGTAGCCGTACCTGTCCAAATGATCGGGAGTGATGTTCAGCAGAACGGCTAAGTCGGCCTTAAAGTCGTACATATTGTCTAACTGAAAACTACTAAGTTCAATCACATAGATGTCAAACGCTTGGGTGGCCACCTGATAGGCGTAACTTTGTCCAATGTTTCCGGCCAGGCCTACATTAAGACCTGCGTTCTTGAGTAAGAAATAGATAAGCGAAGTGGTGGTGGTTTTGCCGTTGCTTCCGGTGATACAGATTTTTTTTGAATTGTCGTATCGGCCTGCAAATTCAATCTCAGATATTACCGGTATTCCCCTTTCAAGAATCTCCTCGACCAAAGGGGCTGTATCGGGAATCCCCGGACTCTTAATCACTTCGGCAGCGTTCAAGATTCTGTCGGGAGAGTGACGTCCTTCTTCAAAGGGAATATGGTGCCTCTTCAAAAGCTTTTTAGCCTGATCTTGAAGCATTCCCACATCCGAAAGAAAGACATCAAAGCCCTTTTTCTTTGCCAAAACAGCAGCGCCAATGCCACTCTCTCCACCGCCAAGTACAACGATTCTGCTCATAACTATCTGATTTTTAATGTAACAATGGTAATAACGGCAAGCAACACCGCAATAATCCAAAAGCGAATCACAATCTTTGCTTCGGGAAGGGGTTGCAAAGGCTTGGTTATAACGGCATCCACACCCTCCTTTTGAAAATGGTGGTGCAGAGGTGCCATCTTAAAGATACGGCGACCTTGACCGTACCTGTACTTGGTATATTTAAAGTAATACCGTTGCAAAAGTACCGACAGGCTCTCCACAAAATAGATTCCGCATAAGATGGGAATTAGCAACTCTTTACGGATAAGAATGGCGAATACGGCAACAATCCCTCCCAGCGCCAAACTGCCGGTATCTCCCATAAATACCTGAGCGGGGTAGGTGTTGTACCAAAGAAATCCCACCAAAGCGCCAATAAGCGCTGCCATAAAGACCACCAACTCCCCGCTGTTGGGAATATACATAATATTCAAGTACTCTGCATAGATGATATTTCCCGACAGGTAGGCCAAAATGCCGAGGGTAACGGCCACGACAATGGTTACGCCGGTGGTTAGTCCATCCATACCGTCCGTTAG
>JAITFU010000035.1 GCA_031281125.1 Prevotellaceae bacterium | reverse complement strand
GCACTCTCCCGAGAGAGATAGTTGGGATTATATTTATAAAGTCGATGATTTGAGCACATTGCAGGGGAAGCGTTACCAGTCTAAGCGCAACCATATTGCACGCTTTACCGAGCTTCCCGATTGGCGGTATGAGCCGATTGGGGGGGCCAATATAACGGAGTGCATAGAGATGAACAGCGCCTGGTGCCACCTGATGGGATGTACCGAAAACAAGTCGTTGCACATGGAGACGTGTGCTGCTGAGATGGGCCTCCAAAACTTTGACGCCTTGGGCTTGGATGGCGCTTTGTTGCGCCTCTCCGGCAAGGTGGTGGCCTATACCCTTGGCGAGCCAATCAATTCCGACACCTTTATTGTGCACGTAGAGAAGGCTTTTCCCGACATTAGGGGGGCTTATCCCACCATTAACCGCGAGTTTATGCGTAACCTCGGCACCGGTTTTGTTTATGTAAATCGAGAGGATGATGTAGGAGATGAGGGACTTAGGAGGGCAAAAGAGTCGTATCACCCTGTTTTTATGGAAGAAAAGTATCTATTGACCGTTTCTTACAACGATTTAAACAGATGGCACTCTACCACTTAGAAGACAACAAAGACGGATCAACATTAGCCATTTGGGAACAACCGAACCCTGTTTCAAGAAAGGAAAAAAGGGAGAATGAACGTAATATGGAACAAAACCTGCTCGACACCCTTTTTGGACCCGGCCGTGTTTTGGATCACAATCCCAACGGACAGCCATATATACAAAACTTTCCGGTCAATATCAGCATTTCACACACCAACCGTTTTGCCGTAATCTTGACCCATCCAAATAAGAGGGTGGGCGTGGATGTGGAATTGTTAGATCGTGATTTTGGGTCCGTTGAAAAGAGGGCGCTTTCGGCCAAAGAATCGGCAAATCTTTTACAGGAAAAGAAGTCGTTACAGTTGGCAATTATTTGGAGCGCCAAAGAGGCGATTTATAAGTTGCTCTCCATGGAGGGGGTCGATTTTTCGCAACAAATCGAGATAGAAAAATTCAATCCCAAACGGCAAGGCGTTGTTCGCGCACTTTTTTTGGACAAAATCGGCAAAAAAACTGAATTTATTGTCAAATATCAAACAATAGATAATCACATTCTTACGAGTATTGTAAAAGATTTTTGAAAAATATTTCCATCTCCATGCAGCATTTTAAAGCCAAACTGCATCTACTATATATTAGGTTTAGGTTTTAGGAGGAAGAAGAGTTGATCCGACAGTGATGGAGGGTTGGCTCTTCTTTCTTTTAACTCCCGCTAAATACCACATCGTCAAAAACCAACGACGGTGTACGCCAAGACGATGTTTCCCGTGCATCGCTGCCCACCGCCACCAATCGCTCCCACAACCCAAGCATATTGCCGGTGATGTTCATCTCCGAAACAGGTTTTATCAACTTCCCGTTTTCGATCAAAAAACCTTCGATTCCAAAGGAGAAGTCTCCGGTAGAAGGGTTACTGTTGCCGCCGTTAAAACCGGTGACCAAGATGCCTTTTTTCAAATCGCCGACCAGCCCTTCCAAATCTTTGTTCCCCAAGTGAAACGTTAGCACAGATTCGCCGCTGATGGTGGGCTGTACATTCATTTTACCGGCATTATAGGTATCTATGTAATAGGTTTTTAAAATGCCATTTTCCACTACAAAGCGTCTTTGGGTAGCAACGCCCTCATTGTCAAACCATCTAAAGCCCATGGCCTGAGGTAGATGGGGCTCGTCCACAAGTGTCAGTTTTGAGGAGGCCATCTTTTTTCCCTATTTATCCAATAAAAACGAGTTCTTTTGCGCCAACGAATCCCCCTTAATGGCCGATATGATGGGATATATCAGGTTGGCAACATTCATGTTATCAACCACCATCATATACTTTCCCGATTTTATCTTCTCCTGTCCCAACTTGTTGATTGCACGCTCCAGCGCTTTTTTGCCGATACCGGTCTTTTGCAGCTTGTCCCAAAAGAGAGTGGAGTCGTACCACCACGACTCCGGCCTTGCATCGCCGGTCTCTTTTAAAGAAACACTCGCGCTAAGGCTAAACGAAGTTTGCGCACGCTCGCCTTCAAATCCATTGCTATCAATCAGATAATAAAAACTGCCCGAATCGTTATAACTTGCCGAAACCGAGATAATTCGGGTGTCAGTATTGTACACCTCTTCTACGGTAGCTTTGGCTAACTGTAACTTTTCGTCTGCCGACAGCGTTTCGATTGCTTTGTCAAAATGGAGATCCGGAGCATGCTCGCCTTTGTAGTACAGATCGGCTTGAGGCAGTTTCCGGTACGGGTCCTGTGCCAAATAACGGGTCGATTCAATTGCGTTCAACACAAATCTTTTGACCTCCTTTTTCTCTATGCGGTTTGTTGAAAATGTTCCAAAACGTCCATCTACAAAGAGCGATATGGATAAGTTGTTTGTAGATGCCTGTTGCAGCCTGTCAAGTTGTTGGTCACGAAACTCAAACGATGATTCTATTCCGGCGTTGATGCTGATCCGGCTTGCCGAGCATCCGTTGATCTTGGCAAATTCCAAAATATACTGTGCCAATTGTTTTTCTTTTTGTTGTATCATGCTATTCTCCTCCAACGGTTAATTTTTTTACCAATACAGAAGGCAATCCCTGTGTCACCGGCATCCCCTGTCCATCTTTTCCGCAGGTCCAGGTGCTGTCGTCCAATTTTAAGTTATTGCCCACCATTGTAATATCTGCTAAGGCTTTGGGTCCGTTGCCAATGATGTTGATGTCTTTGATGGGTTGGGTAAGTTTCCCGTTTTCAATCAGGTAGCCCGATTTTACAAAGAACGTGAAGTCGCCGGCGCCAATCTGCACCTGTCCATTGGTAAAGGTGGAGGCATAAATGCCGTTTTTCACCTCGGCAATAAGCTCTTGTTCACTTCTGTTTCCATCCTCCATATAGGTACAACGCATACGAGGAATAGGTATGTGGCGAAACGATTGACGGCGACCGTTGCCGGTAGAAGCGATGCCATAATGTTTGGCACTGATTCGGTCGTGCAGATAGCTTGAAAGAACGCCATTTTTAACAATATAGGTCTTTTGGCTTGGGGTGCCTTCGTCGTCAAAATTGATCGACCCCCGATTGCCGACAATGGTACCATCGTCAACAATGTTGATGGACGTATCGCAAATCTGTTTCCCAAGTTTATCGGAGAAAATTGAGATATTTTTGCGGTTGAAATCGGCTTCAAAAGCGTGACCAATCGCCTCGTGCAGCAAAATACCGGAGCCACCTGCAGCCATCACTACGGGCAGCTCGCCTCCTTTTGGTTTTACAGCCTCAAACATACGTGCAGCACCTTCAACGGCTTCACGAGCAATTGTTTCCACCACTTCGTCTGTCAAAAATTCAAGCCCTTTGCGATAGGAGCGGGCAGAATGAAAGTTCTCAATCCTGCCGTTGTCTTCCATTATGCAGTAAGCCGAAAGCGATACCATTGGTTTATAATCGTGGCACAAAAGACCTTGGGAATTGTAAAACAAAATATACGATGTTTCGTCAGAGAGAGAGGCTATCACCTTACTCACCTTGTTGTTGAGGGCAAAACAGCGGTCGTTTAGTTTTTGTACGTATGGTTTTTTATCCTTTACCAAAACCTCTTCCCACGATTGGATAATGGGGTAATGATTGGCAAAGGATTGTTTTTTGATATTGACTGACTTTACCTTATCTCCGCCGGAAGCAATACGAGAAGCAGTTCTTGCAGCCTTAATCATTTCGTTGAGTCCAATGTTTTCCACAAAGGCATATCCCGTTTGGTCGCCATTCACTACCCGTATGCCCACTCCAAAGTCAATCTCAGAAGAGGTGCGGTTTACCTTGTTGTCTTGCAGCAAAAGGTAATTGCTAAAGGTGTGTTCAAAAAACAGGTCGGCATAGTCGCCACCATTTTCAAGGGCAATGGCTATCACCTTTTTCAAATCGCTCTCTGACACGCCAAAATGAGAGAGCATCATAGTAAAACGCCCTCTTTAAGTGTCATAATTCTATGGGTAGTGGTTGCGGTTTCGTCCGAATGGGTTACCATTACAATGGTGGTTCCCAATTCTTTGTTGACCTTTACCAACAAGTTCGCCACAAGGCGGGCATTTTCTGTATCTAATTGACCGGTAGGCTCATCTGCCAATACCAAAAGAGGGTGCATAATAAGGGAGCGGCACAGTGCTACCCGACAAGCCTCTCCGCCCGAAAGAGTTTCGGGATATTGGTTTGCAACGGAATTAATTCCTGTCAGTTCCATCAATTGTTGGGCATAGTTTATCTGATCCTTGTTGGCCCTGTTTTGAAAAGCGAGCGTGGGCAACAATATGTTTTCCAAAGCCGTGAGCTGGGGTAACAGTCGATGGTTCTGAAAGACAAAGCCAAGTTTGCGGTTGCGGACCGCGGAATAATCGACACCGGGTATGTTCATCTCCATCCCATCCAATAGATAACTCCCTGTATCGGGTTGAATCAAAGTGCCTAAGATAGAAAGTAAGGTGGTTTTACCGGAGCCGGAGGCCCCTTTTATGGCAATAAACTCCCCTTTTTCGATGTTCAGATTCACTCCGCGAAGCACGTGGTTGAATGAATCTTTGCCGTCCGGGTACTTTTTTGTTATTCCTGAGAGCCGAATCATAAATGCAAATTTACGAGTTTATTTTGGTTTTTCGACTTTTCCAAAGCAAAATAGTGTTCCTTTAAAAGTAAGTATATAAAAATTCCCGTTTATCACAGCAGGAGAGGCAAAAATCTGTTCTCCGGTGTCGTATTCCCACAGCAGGTGACCTGTTTTGGCGTTATGTATAGAAACAATCCCTGTTCTGGTGCAAATCAGCACTTTATCTCTACATACAACAGGCGAACTCTCTCCGGTGTCTCCCTTGAGCAGGTATTTCCATACAGTTGAACCCTCCTTACGGTCAATAGCATAGAGGTGTCTATCGTCCGAAACGACATATACCATCTTATCAGAAACGGCCGGAACCGATACAAAAGAACCGCCATCCTCCTGTGATTCGATAATTTTTTGATACTTAGTTATTTTTCCACTCTCCAACTCGATTTCGTACAGATTTCCTGAGTGATCGGCTATATAACACAGGTTGTTGCTGATAGCGGGCGACGCCGGGATGTATGTACCCACATCCAACGAATCGGTTTGTTGGCCCAAAGTGCAGTCCACCACCCGCACCCATCCGTCGCACCCCCCAAACACAACATAGTTATCGTTCTGAGCCACAGCTCCATTGATGTAGTATCCCGATTCAAAACGATTGATCTCTTTTCCGCTTTTGGCATCAATACAATAGAGGTAGTTATCGTAACTGCCTACAATAATGACATCTCTGCCGTCAAAAGAGATAAGATTGGGCGAAGCGGCAATTTGCCCCCGCGTTTCGTACGTCCACAGGGTATCCTGTTTTGTCAAAGATATGGCGTTTACAACTCCATCTATGCGGCCAATATAGAGGGTAGAATCGTGGATCATTGGAATGGCGTCAACCGCTGTTTCCATCTTATAATCAAAGACCTGTACTCCGTTGATGTCTATACCAAAAATGCGCCCGCGCCGGTCGCTCCAATAGGTCACTTGGTGATATACCACAGGCGAAGACTTTGTGTAGGAGTCGCTTTTAAATGTCCATAAAAGCGAGGGGTCGTCAGGTAGCGAAACGTTTGAGCAAGCGGTGAGGGAGGGGTCGCCCCTAAAAATGGACCAGTTACCCAAGGTTTTATCGTTACTGACTGTTCTGTTTTCTTTGCAGGCCGACAAAAATGGGAGGGATAAAACCAAAAGTAGTACCGTTCTGTTCATCACGTTACTTTATTTCGATGGCGCTATTTGGACACACTTCGTGGCAGCAAAAGCAATGAATACATTTTTTATTCGATATCACCACCTTTTTTCGATTTTTTGGATGAATAAACAGCGCCCCAACGGGACAAATCTCCACACAGGCTTTGCATCCAATGCATCGGTTTTCAGCAAAAACAGGCCTGCGCTCCAACCTGCGTAAGAAAGGGATACGCCTCATTACAATACCAAATGACATCTTCCATAGCGATACTTTTCGGATAATTTTAAAATCGCTTTTGATATGTTGTTCGATATGGATTCCCTGAACCACAACTTCTTCCATCGAAGTGAGCCACTTTTTCCGCTTAAGCCCTTCGTGGTTGGTTTCGATCTCCAAAGGGTGGTAACCAATGATTTTTGTGGCTATGATATCCAAGGCCAACGGATTGGTAGAGCCAAGTATCAGATTCAATGGGTAGGGATGACCGTTGCCCGGACCGGGACCCTCCATAGCCACAATACCATCCATAAAAATATAATCGGGTAAAATGGCTTCGTTTAAATCGATAAAAAAAGAGGCCATGACGGCTGCGCTCCTGCGAAAGGCGTGTTGTCTTGCTTTATGAAGATGGGGAATCAGCCCAAAACTGTTTTTGATGGCGCCGGTAAATCCCATCAATTCGTGCGTCTTGAGTTTGGGGAGCGAAAAGAAGTAATCAACCTCGTGCACAATGCTGGTTACAGGCACTTTACCTGACGGCAGGGAGCAAGTAACACTTTTTTTCCCAAAGAATACCCATTCGGCTCCCGTTTTTTGGCACACATCCCAAATGCCTGATTTGCGGGGCACAAAGGATGCGGTGTGCATGGCAGGGGCATCGCCTACAAAAATTTTTGAAACTTTTTGACTCTGGAGAAAGCGGATAACGGCCTCAATAAAAACGGGATGGGTAGTGACCGCTTTGTTGGGTGCTTCATCAAAAAGGATATTTGGCTTTAGTAAGACTGTTTTTCCTTCAAGGAGAGGGCCTTGCGTTTGGGAATAGATTTCTTCGAGTAGAGGAATGATTTTATCTGCATCATATTCGGGGCAGGGGCGGCAACTGACGATAGGGTTCATAGTTTTTCATTATGAGATATATACAAAGCCTGTGTGGGGCAAATTTGGCATAACGATTCATCCACGTTGTGTACGCTCTCGTTGGGCAACACCACCTGCATTCCAAAGCCCCGCCCTTTAAAGGTAAATCCGTCGGTGCTGTTATAGACGCAGAGGCCGCAGCGGATGCACTTGCTAACGTCAAACCAAAAATTATCCTTAATGTGTTGAGGCTGCGTGGCTTTTATGGCGGAATAGCGTGGGTATCTGTTCCATTTTGCGCGATAAGTGATTGCGTATTGTCGCAGTTTGCAACTGTTTATGTTGCAGGGCGGGCGACAAACGGCTATGTGGTCGCTCAGCAGCAGTTCTAATGATTGGCGCCTAAGGTCTTTTACCTCATCGCTCTCGCTATCAATAATCATTCCGTCTGTGGTCACGGTTGAACACGAGGGAATCATTTGCCCCGTTTGGCAATTCTTTACAACGCAAATCATGCAGGATGATTGGTGCTTGTGGTCAGGGGTGTAGCATAAGGCGGGAACCTCCATGCCGTTGCGATGGGCGGCCCGGAGGATGGTTTCGCCTTCTAATGCGTTGATTTGGGTGTTGTTTATGGTGATTATCATGGTGATGTCTGTTTTCCAATTTACAATATGGGGAACTCTTTATAAAACCTAAATAAAATGACAACTTCTGTTCGTAATTTATTGCGTATAAAAGTTTTAAACTCCTTGTTGACCAATTCTCCCAAGCCATCGAGCAAACTTTTGTTTGGCAAGTTTTCTATGGTGTCTATACAATCTTGTAAATATTCTTGTAACGGTTTTCCTGCATATAGTTCTATTAGAGACTTATTTACAGCAGTTTGACGATTCATTAAAAACCAGCTATCAAAAATGTCGCGGTTGACAATAGTACTTCTGTTGAGCAGAGCAATCAGTTTATGTGTAAACATATCGGATAGGGACATAACTTTTAAATTGATCCCAAGCAAGTTGCAAATTTCATATTTATCATTGCTCTCTCTGTTTGAAATATCAATCTTTAGTTTTCGTTCCATAATGCCATAATCTAATACAACGGTACAGCCATAATACTTCTGTGCCTTGTCGTGAATTTTGCCAAATTTGATTAAAATTTTGCAGATCTTATGATATACTGCATCACTTTTTTCAGCCACAAGCAGGTTAAAATCCAAATCAACAGAAAAGCGAGGCAATTCATGGAAAAGCATGAGCGCCGTTCCGCCTTTAAAACCAAGACAATTAGCCAATTCTGCATCGGCGTAAATCTCTTTTAACACTTGTGTGATATAAAATTGATGTTTCACCGTGTTTATCATAGTGATAATAATTTTTTTACATATAGAACAAGTGTTTGAGAATTGTATAATGGCAATAATTTCATAATCTTTTTTTTGTCCAAACTATAGGGGTAATCAAAATAAAATTTTTTGTATAGGTAGAGGGTGTCTAAAAATGCCCGTTCAGGGGTGGCAATATTTATGTTGTTTTTATTTAGAACTATACCAGCTGTATTGGTTAATATTTCGCCTTTGATCTGTCGGTAGCGAAAAGCTTGATTGTCGATTTCGATTTCTCGCGTCAGGTAACTCACGTTTGTTATTGCGCTGTCGTATTGAAAAATAATACCTGAGCGCTGCAAAACATATTCAAGAGAAATATAGGTGGGCGGATAGAGCAGACAGGCCAATTCTTCCCATTTGTAGCCTTCTTTGGCATAGAAACCTTTGCGTGGATTGAGCAATTTTCCGGTTTTAACATAATAATTCAGAATCTTGCACAATGCAGAACTCTTTTCTTCACCCATCAATAAAGCAATATCATTGATCGTAAATACAGAACGCGAGTTTTTATATATTTTAAAAATAATATTTTCTCTTTTTTCGTGAACCATACATCTTAATTTTTTAGATTATTAGTTCGCAAAAGTAATAATTATTTCGATACGCACAAATTTTTCGTTTCTCTCCGTATCGACCCAAAGTGGCACTCCTCCACGCAAAGCCCGCACTGCACACATTTTTCTAAATCAATTTGATGCACTTGATAGGGTGTGTATGGAATCGCATCCACCGGACAGGCTTTGGCGCATTTGGTGCATCCTGTGCAAGAGTCGTCCACTACATACTTTACCAATGCCTTGCAAACGCCTGTGGGACATATTCTTTTGATATGCTCTTCGTATTCTTGCCGGAAATATTTGAGGGTGGTGAGTACCGGATTGGGGGCCGTTTTTCCCAATCCGCACAACGCTGCCTTTTTAACGATCTTTGCCAATTGCTCCAATATATCAATATCTTCTGTTTCAGCCTCTCCGCTGCAAATTTTATCCAAAATATCGAGCATCCTACGTATGCCCACGCGGCAAAAGGTGCATTTTCCGCACGACTGTTCGTTGGAAAAGGTGAGGAAATAACGCGCTACGTCCACCATGCAATCTTGATTGTTCAACACTACCAATCCGCCCGAGCCCATCATCGCACCCATATTGCTAAGCGCGTCAAAATCAACAGGCACATCGCACAAGTCGGCAGGAATACACCCTCCGGAAGGGCCTCCAATTTGAACCGCCTTCAGTAGGGGCGGATAATTATCCGCCCCTACAAAATTATCCGCCCCTACAACCCCGCCTCCAATTTGTTCCACAATTTGATTAATCGTCATGCCCATAGGCACTTCAATCAGACCTCCATACTTCACTTTTCCGGCAAGGGCAAACACTTTTGTTCCTTTGCTGCCGGAGGTCCCCATAGCGTTGTATATTTCTGGACCGTTTTTTAAGATAAAGGGAATCTGACTAAAGGTCTCCACGTTGTTTACCAAGGTGGGAAAACCGTTCAGCCCTTTTTGAACAGGGTAGGGGGGGCGTTGCTTGGGAAAACCGCGACTTCCTTCCATAGAGGCGATTAGGGCGGTCTCTTCGCCGCAGACAAAGGCGCCTGCGCCCTCGAAAATGTCGATATGGAAAGAAAAACTGCTGTCTAAAATATTTGTACCAAGGAGTTTGTGCTCTTTGCACATTTCAATAGCGGTACGAATGCGCGATACGGCCAACGGATATTCGGCACGAATGTAAAAGATGGCGTTGGATGCTCTTACTGCGTAGGCAGCAATCAACACCCCTTCGATCACCCTAAAGGGATAAGACTCTAAGAGCATCCTGTCCATAAATGCTCCCGGGTCGCCCTCGTCGCCGTTGCAAATTAAATATTTAATGGGGTTCTCTGATTTAGAGATGATTTCCCATTTTTGTCCGGTTGGGAAACCACCGCCGCCTCGTCCACGCAGGCCGCTCAGTAAGACCGATTCGATGACTTGATGCGGAGAGAGAGAGGTGAGCGCTTTTTTGAATGCTTCAAAGCCACCATTGGTTATATATTCGTCTATGTGTAAAGGTGATATAACCCCGTATCCCAAAGTAGAGATGTGTTGTTGATTAGAAAGAAAACTGTTGATGATGTCTGTTCTTTCGTTTTCAGATTTCCAAACCACATTATCCCAGGTGGTATCGGTATGATAGGTGTCGATGTATCCCAACAGACTGTTTTTGATGCGTTTTATGGTACCGGCGGCCTTAAAATGATGATGCAGAATCTCTTTTATTTCGGATGCCTTTACGTTTGGGTAGCGCATGACCGCGCCATCGGGTTGAACCACATCAATCAGAGGTACTTGATTACAGACGCCCACGCAGCCTACCGTTTTGATTTTGACCTCAACTCCCAATTGACGAGAGGCGGTTTTTAACTCCTCAAAAATGGAGGAAGAACCGCTTGCCTGACAGCAAGAACCCATACCAAGTCGCACTTGACCAACAGCTTGGCGTACCTCTTGTTTTGACTCCTCTTTTTCCGATAGCTCCTGCCCGGAAAGAAAATCGTGAATCACCTCGCGCACCTTTCCGGGGAGTACGTGCCCATAAATCTTATCGTCGATTTGCACCACCGGCGCCAAGGTGCAGCAGCCCAAGCAGGCGATTTTTTCGATGGAGAAAAGCATGTCGGGAGTGGTGATTCGGTTGTCCTCTATCTTGAGTTCGCGGCAAAAAGAGTCATACACATTGCCCGCACCCTTTATGTAGCAGGCCGTTCCTATGCACACCTTAATCAAATGTTTTCCATAAGGGATATGCCTAAATTGGGAGTAAAAAGTGGAAACGCTAATCAGTTGGGCGCGATCTATTTCGGTCTTTTCACACACCCGCTCAATGGCTTGACTTGGCAAGTAGCCAAATTTATTTTGCAGCGCCTGAAGCAAGGGGATTACGCTACTCCGCTTTGTTCCGATTTGCCGGATAATGGTGTCGGTTTGGGGTATGAAGTCGGTACTCATCTTCTACATTCAAGCTTGTGTCCATGATACCACGTATTTAAATTTGTCGTTATTTGGAAAATCCTTCAAAACTTCAAACTTGCCCTCAATACCAAGTTCTTTACAGGTTAGCTCAAAGTGGCAAAGGGCGATTCCCATATCAATGGAGTCGAACAGGGGATATGGTTTTTTATAAAAGTGCAACGTTTCCTCTTGGAGCAACACACGCCATTCCTGCTTGTTGTTGGCAGAGGGCGCTAAACGTACCATTTGGAGAGGCGTTGAGAAATGTCCGGCATTGACTTCTGTGAGTGACGTATCAAACTTCTTGTCAAAGAAAAGCGTTTCAAAAGGTTTGCGCGAGGAGCGGTTTTTATCTGCCCGCACAACATACTTTTCGATAAAACTTTTTCTATCGCTTGCGTAACCAACAGGAGAGACGATTCTTAATTTTTCATTGGGGCCCAGGGTGATCTGTCTCTTGAAGCTGCTGCGGCTAAAGCCTGCAAGCCAACAGGTTCCTAACCCCAAGTTTGTGCAGAACAAAACAGCTTGCTCAAACATAAAGGCAGCTGCCTCTTGGGCAAAGGGGGCCTCTTCATAAATCAGCGCCATAAAATCGCATGCACCTTGTATCCATCCATAAGTTCCTAACTTTATGGGCGTTTCATTGGCGTATTTACGAATCAACACGATGCGTGCCTTTATGCCAAAGGGTGCCTGCAGTTGACTGATGAATTGATTTATTTGAGTAATGTGCTCATTACTTAATGGTTCGCCTGTGTAGGTGCGAACAGAATGTCTTTTTTGAATAGTTTCAACGGTGTTCATTGTCTTTTCTATTTTGGCTACAAAATTACCAGATTATTTTGAATTGAGGTTGTACCACCAAGTTACAAAAGTAATACTTTTTCCTGTTTTCATTTTTTCATTGCTTCGGCCTTCAGATCGACAGGCATCTTTTCAATGGCGTAACGCAAAGCGGTTCGGGGCATGACCGATCTGTTTTTGATCACGAAATTGAATACGGCATCCAAATGTTTCTGTTTAGTGTAGTCGTCTGCTTTCAAAAATGTTTCACTCATACTGGCGGCTTTTAACATCCATCCGTATCCTTTTTGAACCAAGTCGTCTTTGTCTAACAGTAAGATGTCGGCAATCTCAAGGATATCATCTAAAAACATCCCTTTGCGTGCCGGAATAATCAGGGAGACGGCAGAACCCCGTCGTACCCAACGGTTTGGTGATTTTGTCCACGCTTTTAGTTTGGCAATATGGTCGGGATACTTCATCAGGAAAAAACCAACAGTGTGGTTACAAAAAGTATCGCAATCCGCCCAGTTGGTTACATACTTGCTCAACCAACGCTCAAAAACGGCAAAGTCGGCAGGTTCAAATTGTTTGTGCAGCGATTCCGACCATTTGCAGGCAATAATGGCTTCTTCCAAATACCCCGATTTCCATAGTTCTTCGCATAATTCAAAGATGATATGTTTTGGAACCGCTTTTATCTGCTCAAAAGCACTTTTGGCAATTTTGCTTACCACAACCATATTTAATCCGTAAACCTTAGGCGCTTCACCTTCTTTAAAAAAACGATCAGGTGCGATAAATGATTGCTCGTCAATGCTGTCGATAATCGCTTGCCGGACTTGTGTGAGGATTGACTCTTTTTCTTGATGCTTCTTGTTCGTCATCTCTTATTTTTATCAAATCGATTTCTCATTTTTCTGCCAGTTCAACCAACTTCTTTGTCGCAATGGGTAAACTTTTTGTCATTTTTTTTCCAAAAATAGTGCTAAAAATGAATGAGAATGCTCCATACATATTGATGCCAAGCCTTATTTTTAACACATCGTTCTCTTTAAAAATTTCATGTGTGCACTCCATTGTGCACAAAGGCAGTTTTGATTGCAAGATAAACGATTTATTTACAATAACATCTTTCAATGTATTCGTTGCTTTTGGCGCTTTGATGTTTTTTACTGATATCAACGTGCCATTTTCAAAACTTCCATGAATAGTTGAGTACTCTATACCGCCAATCCATTCTTTTCAATTTTTAACATCAGTTAATACTTGCCAGATTTTGGCTTCTGACGCCTTACATTCCATAGAAAATTCGGTTTTCCACATTTTTATGTCCTCCTTATTTTAATATTCCGTATTATGAAATAATTGAGTTATAGAAAAAATTATCAATTTGTCCATTGTTAATACCTTATTCGTGTTAATATAGTCGCGAAAATAAAAAAAGGGCGCGAACCTACA
>JAITFU010000032.1 GCA_031281125.1 Prevotellaceae bacterium | reverse complement strand
ACGATGCCAATCCGAAACTGGGGAGCGATACTTAACCAATTTATGATTAAATTTGACCAAAATTAACATGAATCCTCACAACGCAAAATACCCGTTTACACAAAATTCTTCACAGGCTCCGATTCGATGAGCGATGTCCGTGAAGATTTTATTCCATTACGCTTCCCTGTTTCCCCATCACGTTCCGCAGATATACCCAAATCGGGGGAGATGAATGGGATCATGATCGAACTGCCGACAGGCATTAAGATACACGTTATCGACCATGAAAGTCATCAGGCTAAGAAAGAGTACTTGTGGGTGGTTCGATCGGTGATGGAGCGGATGGCTTCTTGACATTATCGCTAAACTCCCATATTATTGCCAGCCCGGAAAGACGAAAAACCTCATGGATTTTCCTTACAGTATTTATCTGCAGCTTGACTGATTTCAGCTACGCTCATATCCGTGAAAAGGTTGTCTCTTCGCCATTCAGTATAATTGAAAGGCTCGCTTAAAAGCAAATATACAAATTGTTCGGCTTGCACTAACCCTAATTCGTTGGCAAGGCACTTCATTCCTTTATCCAGCAATGCAACGCTGTTTGTCATATTTCTATTTGATTAAAAAATTCCCATCGGGCAATAGCATGTTTTTTTGACGCAAACGGATTACGGCTGTTTTCAAACTTCAGAACGTATGACCATGCAAGTTCAACTTCGCGCTCAAAGACCATTTTTTGAATGTGAAGCTTAGCTTGTGTTTCAAGACGTACACGCGATTGCGATTGATCGTCATAAGGACGATTGAAATAGCAATTGTCTAAATATATACGACATTTCATGCAAGAGTTAAGGTATATTTTTGCAAAGATAATTATTTTAACTACATAAACTCAATATTCGAGTTTTATTCAAGTCAATACTTCTCTGTCAAGCATTTTTTCTACGTTGTTTTTAACGTTCATGCAACTTTTTTTGACCATATTAGCACCTATATAAAAACACAATATTTATTACGTGTGAGAAGTAATATTTTTTTCCTACCTTTGCCCCACATAACTTTATATGTTGGTGTTTAAAAACAATCAGATGGAAAAAAAAGCAATCGATAAAGCAACAAGCGACAAAATAAGTTTTATCAGTTTTATTGTTCCCGCATTTGCAGAAGCATATAAAATGCCTGTTTCTGATGCCTTTAAGTATCTAAAAAAGTATGGTGGTTGGGATTATATCAATAAACACTGGTGGGCTTTGCATACAGATAACGACATTTGGGCTATTCACAATATTTACCAAATATGTTATAAAAACGGAGGAATGAGGTGATGAAAGTATATCATGGGAGCTTTGTTAAGGTGGACAAAATAGATTTATCAAAGAGTAAACCAAATAACGATTAGCAATAGCTCCTCACGCCGTACAAAGCAAGATATTGGCATCAATATCCAATCTCTCGTGCATACGGCGGGCAATGCGCAAGGTGGGATCTGATTTACCCCTAAGATATTCGCTAACACGAGATGCACTAATACCAAGCAATGCTGCCAACCTTTTTTGTGATAAGTTTTGTTCAATCATCCGGGTTTTAAGTACATCCGGTAGCGTCAATTTGCCGATGGGGAAATGGTGTTTTTCATACTCTGCCACAAAGTCGGAAAGAAAATCTAACTCTATGAAATTGCGGTCGGTAGTTGGCGTTTCGTTACCTACCGTTTGCAGCAGTTCTTCAATCCGCTCACAGGCGGCCTTGTATTGTTGCTTGGTTAACATGGTCGTATTGTTTTAGATTGTTGTATAATCTTTAATTTTATTGTACTCTGTATGTGTCCCTATAAACCTGAGGTACATCTTTTGAGATGCAAAAATGATAATTGCAATAACTCTGTATCTATTTCCACGAATGTTAAATACAAAACGGTTGTTGCCAATGCTATCCACACTTCCAAATGTTTGCCTTATCTCTGCAAAGCAACTCCACCTACTTTGCTCAGCTTTGATATACCACTCGTCTAATGCTAGTTGAGCATCGGCATGTATGGATGTGTATTGAGCAATCGCCTTATAACTTATGATTCGCATTGGTATATTTTTGGCAAAGGTATGAGAAAAGTTCTATATAACAAAACGTATGTTCAAAATTTCACAATTATTTCCAATATTCAAAACCTTATCTACACTTAGGTTGATGTCATTTGTCTTCAAGATACGCCCCAGTTCTTTGTAATGATTTGCAAAAAAGCCACAAATTTGCTTTTTGATTCGGAGACTTATTATGCTATTTCCCAAACAGGGATGCGTACAAAAAGGGAAATGAGCCATCTTTATACATCGCTACCAACTCCTCCAATACTTTATCGTCCCCATACTTATCGTAGGGTTTTTTGAGGTCGGCACCAAAAAGTTTGGCGATTCCTTGCCAAAAGCCGGCCGTTATCATGCCCCGATAGTCTTTAATAATGTAGTAGGAGTTTTGCCCCACTTCGCGGTCGATTAACTTGAGCAACATTCGTCCCTGGCTAAACGTAAGGTTGCGTAACGGTTTTTCAAATTCTTTAAATAGTTGTTTTTCAAGCTCTTTTAACATTTTGTCTCTCTCGCGGGTGGTACGTTTTTTTGAAGCCAGCGTACTGTCAATCTCAATCACCTTTCCTGCTGCCACTAAGGCAAACGGATAGGCTTTATTAAAGTTATAGACAATTCGGTAATAGTCCCCCCAATATTTGTCTTTTATGTTCTTGGGAGGACGGTTAAATGCGTAAGCAGGAGATAGATGCGAGATAAATATGGTGTCGTTATCGGGCCCAAGGGTATATGGCATAACTATACCCTGCGCTGCGCAAACCTTAGATGCAGCACACAACAACGCGATATAAAGGAGTCGTTGCATTATGTTGCGATATGCAAATTCCGTACCATTTAGCAAATGCAAGTTTTTACCATTATGGCAGCCTCTGTAGCTCGAATTTCAGTAGCTCGTTTTTCAACCTCTCAAGTTCAATATCTTTTTCTTGGATGGATTTTTTGTTTTCTTCGATTGTTTTGTCTTTCTCTTCGATGGTCTTCTCTTTTTCTTCGATTGTCTTCTTGTTTTCTTTGATTTTCTCGTTCTTTTCTTTGATTTCCTCGTTCTTTTCTTTGATTTCCTCGTTCTTTTCTTTGATTTCCTCGTTCTTTTCTTTGATTTCCTCGTTTTTTTCTTT
>JAITFU010000016.1 GCA_031281125.1 Prevotellaceae bacterium | reverse complement strand
TGTGTATTTTATTTCGGATCAGTTTGTTGTGATGGTTGTCACCGATCGTATATCGGCATTTGATGTGGTGCTTCCCAAAGGCATTCCATATAAAGGACAAGTTCTCAATCAGATAGCCTCACATTTTTTAGATATCACCTCTGATATTGTGCCCAACTGGAAAATCGTCTCTCCCGACCCTGTTGTGACGGTGGGTCACCACTGCACCCCCTTTCCTGTGGAGATGATTGTACGCGGATACCTCTGCGGCAGCGCATGGAGAAGTTACAAAGCAGGCGCACGCTTCATCTGCTCTGTACCCATCCCTGATGGAATGGTAGAAAATCAGGCTTTTGAAACACCTATCATCACCCCCACTACCAAAGCAGAGTTGGGAGCGCACGATCAGGACATATCCAAAGAGGAGATCATTCAATCGGGATTGGTGTCCCAAGAGGATTATCAACTTTTGGAGCAATATGCCTTGGCGCTCTTCCAACGCGGTACGGAGGTGGCAACCAAACGGGGTCTGATTTTGGTCGATACCAAGTATGAATTTGGGAAAAAGGATGGCCAAATCTATTTGATTGACGAGATCCACACCCCCGATTCGTCCCGATATTTTTATCAGGAAGGGTATCAGGAACGTCTCGACTCCGGCAAACCTCAACGCCAGCTTTCCAAAGAGTTTGTGCGCGAATGGCTTATGGACAACGGTTTTAACGGTCAGCCCGGACAAATTATCCCGGAAATGACCACTCAAATTGTCCAAACAATTTCAGATAGGTATATTGAACTCTATGAGCATATTACAGGTTTGCCTTTTGTTAAGGCTTCTGATCAAGAACCGTTGTTGGAGCGCATTGAACACAATGCTTCTAATATGATTGCACGACTTATTTGAATTTGAAATGATACAATATGCGTAAGTTCTCTCTTTTGGCCCTTTTTACCCTCTGCTTTTCGTTCTCGATATGGGCGCAAACTAAGGAATATCAAATCGTTGAACACCGAGTGCGATGGATGGAAAACATCTATACCATTTCGAGAAAATATAAGGCAGACCCCAATACAGTGCTCGAATATAACGGAATAACTGCAAGTCAAATTAGGAGAGGAGTTGTTTTGCTGATTCCCGTTCCTTTGGAAGAAAAGGAGGTTGTCTCCCAAACCGATAGAACCCAAATTGTTGATCCTAAAGGAAATACCGATCCATATAAATACAGTTGTCTTGATTATCAACCTTCTCTTCAAACACATCGTGTATCCCTTGTTCTTCCATTTAACTTGGACCAAACACCTCCCAATAGCCAATTTATAGATTTTTATATGGGATTTCTCTTGGCCGCCACCGATCTTAAAGAGGAGGGAATGAGCGTTCACCTATCTGTTTTCGATTCGGAGCGTTTTTCGGATTTACCTGCCTTGGTGCAGAGTGGCGCACTCCAAGATGTAGAAATGGTGGTTGGCCCTGTCTATGCGCAGGATGTAGTGGCGGTGGCAAACTATACACAAGGGCAAAATATCAAAATCGTCTCTCCTTTGGACCGGCAGACTGACTTTGTAGCCAATCTCAATTCCAACTTTTTTCAAGTCAACGCTTCACCCTACCACCAGCAATCCAACTTGATTAAAATTTTGCCCAAGAACTCCGGAACGGTGTGGCTCTTTTACGAAAATTCGGAAACGGATGAAGAGTTGGTGGTGATGACCAAAGAGATTTTAATCGAAAACCGCGTTCTCTTCAAAGAATTTATTCATAAGGTGGAAAAAGGCAGGGATATTACCGGTCAATTGGCGCTAACCCTTTCACAAAACCAAACAAACCACGTGGTGGTTGCGTCAACAAGTGAAGCGTTTGTTTCTGACCTGCTTAGGAGCCTATACATTGTACAGACGCGGCGCAACTGCCCCGTCACGCTCTACGGAAATGCGCGGTGGCGCTCCTTTGAAAACGTTGATCTTAACTACTACCACAGCATGAATCTGTACCTATCGGTAAACAATTATGTTGATTATCAAAATACAGATGTTAAGCGTTTTCTCTCCCGATACCGTGCGCTCTGCCGTACCGAGCCTTCTGAATATGCCTACCAAGGGTTTGACGTGGGGAGCTACTTTTTACGCACGCTATACACCCGCGGACCACGTTTTGAGTATTGCATTGAGCAGGGCCTAATTCCTGCCGATCCGCTCCAGTCGGTCTTTAGGTTTGATAAAGTGGGCCCGGACGGTGGTTTTGTCAATAGCCAAACGCGCATTATTCACTATTTGCCTAACTATTTGATTGAGATTGTGCGCTAAATAATTAATACTCCAGTTTGTTGTATTTCATTTAGCATACCTGCATAATCGTTATCACGAGCAATTACATGAGGCTCAATTCTGAAATCAATTTCCCGTTTAAGTCGCCATAAGATAGGCTCAGTATTTAATACACTATAATCTTTATCCAACTGATTAACCACAAGAGCTACATCAATATCGCTATCTTTATGCGCGGTATTTTTTGCATAGGAACCAAAAAGCCAAAACTGGTCAATGGGAAGGGGAAACTGTTCCGCCACCAATTGTTTGTATCGCTTTACTTTGCCAATAATATTTTCTCTTTTGTCCATTTCGGAAATTTCAATCCAATATGCTGATTTTTTGCTCATATATTTCTACTTCCAAAAATGTATCAAGGTGCAAAAATAACATTTTTTTTGGAAAACGAGTCCAATTGTCGAGATTGTGCGCTAAATGGGCAAAGTTTTTTGGGCAAGCCACTCTATTTCTTGGGGTAACATCAGATTATTTTTTGAACACACCATTGTAAAAAGAAAGTCATTCTTTTCCTTGCTCCATAACCTGATAAACAGATTCTAACTCTTGTTTGATTAGTCTGTATATTTCTTGCCAAGATTTTAGATAAAATTGAGTGCTTTCATCGGCAAGTTGGGTGTATGTACTTGAAGTATAATACCTGTCGGTTGCTTCCATTTCGTCTAAACCCCAATCTGTCATCAGAGATTGCACTACCTTATCGCCAATATCATAGATAGCAATGTCAATTTTCCCTTTGGGTTGTGATAATGCTTGCAAAGATTGCATAGTACAGCAACAGATTTGATGAGATGGGTAAAACGTTAAGTCGCTTAAAAATTGCTCTTTGGTAATAAGTCCATCAATATATTTATCTATTTCTGTGGCAATCTTATCGTCGGCAACAGGACCTTCAACAATATCATAATCGTGAGCCTGTTGTTCCGACTTGTTTTTTCTGTTGAACACAACAAATTCGAGCCATTCTTGGTTGTAATCCTCAAACCGAAGGGCCTTTATTCTCTTGCTGTTTCTTAGGAAAAATTCATCAAAGTCATACTCGGTTACAAAACCAGAGGTTCCGTAGAATTTTCCTTTCTTTTGAGCCCAAAACTCTGCTTGTTTAAGTAATTTTGTTACATAAAATCCTTGCCCAAAATCTTTACCCACGTCGCAAAACGAAAGGTCAATAACGTCAATTTCCATATAACTCCCGTGATAAACTTTCATTTTCGACCTCCATTTTGATGACAAATCTCGTATAAATCACTAATTGCCCAAAACGGGTTATCTACGTGCAATGTCCACCAAAACTCATTTAGAAAAGCCAATCCGCCGTACTTTTTGAGATATAAATAGGCTTGCTGACTGTTCATTTTATATGCACGGGCAAACTTTGTAATAATAAAAGTCATAAAATTGACTTTATTGCTTATTTCTCTATCTATACCTCGTACAGTCATTTGTTTGTTGTTATCAAAGGACAAAGGTAATCATTTATACGTTTACATCCACAAACATCACAAAAACGGGGATGTAAAAAGTAAAAAGAAAATTATTCGGACCTAATTCTTAACGTACACACCGTACCGAAAGCCCGCGAGTCTTACTTGGGGTCTCAGCGTACACGCCGTTAGAGAGGCCCAAGGACCACGAAATACCCAAGTTGCTGCTCGAACTCGACAAGTAGATAGCGAGGTTGCCCGCATTTGTGAGCGTAGCGTTAGCGTCCACACTACGTATGCCCGCACCGGGAAAGAATAGGGAAGATGAGTAACTGCTGCTTTCCGATACCGGATTGTAAAACAAGTGTCCAACGTAAGCAACATTATTGTTACCGGTAGATACTGCAGAATTAGTGGCGCCGGTGGGCGACGAAACAACCGCACGACGGTCAAAGAAGCCGTCAGCGTAAAAACCCCGAATGACATTATCGATATTGCTTAATCTTGATGTCGGAGGGTTCAACCATAAAGACTGACGAAACTCGGAATTAACAGCTGAAGCATCTGCTTCTAAGATAGCAGAATTAGTAACTCCATCCGTCGGACGACGATAACCCGAAGGGCAAGTCTCATGAGTACCCGCAAGATTACTTGCATCTGTCCAATAAGAATTGGCATAAGAAGTATTCCAAGTACCCGTAAAGTTAGGTGAAATCGGATCCCATGCATAACGGATATGAACAGTACTCGCCCACGAGAAGAATGCGCCTGCCTGAGTGGGATAAGCAGCAGGTATGCCCGGATTGGGACCTGCGCCATTGAAACCCACCTGAGAATTCAAAGTCTCTGCCGTCAAATTATAAGGCGAAAATCGTACGGCAGCAGGACGGGCGCTGCTTGCACTGAGCGATCCGGAAGTAGCCGCATTATTCATTCCGCCGGAATTGATAGCATCGTTATAATGCATCAAATAATCAGCCCCCTCACCCTGACGAATAAAGATCTTTTGCGTTTTGGTGTTGTTGTTGTAACTGAGCAGCACCACTGCATAACGAGCCGGCCAAGTGCTTGTATAGTTGGCATCATTGGCGGAGTTGGTTGGATCGTCTGCTTTAAACTTGCCGGTATCGGAGAACTTCTTTGTTAATCCGATACGGAAAATAATTTCACCACCGGTGGCAACTGTGCCACTAACGATTGTTGCACTACCTGTTACAGGATTGGCTTCCGCGTCTCCCGGTGTGGCGCTGTAAATACCGCGATCGGTTAACTCTGTCAGCGTGGTACCACTAAGCACTATTCCGTCTCCCCCTGAGAGGTTCCATCTATCGTCATACCAAACAACCGCTGCCGTCCAATTGCCGGCGTCGGCAGCGGCAATATTGTAGTTGCGGATGATACGCTCGCCTGTTTCGTTTGCCTTCCAAAAAGCGCCTACGTAGTTTCCTCCGTTGGTAGGACTTGTACCGCCGCCGGGGATGGTTGATAAATCAATCAACTGCGTAACGGTAAAGGTCTCGGTCAATGCGCCGGCAGTTACCGTTATCATGGCGGCACGGGGGGTGGTTCCGGTGTTGGGTGACGATGGATGGACGCTGATGGTGGTACTTCCCGTTCCTCCCGTGGTGGCCGATACGGTGAGCCATGGAATCTCAGACGTTATTGTCCATGTCGCTTGATTGGTGGTAATGGTTACGTTATCTGTGCCTGTCGTCTCGTTGTGGGCAAAAAAGAGTTCGTCAGGCGCCACTGTGAGCGTGGCTCCTATCGGAACAGGAGCGTTCTGGCATACATATATATTCAACTTATTTCCGTTTGAATCCACAATTACAACATAGTCGTAACGAAAAACGCCTGTGTTGTTCTCCTCTGCTATAATATCCACATTTGCAACACCTACGCCTCCGGGGCCAAACATGGGATCAACGCTAACCCAGTTGGGGTGGCTAATCACTTTCCATGCCAAAAGGCTTGTAAAGGGCACTGTTATTGTCTCTCCTTCAGGATCAAAAACGAGCGACTCGTCTGTTTGAGAGACCAATTTGATGGTGTCTGTCACGCAGTCGGCCGGAGTGCATCCCCATAAGAGCAGGGCCGAAAAGGAAAAAAATAGAAAAAGTTTCTTCATTTTGTTAAATTATTTTGGTTACTAATGTTTTCTGTGGGCGGGTGTAAAGCATGGCTTCGTAAATTAATAAGTCGCGCAAATATAATAAAATAATCATTACATAATAATTAAGTTACACTATTTGTCCAATTATCTGATTGAGATTGTGCGCTAAATGGGTTTGGTTTTTTGGGCAAGCCACTCTATTTCTTGGGGTTGTAACATGGTGGAGAGTTGGGCAAGTGTGGTGGCATGGTAGTCGTTGAGCCATTTGGTGGCTTCTTTGCCTAATTGCTCTTTATCAATGGCAACGGTGTGGATGGGACAGCGCGTGAGGGTCTCAAATGCGTAAAATGTTCCGTAGTCGTTTGTCTCGGTCTCCTTGCACAATATCATGTTCTCGGTACGTATGCCGTATTGATCAGGTACATAGATGGCCGGTTCGTTGGAAAGTACCATACCGGGAACAAGGGGGGTGGGATTTTCCTCCATACGAATGCTCTGGGGACCTTCATGTACGTTTAGGAAGTGGCCGATTCCATGTCCTGTGCCGTGCAGGTAGCTCCGACCCGCTGCCCAGATGGGTCCTCTGGCTAAGATGTCAAGTTGGGCGCCGCGTGTTCCGGAGGGGAACTTGGCCATGGAGAGTTGAATCATACCTTTGAGCACTGCCGTGTAGTCTCGTTTTTGTTGGGGCGTAACAGGGCCCAAGGCAATGGTGCGGGTGGTGTCTGTGGTGCCGCAAAGGTAGTGGCCTCCTGTGTCGATAAGTAGAAATCCGCGGGCCTCAATTTTGGTCTCTTGGTTGGGGTTCATGGCGTAGTGAGGCAACGCTCCGTTGCCGGCAAAACCAATAATCGGAGAGAAACTTTCGCTACAATAGTCAGTGTCTAACGATCTAAACTCTTTAAACTTACGTGCCAATATCTGTTCCGATAGATTGCCAAGCGGGAGGTGCTCTTCCAAAAAGCGCCACAAGCGTACCCACGCTACCCCCTCTTTTCTGAGGGCGAGTCTAAAACCGTTCAGCTCTGTTTCGTTTTTTTGTGATTTTAAATGGGTGATCGTACCCCCGCGTTTTGGGTCCGAAGTTATTGTTATTTCCTGTTTTTCAATTGTTTCTGCATGATGCGCCACAGACCACGACTCCGGACACACCACACGGGCTGCCTGCTTGGGATAAGAGGCCAAAAATGGGACAAAATTATCGAAAGGATGAATTGTTACACCCTGTTTTTCAAGCGTTTTTACACTCTCTGTACCCAATTTTTCTGATTGTATAAAGAGGTGAATGGCACTTTGGGTGACCGCCGCACAAGCAATCGCAAGAGGATTAAACGGTATATCGGCCCCACGCATGTTGAGCAGCCAAGCCACCTCGTCTAAAGCGATTACCGGAAGGATAAAGTCTTGGGCACAGGGCTTTAGCGCCGTTACAATAGCTTGGTGCTTCTGCTGTACAGAGGCCCCCGTAATGGTATCATCCAACAAAAAGGCCGGATTGCAGGGCAATTTCGGACGATCCGCCCACAAGTGATCAAAGGGATCGTTATCCACCACTAAAGAGAGGGGAAACAACTCCCTCTTTATCCGCTCAAATTGGGGAAGAGAAAAGAGTGCTCCATCAATACCCACCCTACTCGATTCGGGACAGTGTGCCAAAAGCCACTCTTCAATTGTCTCTGTACCTGTCAATTTTAGTTTTTTCAACTCAATTCCCCGCCCAACCATCTCCTGTTCTGCCTGAATAAAGTACCTAGAATCTGTCCAAAGCGCCGCCTCGTCAAGCGTTACCGCCAACGTACCGGCAGAGCCGCTAAACCCGCTTAGCCACGCTCGGTTGGCATATCGATCAGGAATATATTCGCCAAAATAAGGATCATTTGAGGGTACAATATATGCAAAAAGATGATTTTGATGCAGATAGGCACGTAAAAGTTCAAGAGGAGTCTTCACGGGATAAAAAAATGATTTCTAATGTGCGCAAATATAGATATTTTTTTTACTTTTGTCCCTTTATTTACCTTTAATTATTATCGTAACTTGTGATATTTATGCTCCTGCAACGACTAATATGTAAAATAATCAATAAAAATATATGATGAAAAAAACAGTAACCCTCTTTATTCTTGTTCTTTTGGCTTTCTCAAGCTCAATGGGACAGGACGGCAAAATCAAATTTACCCAATACGATTTGCCCAATGGATTGCACGTGATTCTGCATCAGGATCACAACACGCCCAATGTGATTGTATCGCTGATGTACCACGTAGGTTCAAAAAACGAAGATCCTGAACGCACAGGATTTGCGCATCTTTTTGAACATCTGATGTTTGAAGGATCGGAATACATCGATCGCGGCGAATATTTTAAACTCGTACAGTCTAAAGGCGGAGAGCTTAATGCCAACACCTCCTTTGACCGCACCTACTACTTTGAATTTATGCCTGCCAATCAATTGGAATATGCTTTATGGATGGAGTCAGAGCGTATGCTCCACGGAAAGGTTGATTCCATTGGTGTGGCTACACAAAAAGGCGTGGTGATCGAAGAGCGTAAGCAAGTGATTGACAACAATCCTTACGGCTCCTTTTTAGAAGAGGTTCTCTCGCGACTCTTTACCGTTCACCCCTATCGCTGGCACGTGATTGGTTCTCCCGATCATATTCGGAATTCGAGTTTTGACGATGTCTTAAATTTTTACAAAACGTACTATGTTCCCAATAACTGTGTGTTGGTGGTCGCCGGAGATTTTGAAGAAGATAATACAAAGGAATTGATTCATAAGTATTTTAGTGATATTCCAATGGGATCGAAACCCATCAATCGTCCCCAAATTGTGGAGCCACCTTTAACAGAAGAGATCCGCGACATTGTGTATGATCAAATTCAGCTTCCCGGTGTCTTTATGGGATATGCCGGCCCCGCAATGGGCACAAAAGATGCGTACGTCATGGATCTAATCTGCTCACTACTCTCCTCAGGAAAGAGCGCCCGCCTCAAAACCAATCTTGTAGATACAGGAACTGCTATGGTGGCTCAAGCCTTTAACATCGATTTTGAACACCCCGGCCCCATTTTTGTGATGGCAATTGCCAATGTGGGAAAAACGCCCGATGAGATTGAAGAGGCCATTGATTTAGAGATGGAACGACTTTGTTCCGAATTGGTTTCCCAAGAGGAGTTTCAGATGGTAAAAGCCGCCAAAGAGTATGAGATCGCCAGCGGTTTGACCTCATTGGCCAACATTGCCGAAGAACTTGCCGATGGCTACACCTTCTTTGGAGATGCCGATAGAATAAACAGACAATTGGATAACTATAGCGACATCACTCGTGAAGATATTCAGAACGTTGCCATAAAGTATCTCAGAAAAGATAATCGTGTAGTACTCCACTACTTGCCAGAATCTCAGAAATAATCATTAAAGACATTTAATATGAAAAAAATATTTTGTATCCTCACCTTCCTGTTTTGTGTAGCTTTGTTAAGCGCGCAAACGGTTGACCGAAGCATTCGTCCCTCTGCTGCTCCTGCAAAAGAGATCAATATTAAAGACGCCGACACCTTTACCTTAGACAACGGACTTAAAGTGTTTGTGGTAGAAGATCATCGTGCGCCCATAGTCTATTACTCGCTGCGCTTGGATATTAAACCCGCCTTGGAAGGGGAAAAAGCAGGTTTGCAGGAGTTGTTTGATGGTGTGGTGGGTACGGCTACCCAAACACTTGTAAAAGAGCAATTAAACAAAGAGATCGACATGATCGGGGCAAAAATCAATCTCTCTTCTCGCGGAGGGAGCGGTTCTGGCTTAAAGAAATATGAATCAAGAATGTTAGAGCTTTTGGCCGATATGATTCTGAACCCTTCTTTTACAGAGGATGAATTGGAACTCAATCGAAAACAATTGAAGAGTGGGCTTCAGTATATTCAGGATGATCCCGCTTCGATTTCTGAGCGACTTACCTCTGCTTTGAGGTATGGCAAAGGGTTTCCGGATGGAGAGTTGGTTACCCAAGTAACAGCCGATAACGTTACTGTTGCCGATTTGGAAACGTTCTACGGCACCTACTTTGCTCCCAATGTAACGCGCTTGGTGGTAGTGGGAGACATCACGCCGGCAGAGGCAAAAGAGGCATCGCAAAAGTATTTTGGGGCGTGGGAAAAGAGAGAGGTTCCGGTGGCAACCTACACCCTGCCTAAAGCTCCTGATCACTCCTTGGTGGCAATGTTTCACAAGGAGGGAGCTGTGCAATCGGTTGTTGGCCTCACCTATCCAATTGACTTTAAGCCGGGAGCATCAGATGCAACAGAGGCTATTGTGGCAAACGTGATTCTTGGCGGAGGAATGTCAGGTCGTCTTTTTACAAATTTGAGAGAGACACACAGTTATACTTATGGAGCGTACAGTAGTTTAAAAGATGGCGAGCTGGTGGGATCGTTTGCCATCACTTCGGGAAGAAGTTCCGGGGCTTCTGTAAAGGCCGCCGCCACAGATAGTTCAATCACTCAAATTATTTTTGAAATGAACAGGATGGCCAACACATCGGTCTCGATTGATGATTTAAAATCTGCAAAAGCCTATCTTGCAGGAAGTTTTGGGCGAAGTCTTCAAAATTCTTCGACCATTGCCAACTTTGCAGTGAATATTGATAAATTCAATCTTCCAAAAGATTATTACAAGAACTATCTTACACGCCTTGATGCTGTTACCCTTGCCGATGTACAAGCTGTTTCAGGCAAATACTTTACACCCAAAAACGCATGGATTATTGTGGTGGGTGATAAACAGTATGCAGAAAACGTGAAACAGTTTGCAGCCAACCAAACGGTTCAGTTTTATGATATTAATGCCAATCCCGTAGCTGCACCCGAAACAAAGTCGGCAGAAATTAGCGCCGAGCAGATACTCAACAACTATGTGAATGCCTTAGGTGGTGCCAAAACGTTAGAAGCGATTGTGGATTATAAATTAACTGCCACCATGAGCACCATGGGACAAAATTTTGAGATGATTCAGATGTTTAAAGCGCCTCACTATTCGCTACAAAGTGTGGGAATGGGGGGAATGGTGTTACAAAAATATGTCTTTGACGGCACAACTCTCAAGGTCTCCGGAATGCAGGGGAATGCAGAATTTACCGAAGGAGATGATTTTGAAGAGACGAAAGCCGGCGCTTCAATTTGTGCCGAAATGAACTACATCAAAAACGGCTTTGTCCTTACTGTTGGCGGCATCGAAGAGGTAAACGGAAATGAGGCCTACGTAATTACGGTAAAGAAAGGAGAGAAGGTGGTGACTGAGTATTATGATGTTGAGACCGGTCTTAAAGTTAAAACCACAGCCATACTCAATCACCCGCAAGCCGGGGAAATTCAGCAAATTACGGAATACGTCGACTACCGCGAAGTGAATGGAGTGATGTTTCCTTACCTCACCAAACAGAGGGTAGCCACCATGGAAACAGTGATTACCATCTCTGAGATTTTGGTCAATTCAGGTTTATCTGTGGACGATTTTAATTAACTATTGACTCAATATCTTTAAAGTAGTTCACCGTTCCTACCTTTAGTTCCACTGTGGCCGCATCATCGCACACAATGATACCCTTAGGGTGCATTTGGAGTGCGGTGATGGTCCACATTTGGTTGATACTCCCCTCTACTGCTTGGGCTAAGGCGCGAGCCTTGTTGTGTCCGTTTACCAAGATCAGCACCTCCTGCGCATCCATAATGGTGCCTACGCCCACAGTGAGGGCAGTTTGAGGTACTTTTGTGAAGTCGTTGTCAAAAAAGCGGGCATTGGCTTGTTTGGTCTCTGTGGTGAGGGTTTTGACACGGGTTCTGGAGGTAAGAGACGACCCGGGTTCGTTAAATGCGATGTGACCATCCACGCCCACTCCTCCCATAAAAAGATGAATCTTACCCAACGAGCGAATTATTGCCTCATATTCTGCACACTCAACATCCAAATCAGGAGCGTTTCCATCTAAAATATGGATATTTTGGGGTGATATATCAATATGATTGAAGAAGTTTTTGTGCATAAAGGTATAAAAACTTTGGGGATGCTCTTTGGGAATGCCCACATACTCATCCATGTTAAAGGTACATACGTGTTTAAACGATACTTTTCCCTCTTTGTACTGACGAATGATCTCATTGTAACACCCTAATGGCGAGGAGCCTGTAGGAAGTCCCAATACAAAAGGACGCGCTGCCGTAGGAGCAAATGCCCTGATTTTGTTGACAATGTACGTTGCTGCCCACTCCGAGAGTGCCGCATAGTTTGGTTGAATGATTAAACGCATAATTATAAGATATTTAAAAGCTGTTTGGCATTATTTATGGCGGCTTCCGAAACATTGGATCCGCTTAACAGGCGGGCAATCTCCATCACCCGCTCATTGGAAGAGAGCGCTTTAAGGTGGGTTGTGCTACCGTGTTGGTCATGAACCTTATATACCATCAGGTGGGAGCTGCCCTTGGAGGCAATCTGGGGTAAATGGGTAATGGCCACCACCTGCATTCGCGCCGACATCTCATGCAAAATATCGCCCATCTTATCGGCAATACGTCCCGATACGCCTAAGTCGATTTCGTCAAAAATAATGGTAGGAAGGCCTATCGACTGTACCATTAACGACTTCATACAAAGCATAATCCTAGAGAGTTCACCACCGGAAGCAATCTGCGACAGTTCTCCCGGCGCCATATCTTTGTTGGCCGAAAAGAGAAATTGGGGACAATCTTTTCCCATAGTCCCAAAACCACTTCCATCGTGGAGTTGTAATTGTAGAACGGCGTGAGGAATACATAGTTGTTGCAGTCTTTCTACTGCTTTTTGCTCCATCAAAGGCAACGCATTTTTACGGGCAGCAGAGAGGTCATTGGCGCTCGTTTCTAAGGCTTGGCGTGCTTGAAACAACTCTTTTTCTTTGATTGCCAGCAACTCCAAAGCATCCTCCACACCCCTAAAACGGGAGGCCAAGGTTTCTCTGTATGTGATCAACTCCTCTACATTGGCACGTTTATGTTTCTGTTGCAAGGAGTAGAGGGTGTCTAACCGCTGAGATACCTGCTCCAATCGCACGGGGTTGTCTTGAATTACAGCTCCTTTGCGCTCCATTTCTGCACATAAATCCTTTACCTCAATCCGTGCACTCTCCAATCTTTGGGCTATTTCTTTGACAGAGGGATATATAGTGGAGATTTTATTTAAAAGCAATGTTGCCTCCTTTATGGTGGCGATTGCCGCCCCCTCCTGCTCCAACAAAAGTTGATTGGCGGCGTACAAGACCTCTCTGATCTCCCTTGCATGGGAAAGGGTGGTCAACTCCTCCTCCAACTCTTGCTGCTCTCCTACCCTCAGTTTTGCTGCCGTCAATTGCTCCCATTGAAAACGTATATACTCCTGCTCTTCACTACCTTTGGAAAACACTTCTTTTTGTGCTTTATACTGTGTCTCACAACTTTGATAATATCGTAATGCCGTTTGGTACAACTCCCTCAACGCGCCAAGTCCGGCAAACGCATCAATCAATTCGAGTTGAAAATCGGATTGGCGCAACAAAAGATTCTCGTGCTGCGCATGGATGTCAATGAGGTGACTTCCCAACAGCCGTAACAGGGGAAGAGCCACCGGCGTATCGCCAACAAAGGCGCGTGACTTTCCCGCAGAGGTAACGATCCTCCTTACAATCAGCTCCGATTGGGCCTCTAACTCGTTTTGAATCAATAGTTGCTTAATGGCTTGATGGTCCGATATATCAAACGAAGCTTCTACAACACAACTCCTTAGAGGGTCTTTTACAACACCCGACTCGGCCCGTTGTCCCAAAATCAGCGAAAGGGCGCCCAACAGAATCGACTTACCCGCACCGGTTTCTCCGGTTATGATCGTCAGCCCTTTAGAAAAATCGATCTCAAGGGTATCGATCAGCACATAGTTATCGATCGTAATCCGTGTGAGCATACCACTGATTCTATACGAGACCTGCCGTTATTGCGGATTCTCTATTTTGCGATAGTATATCTTATTTTCCTCATACTCATTGATTGCAAGCAATGTAGGCTTGGGCAAGCGCTCGTAATGACGAGAAATCTCTATTTGCTCCCTGTTCTCAAAGGTCTCTTCCAGAGTGTCGGCAAAAGTGGAAAACTCTTCTAATTTGGCATTTAGCTCCTGCTTGGTCTCAGCAGCAATCTGATTGGCACGTTTGGCCATTATCATGGTTGATTCATAAATATTGCCCGTTGGGGCCGATAGTTTGGTTAAATCCTTAGTTGTCGTATTGTTGACTACGGTGGTTTTTTTCGCGTCCATAAAGAAAAATGTTATAGAGATAGTGTATTAATAATCAGTGTTTATTCTACAGGTGGACTCTGTACGTTGGATCGGGAGGTGGCCCTTTGCGCCCGCCTGAACATTCCGGCCAACTCATTGGAATATTTTGACTCAGGAAATTCGCTAATAAAGTTGTAGTACTCATCAATCACCACCAAAAAACGCTCCCTTTGACGAAAAGCGTAACTATTGGCAGCATATTGATAGTTTGATGCAACAATATAGTACATAATGTCTTCGCGATACCTGTTGTCGGGGTTGTCGCGCAGTACATTTTTGAGGGCAAAAGCGGCAGCACGATAATCTTCAATTTTGTAGTAGAGCCTTGCCGATTCAAAGCTTTTGCGCTCCAATCGCTCATTTAAATCGTTTCTAATCTCTTTACATTTGGCTGAATATTCAGATGTCGGATAATCGTAAAGAAACTCATTGATCACAGAAATTGCCTTATGAGAAGGCATTTGATCCAACTCCCAGCGAAAAGTCATGTCGTTAAGACAATCGATCCTCAAAAAACGTGCTTTTTCGGTAAAAGGACTGCGTGGAAATATCTGTGTAAATTGGTCAAAAACAGCCTCTGCCTCTATATAATCCCCAAAGTAGTAGTGACTTAATCCCAAATGGTACTGAACAGAGTCATCACGTGGAGTCCCCCTGTAAATCAATAAAATTCGGTCAAAAAGCTCTTTGGAGCGGGAATACTTTTTGGCATTGAAGTACTCCATAGCCTTGGCGTACTTTAGTTCTGCATCGGGGCCGTTGAGCAGCGCTTCGTACTGCCCAACACAATTGGACAGAAGGGGAAGGATCAAAAGGAAGAGAAAGCGTTTGTTCATTATATTGCTGAGTTTCTGTTAGTACTATGTAATTGACTTAAAAACCGCTCGGCATCCATGGCGGCTTTACATCCCGATGCAGCAGCTGTAATTGCTTGACGATAAACAGGATCTTGCACATCTCCTGCGGCAAAGAGACCCGGAACATTGGTTCGGGAGCTTATCCCATCGGTAACAATATAGCCATCCTGATTGGTCTCTACCCATGCAGAAAAGAGTTCTGAATTGGGATGGTGGCCAATGGCCAAAAAGATCCCATGTATGGGTATATCTTGCACAATTTCACTATTATATACCACCCGCACCCCCGTTACGCCACTATCATCTCCCAACACTTCTTGCGTTTGGCACTCCCAAAGAACCTCAATCTTTGGGTTATGTTTTACCCGCTCCTGCATGGCCAACGAAGCCCGCAACACATTCCTACGCACAATCATATACACTTTGTTGCAAAGTCCGGCCAAGTAGAGCGCCTCTTCGCAAGCGGTATCGCCTCCACCCACCACCGCCACATCTTTACCCCTATAAAAGAACCCATCACACGTTGCGCACGCCGATACGCCCTGCCCTCGATATTTCTCTTCAGAAGGAAGTCCAAGGTATTTGGCCGTAGCACCTGTGGCAATAATCAACGAATCGGCCTCCACAATTGTGAGGTCGTCTATGGTAATTGTAAACGGACGCTTCTCCAAATCGGCTTTGGTAACCAACCCAACCCTTACCTCTGCGCCCAACCGAATCGCCTGCATTTTCAACTGTTCCATCATCTCTGTACCGGAAATCCCATTTGGATAACCCGGAAAATTCTCAATCTCGGTGGTGGTGGTCAATTGTCCACCCGGCTGAATCCCCTCATACACAACGGGATCTATCCCTGCTCTGGAGGCATAGATTGCCGCCGTGTATCCTGCCGGACCACTCCCAACAATAAGACATTTAATATGTTCGGTCATATCGCACTTCATATTTGAACAGACAAAGATAGCGTTTTTTTATGAATATTTTGCAATTCAAAAAACATGCCTAACTTTGCGGCCACAAATATTCGGGGCGTGGCGCAGTTGGCTAGCGCACTTGCATGGGGTGCAAGGGGTCGTGTGTTCGAGTCACATCGCCCCGACAAGTTGAAAACCTGATAAATCAGGAGAATAGTAAGGGAACTTAAAAGGGTTCCCTTAACTTTTTGTGACAAATGTGCATACTTTTTTATACATTTGTGGCGCAAAAACTCCATTAAAACTCCATTAAATTTATGGCCGCATTATCTATCTATTTACAAAATCCGAGACCGGACGGGCTTATCAGCTTATCAATCAAGATTGACCATCGAAGTCAGAGAAGATACATTAAGACTAATGTATTTTGTTCGGCAAAAGATATAATAGGAAAAAAGTTAAAAAAGAATTTTTATTCTGCTCCAATTGAGAGATTGCTACATACTTACCGTTCACGTATAGCCGATTTAGGGGCAAGGGTAAGAGAATATTCTGCAGATGACATAAAGAAATATCTCTTGCGACAAGACGCAACAGATGGCGGAAAGTTTATAGACTTTATTGCGTTTTGCGACAAGAGGAACGAGGAGCTTAAAAAGGAAAAAGGGAAGAACGGAACATGGTATGCTAATACGGCGGCGGTTGGATGGTTGCGAAAGTTTGAGGGAGCGGGAAGTATTGATATCAATGATGTAACAAAGCGAAGGTTGGAGCTATTTGAGGCTTATATGCAACGTCAAGGAGTAGGGTCGTTTGGTATCAATAGTTACTTACGCGCACTACGTACCCTGTTCCTTGCAGCAATGGATGAGTATAACAATGAAGCAAAGGATGAGTATTACATAAGGCACTACCCGTTTAGGAAGTTTAAGATTAAAGAAGTAGTGGCGGAGAAGAGAGCCATAGAGATTGACACGTTTGTAAAGATATTAACTTGCGAAGTGAAAACAAAAAGAGAGGAGATAGGGAGAGATATGCTTTTCCTATCATTTTTATTAGCAGGAATATCGCCAATTGATCTGTATGTGCTTATTGAGCCGAGAGCAGGATATATCGAGTATTATAGAGATAAGGTAATGCACAGGAGTAACAAGGTAAAGTTGAAAATCCCTATACACAACAAAGCCGCTGAACTAATAAAGAAATACAGTTTGACAAAGTTTATGAGTGCTATAAAATTATATGCTTCGGTTAGGGAGTTTTCCAGAGCTTGTAATTTAGGGTTGCGCACTATCTGCGAGCGGTTGGCAATTGAGAGGGTAACTCTATATTGGGCGCGGCACACATTTTCAAGCATAGCTTGCGAGTTGGGATATGACACGAATCTCATTGATTACGTATTAGGACACGCACCAAGCAGGGCAAAGATGGCCGAGTTGTATATAACAAGAAGACAGAAGACTATAGATGATTTAGTCGTCACTGTTACAGATATGGTTGTGTCAAAAATTAAGGAATAGACAGTTGCGTTTTCAAAATCTGTTCCAAAAGCCGCTCGATATTGTCCAATTTTTTCAAAAGTACATCTTCAAAATTGGTGGTCGGAGGCTGTTTGTAACGTTCCATATTTCCTATACCGTGAAGCAGCCAATCGGGATTAATATCAGTAAAGGTATAGAGAAGTTTTTTTATCGTCCGATCGGTTAGGTCTTTGTTTTCCTTGCGCGCTCTTGTGAAAACGCCATCAAAGAGGTTAGCCACATGAGAGGCTACCCTATCTGACATATTTTGGGCTGTCAGGTACTCATCGAAGCGGTCAATGCGGCGGGTCATAACGAAGCACAAGAATTACCATTCATTTTTTCTTGTTGTTGTTGCATTTTTAAGAGTTTCTTCAAAAGATATTATTGTTTCATCCCATCTTTTCTTAACAAGAGTTAACGCTCTGTCGGCAAGCACCTGTTTTCTATAAGAAGGGTTTGCAATATACCTATACCATGGATCCTCTATTGTAATTCTCACTTTTTCATCTTTTATCTCAATGATCATCGTTTGCAATGTTCTGGTTGCGTGTCCCTTCATTGAATAGTCCGTCGTATATTTCCCCATGATTGTTCCGGCATCTTTATCACTATACTCAATGACGGATTCGGGGAAACGGAATTGTTTAGTAGCCCATTCGTTAGCTCGAATAAACAAGTCATCTTTAGAAACTCCGGGCATTTCAATAACTTTTTCAGCTTTAAGTGAAGCTGTTGGTGCGACAGCGCAACCCATCATCATGCAAGTTGCGATTAAAAAAAATAATTTTTTCATAAATTTTAAGTTTAAATTAGTTAACATATTTGGTTAGTTTATATCATTATTATAATCGATTGACACCCGATCTAACAGGGTTTCATTGGTGATCATCACCTGTCGAGCATTGATACCCTCCTGCGGACCAACTATACCCTCTGCCTCCAATTGTTCCATAATCCGTGCTGCGCGGTTATATCCAAGATTTAGTCTTCTTTGGATTAATGATGTTGATCCTTGTTGGTACCGAACCACCAGCCGGGCAGCTTCATCAAAAAGACTATCCCGTTTATTCAAGTCAATATGAGCATCCCCATCTTCTATCTCGTCGGCATCCTCCTCATAAGTGGTTTCGGGCACCTTAAACTTTTCTAATTGAATAGTGCTTAATCCAAACGCATCTTGAAGTTCGCTCCAGAATAGTTTGTCACTCTTGTCCATACAATTGCGGGATAGACGTACAAAGTGCTTTTGGCATAAAGATTTTATCTCATTGAACCGGTATTTGTAAAAATCCCCCTCTTTAATCTTGAAGAGGTTTTTTAACAACTTAATATTATTAGATTCCTTTGTGGTGAAAAGATGAGAATTAGATATAAAATCAATATACGAAAGGAGCAGATCCAATAAGTCAAACTTTATATCGGCAATATTAACAAAATATTTTTCAAGAATGTTGTTTAGGTCTTTTCTGCTTATAGCCCTATCGCTATCTATTTTGCCGCTGCATATAAGTTCAACAATATCCAACAGATAACCTTTGTATGTCTTATTTTTTGTAATAATTGCAAACGCTTTTGACAATTCAATATCTTTGTGCATCAAACTTGAATATAATGCCTCTATGTCATTATGATAATCTTCCAACACTATCAAGCAATTGAAGCAATCAATAGATTTCCGATCTAATAACAACCTGATTTGATTAATTTTCTCAAACAAATTTACAGTTTCTTTGTCTATATCTTGATTAGTGGCTTGCTCAGAAATCTGTAATTTGTATTGTTCTACTGAATGTTTTATTATAGAGCAGAGTCGTTTATTATACCTCTCTTTGACTTTTTTTAGTGCATCCGTTGACCCTTTTAGACTGTAAATTGAGTGGGGATTCGCCTGTTTTAATTCAATACATTCATCTAAAAGTGCTTCAATGCGAAACTTAATCTCTCGTAAAACAATCGGGTCGTCTCCTCTGTCAAGTGATATAACTAATTCCTCAATCTTTGCGGGTGCTTCGTGAAAAAAATCTCTTACATTGTTATTTTGGATTTCGCACTCTTTGTCATATTGCGCCTTTATGTCCAAAAAGACCTCATTCCTAATAAATGCTTCAGGATATAGTGATCTTAACTTAATAAGCCTATCATGCAAATCCTTTGAAAGAAAATCTCTATACTTAGAAATAAAGGCATCTATATTAACAGACGTGCTATTACTTTCGTCCAATTTAATCTTGGGAACTCTGTTCTTTTTCTTACGACTGCTCAAAAGCACGGCTAAATATACAATAATTGCCACACCTGCAAAAAACAGTACACCGATTATATCAGGAGGGATGTTCATGCGAAATCACATTTATTATTCCATCCTAACCGCCCCCAAAACTATACTCAGGCTTCTAATGTCCGATTTTGGTATAGAGAATGGCGGATATTTTTCTTTATTATCACTGACAAGCAAAATCATATCAGGGTTTTCGTGTTCGCAAACACGTTTAATAAGCTGCCCTTGTGAGCTATCTATCACATAGATTTTACCCCATTGGAAAAAGAGGATGTCGTGTATTTTACGGCAAGCAAGAATATCACCAGAGGCATACTTTGGGTACATACTACTCCCACCTACACGGATAAGAAACTCGGCACCGATCTTCTTAAATTCTGGTATGTTGTATCGTTCACATTCATTGAGTTTGATGCCGTCGTTGTCTTCTCCGTAGCCTGCAATACATTCAAAAGGTATAAGAGGTAGGCTGTCGGCAACGGGATGATTGGTTTTGTTTTCCTCCGATTTGAGCATGGGAAAAGAGTCGTTGTCTTTAGTGAAATATTCAAGGTTGAAAATACCAGGATATCTGTCGTATATTTTTTTAAAAAGGTCGCCATTAAAATGCTTTTCCACTCCGTTAAAGGCAGAAGATAAATTTGTATAATCGAAGCCGATTTCTTCGGCAAATTTCTTTTTATTGTGAAATTTCCCAAGAGAGCGAAGATACTCGTAGGCTTCATTTAGTTTTTCATATTTTGCTTTCATGCAAATTTTAATTTGTATATTTGCGAAAATTTTATATTATGTTTCGTGTTTTCAAAAAATGGTATTATAGAAAATTGTTCATACGCATCTACTTTGCGCACTTGAACCATCCAAGTCAGGAGTGCCCTGAGAATGCTTTTGGCAATGCAACCGCTGACTTTGCAAGTATTAGACAAATGTTCGGCTACAGTCATCTCAAGGAAGATTTAAAGAACTGAGAGGGAAATGCTTACCTTCCCTGTCGATGTATGGGAATACGGCTGTTATTGAAAATTCGACACTCGTTGCTGATTGCATCTCAGCCTCCTTGTTCGTTTCTTTCCCTATAGATATTTTACCAAGAAACACCCCTATCCCCATTTTGCCTCCCTTTGTGTTTGATTCGGTCAGCGCAACTTTAAAGTCAACTCGAGTAGCAGGGTAATCTGAATCCGCGTGCCTGTACTTTTCGGCGTTGCATACTTGAACCTTTAGCATCGGATTTATTAACCCTCCAATTTTTCCACACTCCTCCTGCGCCTCTTTGACACCTTCGGTTATCTGCACCAGAGTCTCTTTAACAAATTCCTTTAACTCCATAATTTTCTATTTCCTAATTTTCAGTTATTTATAAAATTTTTTCAATTTTTATGCAAATATTACCAATAATTATTTGCATAAAACAAATTATTATTTGTATCTTTGCGCCATGATACGAAAACAAAACAAAACACCACAAAGATAGAAATGGTAAAGGTAAAAAAAATAGTTAGAACCAATCATTTTTCTTGCATTTTTTCTAAGATTGTCAAGATTCGGTCTATTTGTCGGTCTTTTTCACGCAGCAGTTCCATGAGGTCGGTACTATTATTAGAAGGTATCTCCTGCTCGGATGGGTCTGGAAGCAGCATCTCACCACGACCTGTGAGTAGCCAATCTATGTTTAGTTCAGGATATTTCAAAGCAATGCTTTCGAGCTTATCTGGCTGTATAGACACTCTCATGGAAGAAACGAAGGCAGAAGACACTCCAACCTCTCGACAAAATACAGAATTGTTAAGATTTTTAAATTTTATAAAATTTTTAAGCCTATCTTTTACAGTCATTTATATAATTATTTTAAAATTGTTCATAAATTTGCTTTAAATTATTTGCATATATTAAAACATTGTCTTATCTTTGCACAAGATTTGAAACACAATAAAATTGTACAAAGATAGAAACTTGCAAAGATAAAAAAATAATTAAAAGTAATCATAATGAAAGGTGATATTATTAAAATAAGGTGGAATG
>JAITFU010000012.1 GCA_031281125.1 Prevotellaceae bacterium | reverse complement strand
TCATCCAACGAATTGACATGGATTTGTGAGCGCTTTATCGAGTTTTTGCAAGCACGGCGAGATAAGATATATGATAAGAAAATTTTTAACCAACAATAACCATGCAAATTATCAGTATTCAACTAAACAAAATCCCGAAGGACAGAATCCGTAAGGGTACGGACGGCAACCTGTACATCAGTCTCGTTGTATCCGAGCGTAAGGCTCCCGATCAGTACGGCAACAACCTTACCGTCTCTCTCTCAAAGACCGAGCAGGAGCGCAAGGACAAAGCTGCAACTCTCTATGTAGGCTCTGGAAAGACACACATCCCAAAGCAGGAGAATGCACCATTTGACCCGATTGCTGCATTTGAGCAGATGCCAAAAGTGGAAGCTATGGACGATTTACCATTTTAGCTATGTTATTAATACCCGCCATATTAACCACGTTCAGGTCGCTCAAAGATAAGACGATTAAACTTGAATTTGAAACCAACGAACTCAGCCCTGAACAGATGACGGCATTAGCTCAGAACCTGCAAGCATTTGGCTATTTAGCATTTAAGAAGGACGCTTTTAGGACAGAGCAGTTGGCAACGATAGACGAACTAAAAGCTGATTATGAGGATAAACAGAAAACGCCATCTAAGAGATTGAGAGATGTTTTGTTTGTTGCTTACAAACAGAAAAACGAAGGGTACAGCGAATTTGAGGCATACTATCAGCATAAGATGGGAAAGTTCATTGACCATGTAAAGTCTCATTTAGAACCATAAGAACGTCATGTAATGACACACAAAGAAAGCCAACTACAAAGAAACTGTGTTAAGTGGTGCAGGTATGCCTACCCGAAGAACATTCTTTTCGCTATCCCAAATGGGGGGAGGCGTGGAAAGATTGAGGCAGGAATCATGAAGGCAGAAGGCGTATTGGCTGGAGTTGCAGACTTATTCCTTATGACTGCCAGAAACGGATATAATGGTCTGTTCATCGAAATGAAGGTTGGATATGGAAAACAGACCCCTATCCAAAAAGAGTTTGAAAAAGCGGCCATAGACGCAGGATACAGGTATGCCGTCTGTCGGTCAATGGATGAGTTTATGGAAACGGTAAACGATTATTTAAACATAAATGAATTAAAAATTAAACAATTATGAACTTTAAAAACCTTACAATTATTGACAGAGAAGGGTCAAGGATGGAAATATTTATTAATAGCAATAACAAAATCGTTATTACTATTACGGAACAAGATGTCGAGCCGATTACAGTATTCGCTTTGGAAGATGCAGATGCCTTCGCGATGAAAAAAGAGTTAGAATTTCTTCTTAGAGAAAAAACAGAGGATTAATTATGAATAGAGATAGTTTTATTTTTTATAGAAGTTTTTACGAGGCAATCAGAGATTTGCCGAGAGATATTCAGGGAGAAGTGTACACGGCCATATTGGAGTATGGCCTAAACGGTATAACAACTGAAAATCTAAAGCCTGTTGCTCGTAGCATATTTACATTAATAAGACCAATCATTGACACGAATAATAAAAAGTACTCTGGCGGATGTGAAGGCGCTGAATATGGGAAACTTGGTGGAAGACCTACAAAACCCCTACAAAACCCCAAGAAAACCCCTGCGAAACCCCTACGAAACCCCAAGAAAACCCCTACTATAATAGATGTAGATGATGATGTAGATGATGATGTAGATGTTGATGTAGATGTTGATGATAAAAAAAAGAAAAGAGAAAAGAAAATTTTCTCTCCCCCTGCATTGATTGATGTAGAAAACTATTTTACTGAAAACGGTTACACAACACAGGCCGCCAAAAAATTCTTTGACTTTTATCAGGCAGGTAATTGGAAAGATTCAAATGGGAAGCAGGTACAGAATTGGAAACAAAAAAGTATATCTGTTTGGTTTAAACCAGAGAATCAACAACAAACACCGCAATATAAACCCCCAAAAGCAGGAGCATGAATATATTTATTATCGACACGCAAACCAAAGAAAAATACTATGTAGATGTGTCAAAAACAGGCGAAAATAGTATCGTATGCCCCGTATGTTCGGGAGACAGGAAAAAGAAGACTGACCGTTGTCTTAGATGGAATAACGACAAGGGGACAGGTCTTTGTCACCATTGTAACGCCGTATTTGTTTCAAACATATTAAGGCACCGAGAGATAAAGACTTACACGTTCCCGCAATGGAAGAATCGTACAGAATTAACAGATAAAGCCGTTAAATGGTTTGAGGGTAGAGGCATAAGCCAAGCAACTCTTAAAAAGATGAAGATCGGATATGCAAAAGAGTATATGCCACAACACAATAAGGAGGTTAATACAGTCTGTTTCCCGTACTACCAAAACGACATACTGGTGAACATTAAGTTTAGGACAGCCGATAAAAAGTTTAAGATGAATGAAGGGTCTGAACTTATTTTATACAATATTGACGCTATCCAAACAACAGACAGCCTGATTATTACAGAGGGTGAGATGGATGCTTTAACGTATATTGAGTGCGGATTCCCAAATGTCGTATCTGTTCCAAACGGAGCAGGGGCATCACAACTTACATATCTTGACAACTATATGGATTATTTAGAGCACATTAAAGTTTTCTATATCGCGACAGATTTCGATGAGCCTGGTTTAAAGCTCAGGAATGAACTTGTGAGAAGGCTTGGTGTAGAGCGGTGTAAGATTGTAACGTATGATGGGTATAAGGACGTGAACGAACTTTTGTGTGCAAAAAGTCACTTTGCCGTAAAAGACACAATAGCGAAATCGGTAGATTCCCCAATGGATGGTATAATAGCTCCAAATGACAATAGAGATGACTTCTTTTCCATGTGGAAAGAAGGATTGCCAAGTGGTAAGAGTGTAGGCATTCCGGCGATAGATCAATATATCAGATGGGAGACGGGGAGACTTGCAATTTGGACAGGTTTCCCGGCATCCGGGAAAAGTGAGATGTTGGATTTTTTTGTTGTTAAACTAAACATACGTCACGGGTGGAAAGCGGCATATTTCTCTCCTGAGAATTACCCGATTGTGATTCACATTGCGAAGTTAGTTGAAAAACTGACAGGTAAAGTATTTAATTCCCGGCACATTTCAGAAGATGATATGTGGGAGGCGTGGGACTATATCGGCGAGAACTTTATGTTTTTAGACCCGTATGATGACCCTACGCTTGGGAATATTTTAGATAGGGCTAAATATTGTGTTCGCAAAAAGGGTATTAAACAGCTGATTATTGACCCGTTTAATACGCTTGAGCATAAATCAATGCCTGGCGAAAATCAAACAGACTATATTAGTCGTTTTCTTGACGAGTTGTCAAGATTTGCACGAAAATACGATATTATCATAAACCTTGTTGCTCATCCAACAAAGCCAACATTGAAAAAGATGGAATCTCCATCGTCAAACGTTGCGACATTATATGACATTTCAGGATCTGCGCATTTTTACAACAAAGCGGATTATGGGATCAGTATTTATAGAGATTTTGAGAATAAACACTCTGTATTCTATCCCTTAAAGGTTAGATTTAAGAATCTTGGCGAACCAAATAGAGATGGGATAATTCTAAATTATAATTATGGAAACGGAAGATTCAGCCCACAAAATGATCTATACGACAATACAAATTGGTTAAACCCTAACTTTCAAGATGATTGGGTAAAGAGTTTATCACAATCAAAAGAGTTTACCGAGATACCAAACGAGGATTTACCATATTAACAAGCAATTATGACAAAGAGATTCAAACAGGGCGACAAGATACGCAACCCGCACGGGACTTATACGGTGACAAAGGTTTATAGCAACATTCTTATCTGTGATTATGTTTCCGATGATGGCAAGAACAACATGAGCGGGATGCAGATGAAATCAAGATATTTACAGACAGTACAAGAACTTACAGAACGATGGAAATAACAAACTACATAGATTTTTTAAAAAGAAAAATGAGCATAGCGCCATCGTCAGGGCTTAATATTGAAATCCCGTTAATACGTTTTAACGATGGCTCATATTTGAAGCCACACCAAAGAGATGCTATTAATTGGGCAATCAATGGAGGTCGCAGGGCTTTATTTGAATCGTTTGGATTAGGGAAAACGATTCAACAATTGATTATTTGCAAAGAGATACTAAACGCAGAAGGGGGCAAAGCACTAATTGTTTGTCCGTTAGGAGTAAGACAAGAGTTTTACAAAGATGCTAAAAATAAGCTCGGCTTACAGATACATTACGTAAGAAATATGCAAGAAATAAATCAGTTGCAAGAGAAAAGTATATGTATAACGAACTATGAAAGGGTAAGAGATGGAGATATTGAGCCAAAAACATTCACCGTTACAAGTTTGGATGAAGCATCTGTTTTACGTTCATACGGGAGCAAAACCTATCAAACATTTTTAGAGAAATTTAGAGGAGTTAAATACAAATATGTCTGTACGGCCACCCCAAGCCCAAACAAATATAAAGAGCTTATTCACTATGCGGGTTATCTCGAAATAATGGACACAGGTCAATGCTTAACACGATATTTTAAGCGTGATTCAACAAAAGCAAATAATCTCACTCTACATCCACACAAACAAAAAGAGTTTTGGTTATGGATGTCAACATGGGCGCTTTTCATCACAAAGCCATCTGACTTGGATTATGCAGACGATGGATATGTTTTACCGAAGATGAAAATCGAATATCATTGTGTTTCCGTAGATCACACAACCGCACCGATTGAAAAAGACGGTCAAGTGAAGATGTTTCGCAACGCTGCACTTGGATTGCGGGATGCTGCGAAGGAGAAAAGAGATAGCCTACCATACAGAATTGAAAAAATGAGGGAGATAATCAATTCAGATCTGGATAGCAGCTACATCATCTGGCACGATCTTGAATCAGAGCGTAATGAAATAATGAGAAGTTTGCCTAAGAGGGAATACAACATTGCAGAGGTTTATGGCTCTCAGGACATGGATATTAGAGAACGGAACATTATAGATTTCTCGGAGGGAAAAATCCAATATTTGGCAACAAAGCCACAAATAAGTGGGCAGGGTTGTAACTTTCAGTATCATTGCCATAAAGCTATATTTCTTGGAATCGGGTACGAGTTTAACGACTTCATTCAGGCTATACACAGGATTCACAGATTTCAACAAGAGTATGCTGTTGAAATACACATTATATACGCTGAGAGTGAGAGCGAAATCTTGAAAGCGCTTGAAAAGAAATGGCAACAACATAATTACTTAGTCGAACAGATGACAAGAATAATACAAGACAATGGATTATCAATTACTAATGTAGAACAAAAACTAATGAGAACACTTGGGATCAACAGAATTGAAGAAAAAGGCAAACACTATCACATTATACAGAATGATTGTGTTTTAGAGACGCAGAAGATGCAAGATGACAGCATTGACCTAATCGTTACATCCATACCATTTAGCAATCATTACGAGTACACGCCAAGCTATAATGATTTTGGGCATACGGATGACAATGACCACTTTTTTGAACAGATGGACTATTTAACTCCAGAGCTTCTTCGGGTATTAAGACCGGGAAGGGTTGCTTGCATACACGTCAAAGATCGCATTTTGTTTGGAAACACAACAGGTGACGGGATGCCAACTCTTGACCCGTTTAGCGACTTTACGGTTATGCACTTCCTTAAGCATGGATTTAGATATTTTGGGAGGGTAACAATTGAGACAGATGTTGTGAGAGAGAATAATCAGACATACCGATTAGGATGGACAGAGCAATGCAAAGATGGCTCAAAAATGGGTGTTGGTTGCCCTGAATATCTTTTGCTATTTAGAAAATTGCCAACTGATACAAGCAAAGCCTATTCGGATGAGCCTGTATCAAAGACTAAAAAAGAGTACCCGCGTGGTCAATGGCAGATTGACGCAAGAGCAAAATGGAATAGCAGCGGGGATAGATTCCTAACTAACCAAGAAATAAGGCTATTGCCGATTGATGTAATAAATAACCGTTTCTCTGAATATATGAAAAATAGGGTATATGACTATAATGATCATGTTGATTTGGCGAACAAAATGGATGATTCAGGGAAGCTCCCCGCCACATTTCAAACTTTAAATGTTCCATCTCGACAGTTTTTCGTATGGGATGACATAAATAGGATGCTAACCCTTAACAGCTCACAATCACAGAAGCGATTAAACCTGCATATATGCCCTCTTCAATTTGACATAGTTGATAGATGTATCAATAGGTTTTCAAATGAAGGTGATGTCGTTTTTGACCCATTCGGCGGCCTAATGACTGTCCCATACAGAGCAATGAAGTTGAGAAGAAATTGTATTGCAACTGAATTGAACCCTGAAAGCTTTAAAGACGGACTTTTCTATCTGCAAAAAACAGAATGTGAAATGGAAGCACCTACACTTTTTGATTCGATTGCATTATGACAACAATATTCAGCGGTTTAGGATTCTGGATTTGTGTGGTAATCGCCATCATCTTACTTATCCTAACGATATTTAAAAGCAACGATGATGACTTTACGGGAGCAACGACATGACCTCAAAGATTGAGCATAGCATAGCTAATATGCAACAACACCCACAATACTGCACAACGTGTGTACATTACAGCGCATATACCTCTGCGGAAGAGAATGAGGCGAAGATGAAGATGAGCTTGTATGCGTGTGCATTAAGGAAGATATTTTGGTGGGTAAAGCCCTATCAATTTATTATCTGCCAAATGTATGAAGATAGAAGAAGGATAAAACAGAAAAGAATCAGCGATACCGCAGAGAAGGTGTAGAGAATAAAAATCTAAAAAATAAGAATATATCAAATAAATAAAAAACAAAAATTATGACAAAAGCACAAATTGAAGAAGCTGCAAATGTATATGCAGAAAATTCAACAAATTGGATATGTTGTAGAGAAGCAGCAGAAGATGCTTTTCTGAACGGGGCATTGTCCCGCCAACCAGAAATTGACGATTTGCAAGACAATATCCGTATGCTTAAAGCAACATTGGATATTGAGGTAAACATGATACAGCCGCAGTTGAAAGAGCAGATACTTATGTTACAAATGCGCGATGGTCAAAATATTTAACCTATGATAAAACAAGAAATCAACGAATTATCAAACTTTGAATGGACTTGCTTGTTGGGTGCTATTCGGTACTTCTGCAACCGAAAGACTATTACGTCCGCTACGTTTCCTGATAGTGTAATATCCAACTGCTACCGTCGGTTAAGCCTTTCACAAAAGCAATTTATTGTCAGAGAGTTGAAAGATATTGAAGTGTTTGGGGATCCTAATATTGACAACAAGTATTGGCAAAAGTTCCGCTCTGCACTCAATGAGGGCAGCCACAAAGAAGTTGAATTGATAGACGGATCAAAGATTATTATCTTTGAGGCTTTAGGCGTATTATATCCATTGAAAGAGTATCTGCAAAACCCTCACAGGGAAACATTTATACAGAAAAAGAACATAAAGA
>JAITFU010000178.1 GCA_031281125.1 Prevotellaceae bacterium | reverse complement strand
ATGATTTGATTATTAAAATGTAAAGATACATAAAATAATCATAATAACAAATTTAATCAATCGATTTCTCAGAAAATTAAGCATAAAAAATGGCCGGAATTTCTTCCGACCACGACTGGCCATCAGCCGCCTTAGAAAGATATTTTCGGCAAATGGGTTTCGGTTTCCGCCTACGGGATTATGGCCGATTTGTATTCTGACCACGCGCCCCTGATTCCGCGCTCGTTTTGCCATGCAAGGGCCACCTGCACCGTTTTTCCGCGTTCGGTTTCGTCAAAGTGCAGGGTAAAGGGACGGCGGCTGGCCATGGTATGGTTGATAAGGTCTTCGGGATTGTCAGGCGGGGTGTCGGCAATGCCCCAGATGATGACGGCGTCCTCGTAGCCGTTGGGTTTGGCCTTGTGGTCGGTGTCCTGAATCCAAAAGTTCGGTTATCCTGTCTTGTGGAAAGTTCCATGCAGTTTTGTTTTTGTTGATATACTCAATGAGGTTGAACATGAACGCATGGAACTGATTGGCGTTTGAGGGGATGTAGTCGTGTCTTCTTAGTGTCATGATGTTTAATTTTTTGATTTGGTTTATTGTTTAGAGGGATGGGCGGCATCCCCATGAGACGGGACGGCAACCCCATGAAGTCCCCACGTTTTAGATGGACGCTGGGCAGATTTCAAAGAACATCGCCTACCTAGCTCCAAATGCTCCTTCTGCTCTCTTGTCAATGCAAATCGATAGGTTTTTTCCAAGCGTAAAGATATAAATTTATTTTGAAATGAGAACTTTTGAAGATTTTTGAATACCTTTGTGCAGGTAAATAATTGGCTTAAGCTTAAACATTAATTTATATGAACAATACTAAAAAAATGACACTGAGAAGGTTATTCTTACTTCTTATTGCGTATATCATGATTTTTTCATGTAACGCCCCCAAGACCGTCCCAATTATTAACCTGAGCAATATTTCTCAATCCATTAGCCTTGACCTGACAGATATGCTCAAGGATATTTCGATGGTGCAGATTAATTCCGACTTTTTACTTTCTACTGATGATGAAATATTTGTAACGACCGAATATTTGATTATATACACTAATAAGCAGTCCATACATTTATTTGACAGGGATGGAAACCACATAAGAAAATTAACCGAGAGAGGGAACGGACCGGGCGAATTTTACGCCCTCCGAGACTTTTTTGTGGACGAAAACGAGCGTATTTTGTACTATAGAGATGAGAATAATTACACTCGACTTATCAGAATAGACATCAGCAACGGAAAGGTATTTGATCCCCTCCAAATTGATTTTAATTTCATGACAATGGACTACATAAATGGTAAAGTATTTAATTTACCCATGTTCCGATATGCCGGTCGTTCTTTTCGGGCAGGAGCGTTCCCTGATTCCGCCATTGTTGCTCGATCCGTTTCTCTGCCCTCCGGAGAGGTGGAAAAATATCACGGCTATCATAGCTATTCCTACCTCTTCGCGGGTTCAACAATAATATCTTATAGCGACGAAATCTTCCTTTTGAATTACGACTATTCGGATACTCTGTTTTCTCTAAAAGATAATCGACTTCGTCCACTTTATGTCTTGCGTCTTTCCGATAAAATCACAAATGTTGATGTGGGGGGTAATGGATGCGAAATCGTCTCTATCTGTGACAAAGGAATTGTACTTTCAAAAAACAAATTGGAGCCTTTTCCTTCCAGAGGAGTGGTTTATACCTCTGGACGTGATTTTGTATTCTTAGATCGAAAAGGGAATGTTTTTAACATTGATAGTATTCATATGATGGGCACTCAAGTTGACCTTATGGATAATGATAATCCATGGCGCCTGTCATCATTATTACCGGTTACCTGCGGTAAATATGGCTATATGATGGTTGAACATGATTTTTTTGAAACACTACCAGCGGATTTTGATATAGACAATGATAATCCGATTATTATTGTAGGAACATTGAAATGATTTCCCATACAATAAAAAAATCTCAACCTTTTAAAGTAATCCGGTTGAGATTTAATTCTTTTTCATAAAATAGTCCTAATTAATTTCATCCGGTTTAACTGTACCGCAAGTACATACATCTATTTGTTTGAGGCAAATACAGCAGATACAGGTACAGTTGTCTCCGCAACGAGGACACTTAACTCCGCCGGCAATGTATTTCATCTCCTTATTGGAGAGAGTGTTTGAAATGATTTTTGTCATAATGATGATGATTTGTAGTTATTCAATGGCAAAAGTAGCAATTATTTTCCACAAGAGCAAATATTTTTTCACATTTTTTACCGATATCCATTTTTTTTGTCGATTTGGCTGGCATCAGCGGCTGTCATATAACTTTGCAAAACACGTGCATACTCCTCAAATGCAGAGATGCCTTTTTTGGTGATGCGACACTGGGTGCAGGGCATTCTGCCTCGGAATGACTTATTTACATCAATATAACCAACCTCCCTCAGTTTTTCGATCTGCACGCTTAGGTTTCCCGAAGTGGCTCCGGTTTGTTCCCTGAGAAAGACAAAGTCGGCCTCATCCACGCTCAGAAGCAAGGACATTACGGACAACCTAAGCTGTGAATGTAACAAAGGATCAAGCTCTTCAAACATGGTTCTTTTTTGTTTGGCGATTCAACAAGTGTCCCGGGACAACAAAGCCAAGGATCATACACAAGGCAAGAATCAAAAAATGTACCTGAACAGGCACAAATGCACAGGCTATGGCGCCGGCTCCTAATAACGCCGCTACCCGGTACCAGGGCGTAAAGCGATAAATACAGGCAGAGGCATATTCACAGATTCCCACCATGATCAAGATTACAGGCGTTACCAAAGAGAACAAAACAGGCGATTGCAACCGAAAAGCTGCGGCAAAAATGGTGAATAGAAATACGCCCACGCCTATTCCGTATCCTTTCCACACGCCATCTCCAATTCTGTCGATATGCGTTTTAACCAAAGCCGTCCGGTGAATTTTGCGGTCAATAAAGTAGGATAAACCCCATGCCGGAAGCATCAGGCACCAAACCCAGAAACTTAGGTTGGGGTTGCAGAGTACATACAGCAATACATAGTTAAGAATGGCTACGGTTGCAATGGTGTAGCCCCAAAAGAGCAACGGGTACCTCCGTTCTTTTTGGACATTGTTGCGCGCCCGACTGATCATCTCATTGATCAACGTCAAGCTTTGTTCGTGGTTCAAATTTGTTTCCATCTTTTGTAGTTTTTAAAGGTGATTAATAAAGATGCCGCAAAGATAAACAAGTTTATATTATAAACCAAAATTTATTTTACGAACAATCCGAAAGTAGAGCAGGATTAAAGAAAGTATGATGCCTGAAAATCCACCTATCAACAATGTGCTCAAATGAATATACACTTTGAATCCATCTGTATGCGTTGCCCCTTTCCAGACTGTTCCCAGCAAAAACAATACTAAGAAGGTGTAAATGAGTCCAACAAAGACGCCGATTATGGCGGATAGGCCTGCCACCGGAGCCGATTCGCGCCACAGCAGTTGTACGATCCGTTTTCGGGGGAATCCGGTGGCTTTTAGAAGATTGATTTCGTCCCGTCTGCGGAAGAGCATCTCAGACGGCGGCACCATCATCAGCATGGCCGCCGAAATAATGATAAAGACGCCGAGCGACAGAAAGAGACTCGAAAAATCAACTCCCGATTTGGCGGCGGTAAAACCGGCTTCACGAGGATAGATCAGCTGAATATCAAACATTTCATACGTCAAGTTTTCTAAACGATCAAGGTTGTTGATTTGTAGGGCGGTGGCGCTGCCAAAAGGGTTTTTCCATCTCGGAGCCAATGTGGAGTAGGGGACAAGGGCTTTGGGGGTATTTTTGTATGTGGTCCAATAAGCTTCGTCCTCATCGGTTATCAAATTCATGTTGATGGGTAAATCGCTGTCCCAGTCGGTACAGCGTTCCACATTGGAGAGTCCGGGAAAATCGGCTTTTAAATAGGGGTGGGTATGTAAATCCGATAACGGTACGATTTTTGTTACTCTAAGTGTGACGGAATCAACCGTCAATGTTTTAAACTGTTGCGAAACAAAGTAGCTGACAGTCAGGGTGTCTTTATGCCCAACCTTCAATCTTTGTGCAGCGTAATCAGAAAGAATGATTTCGTCCGGATCTAATGTATATCCGTTGTAGGAGTCAACGGCAGTAATAAAAGAGTAGGGGATCTCTCCAATCGAATTAGCCAAGTAACCGTAAATCCTGTTGGATATGGGTTCTGATTGGCAAAGGGTTTCGATCACCTTGTCCTGAATAAAAATCCGTTCAGAAGTAACAGTTGTTACTTGGTTTTCACCGACTTTGACCTTTAATCCGGAACAGGCATAGTCCCAGACAAGAGCAAAGTCGTCCGGTGAAATCATCCGGTCGGACAGGATGTAGTTGATTTTTCCCGGAACATCTAATATTTCAGCCAATTCCTCTCGGTTTACAAAAATATTAAAAGGGATGATCTGTTCGTTTTTGAGGTTGAGATTCCCGCCCTGCTCCATAGAGACTACGGAATCCAATTCCAACCTC
>JAITFU010000130.1 GCA_031281125.1 Prevotellaceae bacterium | reverse complement strand
CCCATTAAGCCGGTCTTTCATTCCTGTCAGGATTTTGGCTGCTTCGAGAAGAATCGCCATGTGCCCGTCGTGCCCGCAAGCGTGAAAAACACCTTCGTTTTGTGATATATAGAGCCTCTTTTGTTGTGCGTTATAGTCGTTTTCGGGAACAGGTAAAGCATCAATGTCGGTACGCAAGCCGATGGTTTTACCCGGTCGTTGGGTGTCGAGCAGGGCAAAGAAACCGGTTCCTTGCACTTTGGTGATGGGTAAACCGAGCTTTTCGATTTCGGCTTGCAGGAATGCGGATGTTTCGAATTCCTTGCCCGGCAGTTCGGGGTGCTGGTGCAGGTAGGCTTGCGTGGCCATCAGGTCGTTGTTTGCTGCTTTGATTATTTGCAAAAGCGCTTCATTTTGCGCCGATAAAGGCAGGGTTGGGGCTAAGGAGAATAACATGTAGATAAGCTTGGTTTTGGTTTTCATGGGTTCATGAATTTTGTTTTGATTGTACAAAAATAGTGAAAAATTCTTGAAATGTTATGTATTCATTTCGTTCAATTCATCATCTTCCCAATTCATGGGATTATCCCATCTTTACTGTCAGATTGTGCTTTTAGCTCTTTAATCGCTCTGTCAAAGTCACTTTCGTACTGCAACATTTCTTTGCGGCGGTATTCTTCAAATTCTTGCATTGCTTTCTTTATGGCTTTTTCGTGCGACATGCTTCCTGCGTTTTTAAGTAAAGGGCGATGGCCTACAGACAGGATATTATCAAGTTGCTCAATCCACCGTTGCATAGTCATTAGATTTTGTTCTATTGCTTGTAGCTCTGCATAATCAAGATACTGTGATACTAACAAGTTTAGTATTTGCAACTCTCTTTCTGTTAGATAATTCTTTGCGATCTTGACATCATCACTCGTGATGTAGTTGCCTTTGAAATTAGTCATGCCAACCATAGGTTTCTTAGCATCAACTCTGTGGTAAATCACTTCTGCAGCCGTATGTTGATGTGCAGCATAGTGCATTTTATTCTGAACAGTTGCAAAAAACTGATGTGTAATATCTGCTCGCGGTTCATAATCAATTGCGGTGGCATAAATATCTGTTACCTGCTGATACAGATTGCGCTCACTTGAACGAATATCCCTGATTCGTTGTAACAACTCGCGAAAATAGCGGTTTCCATTCCCTTTAAGCCGCTCATCATCAAGAGCAAATCCTTTTTGGATATATTCATGCAACCGTTGGGTAGCCCATTGTCTGAACCGAGTTGCCACTTGTGATTTAACGCGATAACCTACAGCAATAATCATTTCTAAATTGTAATGCTCAATCTCTCTTTTCACTATCCTATTGCCTTCCTGACGAACTAACAAGAAATACTTGTGAGTTGCCTCTTTCAACAATTCATTCTCATCTAAAATACTGTTAATATGCAAACTGACATTCTGCTGGGTCGTTTCAAATAGTAGGGCAATCTGCTGTTGCGGAAGCCAGACATCTTTACCGTCAAAACGGACATTGACGTTGGTTATACCGTTATCATCCTGATAAAGTATGAATTGACTATTGACGGGTTCTCCATTGTGATTGGACATGATTTCTGTTTTTATAATTTTCCTTCTGATAATAAACCTTATAATACTTGTCTTTGAAAAAGTGTCTATTCCTCAATAATATAGCTAATAATCAATTATCCCTATCTCCTCCTCCGTCAGCCCATAGAGCCCATACCCCAATTCATCATCCTCACGCTCAAAATTCTTCATTTTTTTTGCAAAGTTACAACTTTTTTGAAATTTGAGTAATTTCTTCTCAATGCTCTTTCACAAAAGCTGTTACCGTCAACCGATGAACGCCTATTATCCGAGCAATAGCCGACTTGGATATTTTTTTGTCTAACAAGGTTTTGATTTCAGCTTCTTTTCCTGTCAGTTTTTTTACTTTCGATTTGCTGCCTTTGGGACGCCCCAACACAACGCCTTCTGCTCGTTTGCGAGCAAGGGCTTCTTTGGTGCGCTGCGATATGAGGTTGCGCTCAATCTCGGCAGAAAGTCCAAAAGCAAAAGCGAGCACTTTGGAATTGATATCGCTTCCCAGACGATAATTGTCTTTGATTGTCCAAACTTGAATGTCTCGATTCATGCATTCGTTTAGGATTCCCATAATCATCAACAAGTTTCTGCCAAGTCGTGAAAGTTCGGAACAAATTAGAACGTCATCCCTTTTCATCTTTTTAAGGAGTTTACCAAGTTTCCGCTCCTGGACAATTTTTGTTCCTGAGATGGTTTCCTCGATCCATCTGTCAACTACCATCACATTTCGATCACAAAATTGATTGATTTCAAAACGCTGATTTTCTACTGTTTGCCTATCAGTACTTACTCGAATATATCCGTAAATCATAAAATTTGCTTTTTTGTGTAATATCCAAAAAGTTCCTTTTTACGGTCGGGTTTCTTAAAGCAGACCCAAAGGCAAGATATCAAGGTTACACGTTCTTTTTTAAGGAGGATAAAAAAAATCCGCCGAAGGCGGATTTGGGCTTTTGGGGTTGTGGGAGCTGAGGGATTCGAACCCCCGACCCTCTGCTTGTAAGGCATAATAATTCAATTTCACACAGTTTAATAAGTTTTCGAAAAATCGCATAAGATATTTATCCTTCAGGCACAAAGATAATAATTATTTTCATTTCTTTTCACGCTATTTCACAAAAATGCTTATCTTTGTATGCAAATTGTATGCAAATATGCTTAGATTTTCAAAGGACGGAATAACTGTTTTTACGATACTTGACACACGCAGGAAAAAAGCTTGTATGAAATTTCCGGTGAAGGTACAGGTTTCTTTTCACAGAACCCAGAAATATTATAGTACCGGAAAAGACCTTACGCATGATGAATGGGCGAAATTGGCAACTGCAAAAGGTCATACATTGAAATCTATCAGAGAAGATGTTGAAAAAAGTTTTTCCATTGTCAAAAAAGCTGTTGAAGACCTTGCGTCACGTGGTTTTTTTTCGTTTAACAGCCTCAACAATAGATTAAAATCCGCCTCATGCGATACAATGAACATTGCGTTTAAAGCAAAAATCGCAGAATTGAGGAATAATGACCAGATCGGAAACATGATGATTTACGATAATGTGCTAAAAGGGCTTGAGCGCTTCGCAGGTGATAGAATCCGCTTTGATTCCGTTACTCCCGAATGGTTACGCCGGTATGAGAGGTTTTTGCGGAATGAACAAAAGTCCGCAGTTTCGATAAGTATTCACATGCGCACACTACGGGCGATATTCAATAGCGCAAAACGTGCCGGATACGTCAAAGAATCGCAGTATCCATTTGGAACGGACAAGTATACAGTCCAAGCTGGAGAAGGTCGTAAAATGGCACTAACGCTTGAGCAAATAGGCCAAATCGCCCGTTATGATGACGGGAGTAGAGCGACAGAGAGATACAGGGATTTCTGGCTATTTCTTTATTTGGCAAATGGGATCAATGTTGCCGACTTCGTGAAGCTAAAACATAGCAATATTGAGAATGGAGAAATCTACTATATCCGCCAAAAAACAGAGAGAACAGCAAGATCATCAAAAGAAATCAGGGTTGTTATTACTGATGCAATGCAAAGTATCATCAACAAGTGGGGCAACAGATGGGGTGTTGACGCCTACCTTTTCCCCATTTTGACCGGCAAAGAGGATGCAATGACCGCCAAACAGAAAACTAAATACCTGACAAGGGCAATAAACAAGCGTATGGCAGGGATTGGGGAAAAACTTGGAATAGGCAACATCTCAACCTATACCGCCAGACACAGCTTTGCCACTGTGCTAAAACGTTCAGGTGCAAATATTGCTTACATTTCCGAATCTTTGGGGCATAGCGATTTGAGGACAACGGAAAATTATCTGGCTTCATTTGAGAAAGAGGAGCGAATCAAAAATGCTGAATTATTGACTAAATTTTGAGAATATGGGACGCTCTAAAGAAATAGAAATGCCGATACATAAAATGTCGCCGTTTGCGCAGGTAACCCTAATCGAAGCCATTAGAAAACTTAATGAATTTAAGGGAATCGACCCAAATTCTATTATCATTTTTGCCAAGAAAAAGATTACTCATGTCATTGAGAAAATAGACGATTACGTAGAGCGACTCAATAATTTCATTAGTATTAACAAATGTGGAGATAGGAGAGTAACGAAAACAAAATTGTGTAATGTGCTTAGAATACCGAGAAGCACGTTAAATAAATGGGAGAAATACGGTCTTGTTTCTTTGATGCCTCTTGGGCGGTCTATACGCCTCTTACAGGAAAGCATTGATAAATTGTCTAATTATAATGCCCAGAGCTACGCCTTGTGTTCGTTTCGCCCTTCACAAGACGACATCGCAAAGGGGAAAGTACACATAAATAGGTTGTGTGCAGAAAGGGATAGACATCTGAAAGTGTTTAGAACTGACAATGATGGACTATTCTCACTTGTTTGGGATAATTGCGGACGATGCAAGGAAAAGACCCGATCTAAGGTTTTTAACCCAAAAAGCACTTGTATTGATCAATTATTTGACTGGAATACCTGTACTTTAGCAAAAAGTTTAGATTCGGGTTTTCATAACGATTTTTTAGATAAAGGAATTGAGTTGCAATCATTTCTTGAACAACTGAAAAAATATCAAGAATCATTAAGAAGAGCATACGTTTGATGTCATAAACGTAAAATTTTTCATATTTCGCAAAAGACAGCGGTTCTATTGGATGTTTTTAGGGGCTAAATGCCCCTTTTGTATGTCGATTGTCGGCGAAACCCATACCGTGACGAGTATCACCTTTGTGAAATAATTTTTAGTTTTATGAAACAAATTGATGAAAGTACGCCGGTAGCTGCTCTGAATTTATTACAGTTTAGCGATTTATTTTTAGGACTTATTGCAAAGGCGGAATTGAACAAGGAAAAGGAACAACCGGCTAAATCGCAGCCGGAACGATTCGGGATTGACGGAGCTGTTGAAACGCTTTGTGCGCATGGACTTCAAACGACAAAAGGGTCTATTTACAACCATGTAAGCGGCAAAACTATTCCACATCACCGAATTGGCAGGAGACTCATTTTTGACAGTAATGAGCTGATTGAGTGGATTAAAGGAAAGACGACTAACGGCATTGATTCAGATGCTGCTTTGCAAATTGCCGCAAGTGCACGACGTAAAAAATAGGAGGAGCTATGAACATAAAAAAAGCTCCCGAAGGAGCAGGAAAAAGACCCGACAAAGTTAGCAATAAAAATCGTTATCGCAAGCCCGAAGCAGTAAAACGCTTGGAAAAGATTTACAACGAATGGTATTTCACCGTAAAGGACAACGGAAAACATTCATCCTTTCCTATTGATTCGAGAGTGACAAAGAGGTTTCGAGATGATGATGCAAACTCATTGACACAATGTATCAAATCGTGGTTTGAGTGTAATGGTGGGCAGATGAGCCGAATAAACACGACAGGGGTATTCGATACCCGTCTTGGACGTTATCGTTACTCCGGTGCAAGCAAAGGAGTTGCCGATCTGGTCGGGGTTTATGGCGGAAAACTTGTCGCCATTGAAATCAAATTTGGCCACGACCGGCAAAGCGAAGATCAAAAGCGTTATCAGGTTGAGGTTGAGGCTGCAGGTGGAACTTACTACATAGCAAGGGATCTCACCTCTTTTATGGAATGGTTTGAAAAAACCTTTGGCTATGTAAACACCTGCGTCTCTGATAGACCATTAAGACAAACCTTACAATCCTTGAGCTATGAGTGAGAAAAATACAACAGCAAGAGCATTTGATATTTTCAAATCTGGTCAAAAGGTAACAGCATGGGGATTGAACTGCGCCATTGGGTTCAACGATGGGCGCAAAGCAATATCAACACTCAGGGCTCAAGATATCCCGATAATGGATTCCCGTCTCCCAGACCGCAGAAAAGTGTATTGGCTCCCTATTGAATGGGAGAGGATTATGGAAGAAAAGAAACGCATTAACCCAACACTCTTTTGATTATGACACTAACCCAATTTGATACAATTGCGCCACCAAATTACATTGATTTGATTGGTGCCGAGCTTGCAAAGGGCAATCAGTTGGCCGCATCCGTTCCTGAGATGATAGGGATGTTCAGCGTCAAGACAGCGAACAGAACAATCAGAGAGGCGGCAATGCGTCCCAACCCAAACGTTCTTTGGAAGACACTTTGGTATGAGGGAGAGGCTTGCTTTCTTTTTAGTGATTCCAATCTCGGTAAAAGCATTTTGGCCACACAAATAGGAGCCATGATAGCTGAAAGGCAGAAGGTTCTACTTTTTGACTTTGAACTAAGCGATAAACAGTTTCAGTTGAGGTACACGGGCGAAAATGGGGAATTACATCAATTCCCTGAAAATTTTTACCGAGTAGAGATAAACAGTGAATCCCTGAACACGGCAAATTTTGAAGATTCCGTTATTGAGAATATTGAAACGGCAGCGCTGCAAACGGGGGCAAAGGTGTTGATCGTTGACAACCTCACCTACCTGTGTATCGCAGCTGAAAAGGGAGATGCCGCAGGACTTCTGATGATGCGGCTTACCGCTCTCAAAAAAAAGTATGGTTTGTCTTTGCTTGTCCTTGCCCACACCCCAAAGCGCCCGCTCTCCAATCCCATTACACAAAACGACCTTGCGGGTAGTAAGAAGTTGTACAACTTTTTTGATAGCGGTTTTGCTATTGGGCGCTCTGCTCGGGATGGGGGTCTGAGATACATTAAACAATTAAAGTGCCGACACGGAGAGTTTACTTACGATGGCGAGAATGTACTGTTGTTTTCTATTGAAAAAGATGGGACTTTTTTACATTTTGAGCAGCGAGGTTTTGTCACAGAAAAAGAACATCTGAAGGAGCAAGATGGGACAGAAGTGGGACAAACCTTGTCCCAAGTAGAAACGCTTGTGGGACAAAAAAAGACGATTAGAGAAATTGCTAATGAGTTGAATATTAGTAGAAGTAAGGCGGGGCGAATGGTCAAAAATCTTAGTTTGTCCCACGTGGGACAAAGTGGGACAAGTGGGACAATGGGACAAATGGGACAGTGGGACAAATGGGACAAGACACAGAAAAAC
>JAITFU010000129.1 GCA_031281125.1 Prevotellaceae bacterium | reverse complement strand
ACACACGAGATAGCTGTTGCTTTCGCCCCATCACAAAAGCAGGGTTGACGTCAGAAGTAAACAACAGATCAATCGGATCATCTATATCAAAAAGGTTACATTGCTCCTCTATCAGGTGATTCAACTCAACCGGAGCCGGTTTTTCGCTATAAAAACGGGAGAAGCTGGAGAGTTCAGTCGCCGCGTCGCTCAAAATATCAATCTGTTCGATCAAAGTATGGGCCAATCCGTCAAACCGATCTGACCAGTCGGGAACATTCTCTTTTTTGAGCCTCATCAAGTGTTGCAGGCTCAAGCGCATGGGGGTAAGGGGATTTTTGATCTCGTGTGCAATCTGACGCGCCATCTCCCTCCACGCCTGCTCCCGCTCCGTCTGCGCCATTCGCAACGAGGCCGCCGACACATCGTCCACCATCTGGTTATAGGCCTGAATCAATCCGCCCAATTCGTCTTTTCCTTTATAATCAATGTGTTCCAATCGATTTGTTAAATCCAACCGCTTCATCTTTCGACCCACCTCCTCCAACGGTCTTGCCAATTGATTAAAAATCACTGTACCTCCAAAAACGGCCAACAACAACAGAATAATATATATACTAATGATGGTAGCAATTATAGAAGTGACTTCATTGGCAACATCCAATTGACGTGAGAAATAGGGCAGATTCACATAACCAATCAACACCTCCTCGTTATTAAACAGGGGCGCGTAGATAGAGTAGTAATACAACCCTGCAATATGCTCCTGATGAACAAATTTTAACAACTTTGATCGGTTTAATTCCTGAAAAGCTTCACTGTTCATACGCTTGCCCATCAAATGCTTTTCAAAAATCTCCGGTTGAGAGGTGTATTGAAGTTTCCCGTTGGGACAATAGACATTGATGTCGATATGGATATTCTTGGAGAGTTGGTTCAGTTGTTCAGTTACTTCAGATTCGATAGAGGGAGAAAAATCTTGCAATCTGCCTACATAACGAAAAAGAAACTCAAGTGTTGACTTTGCCGTCAACATCTTCTCGTCCATCTCCTTGCTTCTGTTGTCGTGGTATGTTTTAATCCCAAAAGAGATGCTTCCTACCGCCATGGCAATCAATGCAACCACCAGAGAGACAATCACCAAAAGCATGATCTTTCTCCTAAATGAGCGTTTTTGCTTACTCCTCCAAATAAAACTGCTCGGATTTAGGACAATAGGAAAGATGATCAGTAAATAAAACAGGACAATGTAGGCAAAAGATATGAGGTAGAGGGATAAAGTCCGAATCGGATGGCTAAGCAAAATCACCGTTTTATCGTCAAATTGATAACTATAGTGCTTATAGTCACTACTTTTTGTGACAAAATAAGATCCTACCGGTTTTTGAGAAAGTAGCTGGGTAGAGTAGATGTAATCCCCTGAAAATGCCTGTAAATGAGTACGTACATACTTAGCAAAAGAGTAACCGTCAGGTATTTGATACCTATTCTGCTCTACATGATCCCGTAACAGTTCCGGATATCCGATTGACTCCTTTACCGATTTGGAATCTAATTCGATATATAGATCTTTGTATCCGCCGTAAAAGCGAAACGGAAAAACGCCTATATAACTGGTACGTCCGTTTGCGTTGTCTAAATAATAAAAATGAGAATCTTCAAACAGTTGAGTACCACAAGATGAGATGGTTTGATGAAAGTAGTTGTAGCAGTTTACCACAAGAGGCGTCATCTCCATGAGTAAATTATCTCCCGGTTTACACGTGGTCACCTGCAAATCGTATCTATTTTTTAACGAAGCAAAAAAGTGATCAGATAAGCGCTCCCATATCGACTCTTTTGACTGATCATTTTGCAACATCGCACTCAGTATCATATCCGAAGATATAAACATCTCTACGTTACCTAAAAAGATTTCGGTTTCGGGATCCCGCTCTACTGCCATCTTCATGGTCCACGTTCTGTTTCGCTCGGTCTCCTTTTGCGCCCCATAAATCAACACCACAATCAGGCTATAAAGCGATACAATAACCACATACACTACCAATGCCTTTTGCGACAACAGAGTGGTACGGGAACCTTTTGGGAAAAAAAGAGGCCATCCCATACAGATCAGGAGGTAGAGCGCAGCAAAAAGAAGGGCAAATGAGGCATAAACAAGAACTGTGAAGAGGGACAACTCGTTCACTTTAAAAATCTCCATCACTATGGTCGAATGGAGAATCAATGATCTGAATGAAAAATGAATATATGTTATCAATAGAATAGGCAACAGCGCAAAGAAGATTGTCCACACCACTCTTTTGAACGACAGAGGTGGGGTCTCTCTCAATGTGTAGAAAAAACGGGAAAAAGAACGGCAAACCATCATGGCAGCCCACACAATAAAGAAGATAAAGAGGTGGTTGAGCAAAAGGGTGACCAACGAACCCGAAAAATGAGCATCAGAAAAAGTAGCAGGAGAGACAATCGGAATATCCACCATCTGCCTCTCTAAAAATAGGCAGATCAATCGCAAAACCCCAAAGAGAGGAATCGCTATCCAAAATGATCGAGATTTGGGAACCCCCCTCAAAAAACAAAAGAGGGCCATTACGGCAAACAATACCGATAACCACCTAAACAACATTGTCGATTGTTGGTTGTACTTTTGCACATCAACCAACACGTTAAAGAAGACGGCAAGTCCGTTTCTGCTAAAAATGGGAACTCCTTCGTCCACATTGATCGGAACAATCGAAAAGTGATTCCTTAGATGCAAATGTGGATTGAGTTCATTGTTAATCACGCTATTAGATAGAGGATAGTCGGTTTGAATGAGCAATGCTGCAATCACTCTGTACGGATCCTCGTCATACGACCTTACCACATACCATGCACTACCAAGATTTACATATCTTTCATTTTCATTTATATATGACAATGGTTGTTGGGCAATTGCCTCCGTATAAAAAGGACTGAACAACATCAATTCCAAGTGCATCCGGTCAAGGGGAAAAATATCGTCGTTGGATATGGGAAAGGTGTTGACCCAGAAAAGGAGCGAGTCTTTGTAGAATTTATAAAAGACCATATCTTCGTTTACCCCCTCAATTTTCACCTGCTCTTCCTGACGTGAATGTAGGATCTCCAAGGCAAATGCTTCTAACTTGTTTTGTCGGTCATGAAGCCTCTTTTCTACACGAATGATCTCTCCTACAAAATTATGGAATCTACTAAAGTCAACAAAAGAGAGGGAAAAAAAGAGCAGACACAACAAGACGCACCCAACAATCCCCCATCGCATCAAAAGACGCGTACGCCCAATAGAGCTTTTTACGCTATTTTTGGACCAATCTTTACCAAGAAAAAATATGTGGCGTGATTTTTGCAATGTCAACCAAATAAAGTTACAAATATATGTTAAGAACATCCATTTTTATCATCTCTTTTGTGGTTTCTTCTATGTTATCTGTTAATGCAGCCGCACAATCTACTGAAAATAACTTTGTTGATATTGAAAAAGCGTTAAAGACAGGAGATGCGGAGTCTTTTTCAAATCTGTTTTGCGAGCTCATTGATATCGACATTTTGGGAGATGCAAACATATACAGCAAAAACCAAGCCAAACAAATAGTTAAAAAATTCTTTACCAAATATACACCCAAAAACTTTACGTTTATCCACCAAAGCGGAAAAGGCAAAGTGCAATACGGTATTGGCCGGTTAAGTGCGGGAGGAGAGAATTTTCGTGTCACGATTTTTCTTCAGGATTTGGGTAATAAGTATGCTATACATCAAATTAGGATTGAAAAGAACTAGCAAGGTATTTATGTAGAGCGATACGAAGGATTTGCATAGGTAAGCACATCCTCTTTGCCGATTTCTTTGCCGCTTAATATGAGTAGCCGCTCCATCACGTTCCGCAACTCCCTGATATTGCCCCTCCACTCATGCTTCTTTAGCTCTTCCACCGCATCCGGAGTGATTTGCCTGCGCCCCATTCCGTACTCATCGCACAGTTGATCCAAAAAGTAGGTAGAGAGTAGTGAAATATCTTCGAGACGCTCTGCCAATGGTGGTACATGTATCAAAATCACGCTTAAACGATGATAGAGGTCTTCTCTAAAGTTTCCACGCTCAATCTCACCCAACAGATCTTTATTGGTAGCGGCCAGCACCCGCACCCGCACCGTTATATCTTTGTCGCTGCCCACACGGGTGATCCGATGCTCCTGAAGAACGCGCAACACCTTTGCCTGAGCTGCTAAACTCATGTCTCCCACTTCGTCCAAAAAGAGCGTTCCTCCGTCCGCCTGTTCAAACTTTCCTTTGTGTTGCTTAATTGCCGATGTAAAAGATCCTTTTTCGTGCCCAAACAATTCGCTCTCAATAAGTTCTCCGGGGATCGCAGCGCAATTTACTTCAATAAACGGCATATTGGCCCTTGGACTTTTTTCGTGCAACCATCGAGCTACCAACTCTTTACCCGTTCCGTTGGAACCTGTTATCAGCACCCTTGCCTCTGTGGGCGCCACTCGTTCAATCATCTCCCTAATGCGTATAATTGCCGGAGAATCTCCCACCATTTCAGAAGTTTTGGAGACTTTCTTTTTCAATATTTTGGTCTCCTTTATCAAAGACGACTTATCGGTGGCATTCCTTATCGTGATCAAAATGCGATTAAGATCCAACGGTTTTTCGATAAAGTCATAAGCCCCTTTTTTGATGCACTCTACCGCCGTATCAATCGTTCCATGTCCCGAAATCATCACCACAGGTGCCTCCACATTCATCGCAACAATCTTTTCCAACACCTCAATCCCGTCCATTCCGGGCATTTTTATGTCACAGAATATCAGGTCGCAGGGCGTATTTGGCAACACCTCAAGTGCTTCTGTTCCCGATTCGGCCAACTTTACGGTATGGCCCTCATACTCCAAAATCTCTTTTAACGTATTTCTGATACTGCGTTCGTCGTCAACAACCAAAATGTTCATAAGTCACTTTTTTTGCAAAGATAGGGTTTTTGCTTAATTTTGCACCTCTTTTATATACCCATGCCAAAAGATAGAATCATCATAGCTGTTGACGGTCACTCATCCACCGGTAAAAGCACATTTGCAAAGGCGATTGCCACAAAGTTGGGTTTCACTTATATTGATAGCGGGGCCTTGTACAGGACAATAACCCTTTTTGCCTTGGAACAGGGGTTTATTCAAAACGGACAAATCGACCAACCTGCCCTTGAAGCGAACCTGCCGAGCTTAAAACTCAGTCTAAATGAGACGGATGCTTCTGTGAAAATTCGTTCGCTCAAAGTATCGGAATGGGTGAGCCACCTGAGTGCCCTGCCCTTTGTGAGGGAATATGTAAACAATATATTAAGGGAATGGGGAAAAGAGAATAATATTGTGATGGATGGACGCGACATCGGAACTGTGGTTTTTCCTGAGGCCAAACTTAAAATCTTTATGACCGCATCACCGGAAATTCGTGCCCAAAGGAGGTATAACGAATTGATAAAGAAAGGGGAACGTCCTCAATATCAAGAAATCTTGGAAAACATTCAAAAAAGGGACTATTTAGACCAACACAGAGCCCACTCCCCTTTGCGCCGCGACCCTGACGCCCTGCTGTTGGATAACTCCAACATGAATCCTCAGCAACAAATGGTATGGTTAGAGAGCATCATAGCGGAGCGCTTGGGCTAAAAGTCTCTGTTGATGCCCATTCGGGGTTTTGTAACGGAGTGGTGCGCGCCATTAGAGAAGCGGAGCGTCACCTCCGGTTAAACGTCCCGCTCTACGCCCTTGGAGCCATTGTGCATAACAACGAAGAGTTACAACGTCTTGAGGCAATGGGACTCCACACCATCGATCCCAAAGAACTCTCCTCCATTCAAGGCAAAACCTTAGTCATTCGCGCACATGGCGAGCCTCCATCCACCTACGCAACTGCGCACGCACAACACCTCAGCATTATCGATTGTACTTGTCCGGTGGTACTTAGACTTCAAAAAGATATAAAAAAAGAGTATGCCCGAATAGCCCCCCTTCACGGCCGGATCTTCATCTTTGGCAAGAGAGGTCATGCCGAAGTGAACGGCCTTATTGGGCAAGTGGGAGGAGATGCGCTGATTATTGAGCATCCCGATCAGGTTGGGCAACTCGATTACAGTCTGCCTATTAGCATCTTTGCCCAAACCACGCAAGACCCTGAATCGTTTCACTGCCTTTGCAACGATATTCAAACAAACTTTCTTCAACATGGTATGGACCCTGCACATTGCTTTTTTGTACACCACACCATCTGCAAGCAGGTTGCCGAAAGAAAACCATTTTTGCAACAATTTGCCCAACAGCATCATACAATCATTTTTGTGTGCGGTAAAGAGAGTTCTAACGGAAAAATGCTCTTTGAAACGTGTACCACAGCCAATCCCCGCTCCTATCGCGTAGAAAACAGCGGGAATCTATCGGCAAACTGGTTCTCTGCCCTCACTTCGGTAGGCGTTTGTGGCGCCACATCCACGCCAAAATGGTTGATGGAAGAGGTGGCCCTTGCCATACAAAAATTGTAAAGCCATGACAGTTGTTGATGTACTCTTTCCCATGGCATTGACCTGCAAGACGAGTTATCGCATTACAAAAGACGATATGGCATCTATTCATATTGGTGTTTTTGTTCGGGCGCCGCTCGGAAATCGAACTCTTTTGGGAATTGTCCATGCCGTTCACAACAATTTTGAGACTTCCAATCTGCAAAAACTCAAATTCATCACCTCTATCGAATCGCATTTAACCTCCGTAAGTCACAACCGGATTAAACTTTGGGAGTGGATTGGAGAATACTACCTTTGCACTTTGGGTCAGGTGATGAAGGCGGCCGCAGTTCCTATCCCTCCGATGCGCCATCTTCCCAACTTTGAAAAAGTATCGACTTCGCTCCCTGACATTCCACAACTATCCCACAATCTGAAAGAAACATTTGATCAGATGGTGCTGCACCTCCAGCCATCTAAGGTGGTTCTTCTCAAAAGTGTGTTTAAAAAAACCGAAACCTACCTTCACCTGCTCCGCCACTATTTGACTTTGGGCACAAGTGTACTTATCCTTTTACCCGAAATTGGTGTCAGCGAACAATTTTACCAACAACTCCAGCAACTGTTTGGCGAACAGGCTTTTCTCCTTCACTCCGGCCTAACGTCCGCCCAAAGACGTTACCTGATTCAAAAAATGTCATTACTGAGGAATCCATTTATTGCTATAGGTCTTCGTTCCTCTCTTTTACAGATTGACTTAGAGATGTTTGGTTTGATCATTGTTGATGAGGAGCAAGATATTTCCTACAAACAGACCGATCCCTCCCCTCGCTTTCACGCAAGAGATGTGGCGGTTATGGCGGGACGGCTCTACCATATACCTGTACTTTTGGGAACATCAAACGCCAGCTTTGAAAGTGAATACAATGTGCAATCAACAAAGTATCAAGTCATAACAATTGAAGATTCAAAAAATACAAAAACTAATAGTGTCGTTGTCGATACAATAAGGGCTTCAAGAAAAAAAGAGATGAAAGGAATGATCTCCCTCACTCTTTTGGATGCACTCAACCAAAATCTACACCGGCAAAAGCAGGCTTTACTCTTTTGCAAAAGCTGCACTTTACTTCACGAACAGGTGCAGGACCTAATCCCCACAGCACGAATTGGACGCTTAGACCAGCCGCACACGCCAAAGTCGCTCAAGCTTCTGTTGCAACAGTTTGCGCAAAAGGAGATCGATTTGCTGATTGGGTCGCAAACCATTCACAAAGGATTGGATTTTGGCAACATCGGCATCATTGGCATCCTCGAAACCGACAAACAACTCTCCCGCCCCGATTTTCGCGCCCACGAGCGCGCATACCAGTTGTTCACAATGTTGAGCTGTCAGATGGAGGGATCTCCTCTTGTGGTCCTCCAAACCACACAGGCAAACCACAACTTCTTTACACACTTCACAAATGGCGACATCGACACTTTTCTTACGGAACAACTTCAGGAACGAAAACTCTTTAAATACCCCCCCTTTACACGCTTGATCGCCATCCGTTTTAAACACCGCTCTCCCGATGCGTCCATTGAAGCGGCCACACGTTGTATGTTGGAATTGGCCAAAATCGGTCACCTCCAAATAAGTGGCCCCTTTGCCTCCGGCCATTCCCATAACACCAAGCTACACACCCAACTTTTGTGGATCCACCTTCCAAGGGATCTGCAAAGTGAGGCACTTAAAAAAAGCATCTACCTCAAAGTGATCAACTTCAAGTATCGGGGTGGTATAGTTCAGATTGATGTAGATCCATACTAATCTCCTGACTTCGTCAATGCGTACCCCAAAAATTTTCATCAAAGAGGATTTCAATCCGTTTGTGCCGTTTCATGATCATGGTCTTTGATAAAATTTGATTGTTGAGAGGCATTCTGATTAT
>JAITFU010000097.1 GCA_031281125.1 Prevotellaceae bacterium | reverse complement strand
CCATTTTTTTTTTTTTTTTATTCATCCGTTTGATGACGGTAATGGACGGATTTCTCGTGCCATTTCCGATATGTTACTTGCCCGTAGCGAAAACTCCTCAGAGCGTTTTTACAGTTTATCGAATCAAATTCTTGTTGCACGGAGCGGATATTACCAAATACTAAAAAAATCGCAACACAGTAAAGATATTACCGAATGGCTTATTTGGTTCCTTAATTGTATGAAATATGCCTTGCAGGAAACCGAAGTGAGTATGCAAAATGTCTTGGGAAAAGCGGAGTTTTGGGAAAAGCATAAAACAATTCAAATCAATGAACGTCAACGATTAATGATCAACAAACTCTTTGATGATTTTCAAGGAAAACTCACATCTTCAAAATGGGCAAAAATTACAAAATGCTCTACTGATACCGCTTTACGTGACATCAAAGACTTAATCGGAAAAGAGATTCTTTATCAAGACAGTGCAGGTGGACGGAATGTCAATTATTTGTTATCACGGTGAGGTGCTATCTCTTTGCCAACTCTTCGCGAATTATCTTTCTAATTAATTCTATATCAGTAGTAATGCTCTGATTGTTGATGTAACCGCTCTGATTGGCGGTGGCGTTAAAAACAATAGTGAAAACATTGGTTGTACTAAGCAACATTGACATATCAACTTCTAAAATTTCTGAAATGCGTTGTAGTATATCAACCTTTGGGATAATGGTTCCCTTTTCGATTCGGGCAAAAGTTGACTGAGATACGCCCAATTCCTGCGCCACATACTCTTGCGAGAGGTTTTTTAGTTCTCTGATTTGTTTAATATTGGCTCCAATATTCATTTTATGCATAAATTATGCACAAAGGTAATAAATTATTCATAAACTGAATAAACACCTGATTTAAATTCCCGTTCCTTTGTGCAGTAACTTTTTTTCGCGAAAATAGTTGTACAAAGTGACTTTTTTATTAACTTTGTAATTCTTTAAAATTATGAACAGTTTGACGTTTGAACAAATGGAAAATGTGAACGGAGGTGCAAGTGCATTAGAAATTATTAGTTGCTCTCTTGGAGTTATTGCGCTAGTCGTAGCCTTTATTGGCTTGGTAACTGCAACGGGAGGGCTTGCGTTAATTGCTGGGGCTGTTGGTTTCTCCATCGCTCCGACAGCAGCAGCATTGGCTTGCCTTGACCTAATGACTTAAAAATAGAAAACACTCTTCTTTGCCTAAAAAAAAAAAAAAAAAATATGAAAAGTGTAATAAGACCAAATTTCGCAGGTGTTTTCTTTGTATCTGTATTGACATTCTTCGGAGTCAGTATGGCATATAGCGTTATTGTACAGGAGCTCAGCAGCTACTTAACTACTGTCGTTTTCTTTTTTATGTCCGTCGCATGCTTAATAAGGGTATTGCAAGAGCATAAAAAGAATACGGAATGATGGGGACTTGCATTGCACTAATTCTATCAATTGATAGAATTTCCTCTTAATATATGTTTATGCCCTGGCTCTACAACGAATCTAAACTTTGGTGGTTCCTGTACCTCATAGGAGCCACCGTTGTTTTAATCTTGCTGCAACAAACATATATTGTATCCGACATCCTGTACTACAACACCTACGGCGACCAACTGTCCGTAGATACCATAGAGATGATGATTGGTGGAGCAAGAAAATACGTTTGGGTTTCTTACCTGATTGCTCCGCTTCTCTTGCTGCTCCGCGTAACTTTTGTAGCCTGTTGTTTCTATACGGCGCTGTTCTTCAAGAATGTAAAGTCTGATTTTGCATCCTGCATTAACATTGCTTTAAAGTCCGATACGGTATTCTTGGTTTTTATGTTGTTCAATATTATGTATCAGGCCTTTGTACCTGCAAGCAATTTGACGGAATTGGCAGCTAATCCCATATCGTTATTGTACTATCTTGATGTGGAGAGCATCCCAGTGTATTTGCTCTATCCCGTCGGGCTATTCAATTTGTCCGAGTTTTTCTACTGGGGTTTGATGATAGGATTGGTGCGGTATCGGTACAAATTTTCGACTTCAGAGAGTTTTTCCTTTGTAGTTGGTTCATACGGGATTGGTCTGTTGATAGTTGCACTGATTTTTGCCCTTATTTTAATGTAAATCTATGAACAAGAAAATCTTAATTTCCGGCCTTTTGGTCGGATTGTTTGCCATTATTGTGGGTCTGTTTGTGTATAAGCTGCTAAACAAAAAGGAACCTCACAGTTTTGCTCAAGAGTTGCCTCTTTTTGAAGCAATCACTCTTGACGGAATTGTTTTTAACACCGATTCGCTAAGTGCAGGTAAAGTGGTGGTGGTGTTCTATTCTCCGGGGTGTCTTTTTTGCGAGCATGAAGGAAAAGAGTTATCTCGCCATGCGAATGAGTTTACGGATTGCCGGTTGCTCTTTATTACAAACGCACCCATTGACAGCGCTGTTGCTTATACCTCAAGAACAGGAGTGGGTAAAATAGCACATTTTCGATCATTGGTAGATACGACCTTAAAAACTCCGCTTCTCTTTGGTCTCCGTACCCTACCTACCACTTTTATTTTTGGAGATGACAGACAATTAATTAACGCCTTTGAAGGCGAAGTCAATGCCAAAAAATTGCTTAAAACCATACGTCAACATGAAAAGTCAAAAGAGTAAACACAATTGGGATAAGATCTTTGTGAAGCAGCACCATCAGTCATGGTGCGGTTTGGCATGCCTGTCAATGCTTTGCAAATATTACGGCGGCAATATGCCGCAGGAGAAGTTGGTAACCAAAAGCGGTACCACCGTAACCGGCACCACCCTGCTGGGGCTATATCAGGCAGCCAATGCCATAGGTTTAAAGGCAGAAGGATTTGAGGCGGATTTGGAGAATTTGAAGCAATTAAAGCATCCTGCTATTCTGCATTTTACCTTACCAGATGGATTGGAACACTATGTGGTATGCTTTGGATACAAAGATGGTCTGTTTTTGATGGGCGACCCTGCTAAGGAGTTCACGAAGATGGGAGAAGAAGAGGTGTTGGCTATATGGAAGAGCAAGAAATTGTTGTTGGTACAGCGTGGGGAGCAATTTCGTACAGATGACGATACAAGTTTGCGAAAAAAGGCGTGGTTAAAAGAGTTAGTTACGCCAGATATTCCTGTTCTCTCTGTGGTTGCCGGCTTGGGTATTGTGGTGGCAATTGCAGGTATTTCCTTGGCCATATTTTCGCAAAAGCTTATTGACCAAATATTACCGGCAAAAGAACAACAAAAACTGTGGATTGGGATGGCCATATTGGCATTGCTTTTGTTGGCAAAAAACCTCCTCTCCTACCTGCGTACCATCTTGGTGGCCCGCCAAAGCCGAGATTTCTCCAACAGAATCGTGGGAAGCTTTTATAGTCAGGTTCTCTATTTGCCCAAGACATTCTTTGATAGCCTCAAAACAGGTGAGATTACGGCGCGACTCAACGACGCGGCGCGTATTCAACGCACTATTAACTATGTGGCTGGAGTGCTACTAATAGACGTTTTAACTGTGATAATATGTATGGTGTTGCTTGTTGGGTACTGGTGGCCGGCAGGTGCAGCTGCAATAACCGGAGGCGTTTTATTTGCTTGGGTATTTTTGTGGTATGGAAAAAGGATTGTTGCGGGACAGCGCAAGGTAATGGTCTCTTATGCAGCAGCAGAGAGTAACTTCTTTGATACCGTGCAGGGTGCGGAGGTAATAAAGGGCAATAACAAAGAGGAGTTTTTTACCCGCTATACCAAAGAGATTTATGCTTCTTTTCAAACATCGGCCTACGACTTGGCCATTTTGGGTAACCGCATAGGGTTAAAGGTGCAGAACATTGGAACGGCAGCGATTATTGGCGTTATTGCTTTCAGTTCAATGGCTGTTCTGAGTGACCACCTGAGTTTGGGCGCACTGGTGGCGGTGCTGTCGCTGGCAGGGTCGGTAATTGCATCGTCTGCTTCGTTATCAGGCGCTTACATCACATTGCAAGAGGCCAAAGTGGCCTACGACCGGTTGTATGAGTTTGTGAGTTTGGATCGTGAACCAACAGAAGAAGCCGTCCACACATTCGACACAATACATACACTTAACATCGAGCATATTAGATTCCGATTCCCCGGCAGGCCGTTGTTGCTAAAAGATGTCAATCTTATTGCCAAAAGAGGACAACTTACCGCCATCTTAGGAGAGATTGGGTCGGGAAAAAGTACGCTGTTGCACCTCATTTCTCGATTTTATGAGCCCGAGTCGGGCGTGATTCGTTTAGACGGAAAAAACTGTACAGAAGTTCCCATACACGACTGGCGGGCTACTATAGGAGTCATGCCGCAGCATATCAAGCTATTCAATGCTACCCTATTGGAAAACATCTGTTTGACAAACGATAAAGATATACTGGAGCGATGCTTATCGTTTTGTAATCAACTGCATATTCAACAATATTTTGGGAACTTGCCCTTAGGCCCTTTGACACGTGTGGGAGAAGATGGAGTAAACCTCTCAGGTGGTCAACGTCAATTGGTTGGACTGTATCGCGCCCTCTTTGGCAACTCAAAAATCTTGCTGTTGGATGAGCCTACCAACAACATGGATAAAGCAGCTGTTCAGTTTGTTTGGGACCTTTTGGAGCGCGAAAAGCAGAATCGTATCTGTATGCTGGTGACACATAATGAGCAATTGGCAACAAGGGCATCCATAGTGGTAAAAATCTAATTCAAATCAAATAGTGCCCATCCGGCAAAAAAATTTAATCTGCCCTATCGTATATATTAATAAGCATTTTTGCAGTTAATCTATATATATACGAAAATTATTTATACCTTTGCAGTCAATAAAAAGAGTATTTATGGATTGGTGCGGCAAAAGTGATTCCGCCATTATTGCGGAACTTGGATCGAGGCTTAAAGAGGTAAGGCTCAGGAAAAATTTTACGCAAGAAGAGCTTGCGAAAAGATCGGGCATTGGCACCGGATCTGTGCATAAGGTGGAGAGCGGAAAAGTGGTTTCGTTTGCTATTCTTGTGGCGGTGATGAGAACGCTCAGGTTGCTCGATAATTTTGATACTTTTATTCCAAAACCATACCTGAGTCCCGTTGAGCTTCTTAAATCAAAAGGAAAGGCGAGGCGCAGAGCAAGCAAAATCAAATAAACAGTTAGAAAATGGATACGGTTCTTGAAGTAACTATTTGGAATGAAAAGGTTGGGGCTGTGGTCTGGGATAAAGAAAAGGAGATCGCAGTATTTGAGTTTTTTGACTCTTTTTCCCGGTTGAATTGGGACATTGCCCCTCTTGTCATGCCTTTGGAAGAGGTAAGAAAGAGCGATCGGATTTATCACTTCCCTTCACATAAAGGAAAAACATTTAAAGGTTTACCCGGATTATTGGCCGATTCGCTTCCTGACGATTTTGGCAACTTGGTGATTGATGAGTGGTTGGCTAGCAAGGGGTTGAATCCGGAGACTTTTACTCCCATCGAACGGCTGTGTTATATTGGAAAAAGGGGGATGGGTGCATTGGAATATGAGCCGGTTGTACACGACAAATACCTTAACGAATCGTCAATTATTGAGGTTTCTAAACTTGCCAAAGCGGCACAAGAGGTGTTGCATTCCAAAGAGGCATTTCGGGCGCATCTAAAGGACAAAGACCCGGCGATACAACACATTTTAAAGGTGGGAACCTCTGCGGGAGGCGTAAAACCAAAGGCGATTATTGCTTGGAACGAAAAGAGCGGCGAAGTGCGTTCGGGACAAGTCCAAGCGCCAGAAGGATTTGGATATTGGTTACTGAAATTTGACGGTACCCAAGATGGAAAGATCGGCGATCATCCCTTTGGAATAGGCAACATCGAATACGCCTACTACAAAATGGCATTGGCATGCGGAATCAACATGGCAGAGTGTCGATTGTTCCATGACGGCAACCAAGCTCACTTTATGACCAAACGGTTTGACAGAACCGATAATGGCGATCGTCTGCACACCCAAACGCTGTGCGCTATTGCCCATTTTGACCGAGACGAACCCCACTCCTACGAGCAGGCATTCCAGGTAATGAGGCGCTTAGGCTTGCCTTATACTGACTTTGAACAGCTCTACCGCCGTATGGTTTTTAACGTTGTGTGCCGTAACCACGACGACCACACCAAAAACCACTCCTTTATCATGAATACAACCGGAACATGGCGCCTCTCCCCTGCTTACGACTTATGCTACTCCTTTTCTGACACCGGAAAGTGGACACGCCAACACCAAATGTCGCTCAACAACAAACGCAACGACTTCTCCCCTGCCGACTTGTTGGCCGTGGCGGGCAATATGGGAATAAAATCCGCCAAAAAGATTATCGCACAAATAGTTGATGTGGCATCACATTGGGGCGATTATGCAAAAGAGGCAGGGGTCAAAAAGGAGCATAGTCAGATGATCAAAGGCAATCTACGAATCCTGAAATGAGCGCAACACTTAGTTCCCCAACTCCGACAAGAACTTAATCCGTACCAACCGCACCTCTTCTTCCGTGAAATCGGAACCTAACGTTTCGAGTGCATCCTCAATCGATTCGGACTGGGCATCGTTCTTAAAGTAGTCAAATATCTCCTCCAACTTGTCCTCGTCTAGTGCCTGCTCCAAATAGTAATCGATATTGAGCTTAGTGCCGGAGTTGACAATCGCTTCGATTTCGTCAAACAGTTCATCCATTTGGAGGCCCTTTGCCTCGGCAATGTCTTCGAATTGAAACTTTCTGTCAATGCTTTGGATAATATAGACCTTTATGCCGGACTTGTTAATCACCGATTTGACCACCATGTCTTGTGGACGCTCTATTTCATTCTCCTCTACATACTTAGAAATAAGGTCAACAAACGCCGCTCCATACTTTTTGGCTTTGCCCTCGCCCACGCCCTGACAATTTTTAAGTTCGTTGAGCGTGATGGGATACTGAATAGACATATCCTCTAACGATGGATCTTGAAAAATCACAAAAGAGGGCAATTTCAACTTCTTGGCTAAGTCCCTCCGCAAATCCTTGAGAAGCGCCATCAGCTCCATATCGCCACCGCCGCTGCCGCCTTTAGGCATGGCACCGTTGGGTTCGTCGTCCTCATCGGCAAACTCCCGATCCTCAGTAAGCATCACCGGTTCCGGATCCAGTAAAAAAGCGCTTCCGTGATCAGTAAGAATCAGCAAACCATAATTTTCAATGTTTTTGTCTAACATTTTCAAAATCAATGCCTGTCGAATAATGGCGTTCCAATAGTGGGGAGATTTATCTTTTCCAATACCAAAGAGATCGAGAAGATGATGGTTGTACGATTTAATGATCGAATTGCTTTGACCGGCAATAATGTTGGCTACGTGTTCGGCTTTAAACTGTTCTTTTACAGCCTCAACCGCTTCAAGAACAATACACAATTGCTCCTGTCCGTCAAACTGTGTTTTTGGATAAAGGCAGTTATCGCAATTTCCACAATTGTCTTGCAAATAATCTTCTCCAAAATAGTGAAGCAACACCCTTCGCCGACACACATTGGTCTCTGCGTATGCAACCGTCTCCAACAACAACTGCTTACCAATTTCCTGTTCCGACACCGGCTTGCCCTGCATAAATTTCTCCAACTTTTGAATGTCCTTATATCTATAAAAGGTAATGCACTGCCCTTCTCCTCCGTCACGACCTGCCCTTCCTGTCTCTTGATAGTAGCCTTCTAAACTCTTAGGAATGTCATAATGAATCACATAACGCACATCGGGTTTATCAATTCCCATACCAAAAGCAATGGTGGCCACAATCACCTCCACCTCTTCCATCAAAAATTTATCCTGATTTTGCGAGCGGGTGGTGCTGTCCAATCCTGCATGGTAGGGAAGCGCTCGAATATCGTTAACTACCAACAACTCGGCCACTTCTTCCACTTTTTTTCGGCTTAGACAATAGATAATGCCCGACTTTTCATGATTGGCCTTAATAAACTTAATAATCTCTTTATCAATATTTTGCTTTGGCCTTACTTCGTAATAAAGATTTGGACGATTAAATGACAACTTAAACACCGTAGCGTCAAGCATCCCTAAATTTTTCTGTATATCGCTCTGAACTTTTGGTGTAGCCGTTGCGGTGAGGGCAATAATCGGCGCCTTTCCAATCTCCTGTACCAAAATCTGAATGCGGCGATACTCCGGCCTAAAATCGTGTCCCCACTCCGAAATACAGTGTGCCTCGTCAATGGCGTAGAAAGATATTTTAACTTGCCTCAGAAGCTGAATGTTCTCATCTTTTGTCAACGACTCAGGCGCAACATAGAGTAATTTCGTGCTTCCTGTAAGCAAGGCACTTCTCACATCATTAAGCTGTTGCCGATTTAAAGAGGAGTTTAGGAAGTGGGCAACGCCCATATTTTCGTCCAAAAAACCCCTTATGGCATCCACCTGATTCTTCATAAGCGCAATCAAGGGAGATACCACAATAGCCGTTCCCTCCATGATTAGGGCGGGCAGTTGATAGCATAGAGACTTTCCTCCCCCTGTCGGCATCAGGACAAAGGCATCTTTCCCCATTAAAAGGTTTTGTATTATCTCCTCCTGCTGACCTTTAAATGAATCAAAGCCAAAGTATTCTTTTAGTTTATCGTGCAGTTCTTGTGATGTCATTATCATAAAAAAAATCGCTACCTTTGTGGCTCTAAGTTAAAACTTTGTTTGTTTGAAACCAAATTTAATGTGAAATTCTGTTTCAATTTTATTAATAACTTTGCACAAGTGCTTGATAATTAAATTTTTACTATTACAAAATATCTACGTTTTTCTATATGAAAACACTCGAGTTTAATCCCAACAACATAGGAATTCCCAACGGAAACTATTTTGGTTTGCCCTATTCCGCAGAAGAGGCAGAGATTGTATTACTGCCCGTGCCATGGGACGTGACCACCTCGTATCGTTCGGGGTCCCACAAGGGGCCTAAGGCGATGATCGATGCCTCTCTACAGATTGATTTGTATGATCCTTTGGTTTCTCGTGCTTGGGAAATCAAGATAGGCACCTTGCCAACCCCAAAAGGAATTGAAAACAATAATCGGAAGGTGCGAAAAACAGCAGAGGTTGTGATCTCTGCTTTGGAAGCCGGATTAGATGGTGAATCCAAAGATATCTCATTGGTTAACAGTGCCTGCGAAGCGCTTCATCAATCTGTTTTCCAAACATCCCGCATCCAACTTGAAAAGGGGAAAACCGTTGGTGTGGTGGGAGGAGAGCATAGTGTCCCCTTAGGTTTGATCAGGGCTTTGGCCGACCGTTACAAATCGTTTGGCATTCTGCATATTGATGCGCATGCCGATCTCCGTTGCGCCTACGAAGGTTTTACCTATTCACATGCCTCTATCATGCACAACGCCATTCAATTGCCTCAGGTGACATCGCTGGTTCAGGTGGGAATTCGCGACTATTGCCAAAACGAAGCCCAACTTATTCAATCAAGAAGTGATCTCTTCTGTTTTGGTGACATAATGCTCCATAACCGCCTTTTTGAGGGCGCAACATGGCACCAACTCTGTACGGAGATCATCCAAAAGTTACCCTCCCATGTCTATATCAGTTTTGACATAGACGGCCTTATGCCCGATCTTTGCCCTAACACCGGAACGCCTGTCCCCGGAGGACTCTCTTTTAGAGAAGCAGATTACCTGTTGCATCTCCTTGCCACCTCCGGCAAGAGCATCATCGGATTTGACCTTTGCGAAGTAGCACCGGGTAGAGGGAGCGAATGGGACGCCAATGTAGGCGCTCGGCTTCTTTACAAGCTTTGCTGTTATACCTATTCAAATATGGGCATAAATCGTTAGTCGATTTTGCTGATCATAAAACGTTTAGTGATTTTTTTTTGTGATTGACAAAAAAAGTATCTACCTTTGTTGCTTGTTTTGTGTTGAAATATATTTAACTAATCAATTATTATATCATGAAAAAAATTATCGTTATCGCTCTCTGCCTGACTACATTATTTTCCTTTCAGGCTTGTAAAAACAATCAACCTTCAGCACCTGAAGGTATGCCCAAAGCTTTACTCGACTCCATGAGTATGGCTGTTGGCGTTTTTCTAACTCAAGTGCTTGACAATCAAGTTGCTTTGCCTGAACTCGACTATTCTATCATCTTTAAGACCATGAAAAAAATTCGCGATGGTAAAGATGTGGGCATCGATCCTATGAAGATGAATGAGATTGCACAGAAGTATTACACCACCAAACAGGAGCTGGTTACCGAACAAAATCAGAAAAAAGGAGCCGAATTTTTGGCAAAAAACAAAACCAAGGATGGTGTTGTAGAACTTGAAAGTGGAGTGCAGTACAAGATTATTGAAGAGGGAACAGGCATTCAGCCTGATTCTCCGGCCGATACTGTTACCGTTCACTATACCGGCACACTCATTGACGGTACTCAGTTTGACTCTTCTTTTGACGAAGGAAGGGGACCTTTTACCACTCCACTCAACAATACGATACCCGGTTGGTTCGAAGCATTTCAGCACCTGAAAGAGGGTACAAAAGCATTCATCTATATCCCTGCTGATATGGGTTATGGCCAACGTCAAATGAGTCAAGTTCTTACCCCCTATTCTACATTGATTTTTGAAGTGGAATTGATACATGTTTCTAAGGCCGTTGTAGTTGAAGAAGAAGTAAAATAGTTATGGCTCTTGAACTGACAGGCAAAATCCTGCAAAAACTTTCTGTTCAATCGGGCCAAAGCGCCAAAGGAGCATGGAGTAAGCAGGAGTTTATATTAGAAACGTTGGAGAACTATCCGCGAAAGGTTTGTATGTCTGTGTGGGGAGCTGATAAGGTGAGCGAATTGGCAACTTTTGCCGAAGGTCAAACGGTCAAAGTAAGTTTTAATTTAGAGTCAAGGCCCTATAACGAGCGCTGGTTCACCGATGCACGTGCTTGGAGGTTCGAAAGATCAGGCACACATGAGATCGACTCCGCCTCAACGCCTATTGTTCCACCTCCCATCTCCTATTCCGACCCCAGTTATTTAGACACAGGCGGTGTCACGGATATGGACGATCTGCCCTTTTAAATATTGCTTTGATGAAAAAAAGAGGATCTTCATTACCGAAGGTCCTCTTTTTTGTTTCTTGATTACAAGTCAATTAACCAATTCTATCAAGAATACCTGTAACAAGGTAAAAGATGTTGCTAAAAGTAAACATAAGCAACGCCAAAATACCAAGAATCATCATAAATGTGTTCATGTTTCAAAATATTTACATTCCCCTACTCTATACCGTTTTCGGGATCCCGGAGCCACTTCCAAAGAAGAACTTCCGCAAATATACAAATACTTTTTTACATATTGATCCATTTTATGGAAAAATCTCTGCGCCAATAGGCGTTTTGTCTTTTGGCAAAACGACGTGAATTTCTCTTTATTAATGTTATAGCCTCCTCAATCGAAATCTTTTTTTCAAAAAAATCGAACAACTCTTTGTATCCTACCGTCTGCAAAGCGGGTAAGTTTTTGTATGGCAGCAAAACGCGTACCTCTTCCAACAAGCCCAACTCCATCATCCGCTCCACTCGAAGGTCAATCCGCGCATACAACTCACTTCTATCACGCATAATTCCCTCTTTTACAATCTCAAACGGTCGTTCCTTGTGGGTATTTGATTTGAAGGAAGAGAAGGGACGCCCCGTTTGCAACGATACCTCTAAGGCACGTATCACTCTTTGCTTGTTTCTAATGTCGATTTGATCATAACTCTTTGGATCTAATCGCTTTAACTCAAAACAAAGTGACTCAATTCCCTCCAACGCCAATCGTTGGGTCAGGTGCTCTCGCAACGCCAGATCTGCCAGAGGAAAATCGTCCATCCCCCAACATACAGCATCAATATAGAGACCCGATCCGCCCACCATAAGCACCTCGTCGTAGGATTGAAAAAGCTTCTCTAACAATGTGAGTGCTTCCAATTCGAATAATCCGGCTGTATAATGATCATGTATCGAATGTGATCCAACAAAATAGTGCGGTACGCCGTCCTGCTCTTCGAGGGTGGGAGCGGCAGTGCCAATGGGCATCTCACGATAAATCTGACGCGAATCGCAAGAGAGTATTGGCGCCCCGATTCTCTTTGCCAAAGTTGTGCCAAATGTTGTTTTTCCCACTCCGGTGGGACCAAGTAAGATTTTTAGGCGCTTGGCCATACGCTACTTATCTTCAATAATTTCTACATTTAGGTCTATTTCAACAGCCACTTCTCTAAATTGATCCGGGTTTTCGCCACGTTGCAAAATGGTTCGAGGATACGTTTTTCTAAAAAGTTCATCTTCTTCTCCTTCAAATTGGAGTGTCAGGTAGCGACCTTTAAAAACATCAAACAGATAGTGAAGCTCCCGTACTCCGTTTTTGTGTAACGACTCTAAACGAACCTGATCCATTGATCCGCTTCCCAAATCAAAAAGACCATATTCGTGTATCTCCTTACCCGTTTGATCTGTCGTCCTAAAAAAGACCTGCTGATCGGGAGAGAAGGAGAGGTCATTCTGTAAAAAGAGATGAAAAGCGTAGAGGGTAGTCTCTGCCTTTACCTCATATACCCTTACGAAGTTTTTGTTGTTGGGTAATAATGCTTTGTATTGATAAATCATAACTTCATTGTATCTATTCCATTGGCATAATCCCAAAGTTGGGGGTTTTGCGCAGAACCAAAGGTAATACAATTTTTGATATCTGTACCTCTGCCCACCACACATTGCATTTGGGATGCAGCCTCTTCAAGGGTCATAATAACTTCGTTTATACTATGATAATAAGTGTAATAAACCGTTGCCAAAGGGGGATTCCATTCGGATGTCTGCTGCAATAAAAAAAATCTTCCGTCCGTAAAAGGAGTACCCAAAAGCGTCAATAACGCCTTTTGACGTTTATAGCTATTCTTGAATCCTTGGTGAAGGGACTCTCTTGAATGGCACGCACAATCAATCAATCGAGATAGATCAAACCGATCAGGAACAAAAAGTCGCACAACCGACCTGCAACCCAAGCCAAAATAGAGGAACATATCGCGGTGAAGCAATTTGATCTCATCGTCAGTAATGTCAAGAGGGATTACGGCGGCTGAGACTCGATGTCCCCGTACGATCTTGGGGAGTTGTGCATAGTGTTTATTAAACCAAGAAGCGGTACCGTCAGACCCTGTCGCTATCAAACCGGACACATTCAAAGGAACTTCTGTTACAAAACGCACCTTTGTTTGTAAGGAGGGCGAGAGGGTACAAAGCAGTTCGTGAATAGCGGGAAGAAGATATAGGTCTTTGGAAGACAGCTTGATAGATACCCTTCTTCCGGAAGCCAAAACCGACATATAGTCATGAAACCCCACCAACGGAATGTTCCCTGCCATCACAATAGCAATCTCTGTTGAAAACTGAAACCAAACATTTGAATAGTTGGATAGCCAGACGCTTAGGTTTTGAAGCGATAAGTAAGACTGAACAATTGTCGTGAGCCTATCGACAATATGATAATCTGTAAACCAATAGTTTGCCTCAACGCTCTTTTGAATGGCACCATCAAGCAGAGGCAAAGAGACCTCTTTTCTAAGATAAGTCTCCAACAAGGTGCCCAATCGGCCAAAGTCTATAATCAGTTCACTTTGATCCATGGCGCAAAGATAGTAAAGGTTGTCGTTTTTCGTAATGTCATTTTTTTGTAGTACCTTTGTTCAAAATCTCTGATAATGCCTAAAAGCCTCATTTCAATTCACGACCTGTCAAAAGAGGAGATTGTACATATCCTCGACTTGGCCGCGCAGTTTGAGCAAAGCCCCTCACCGGCTCTACTCAACGACAAAGTAATCGCCACAATATTTTTTGAACCCTCTACGCGAACTCGCCTCAGTTTTGAGACAGCAGGGAACCGGTTGGGTGCAAGGGTGATCGGTTTTTCGGATGTAGGCAACACAAGTGTTACAAAGGGGGAGAGCCTCAAGGATACCATCAAAATGGTATCCCACTACGCCGACTTGATTGTGATACGCCATCCTTTGGAGGGTAGCGCCCGATGGGCATCCGAAGTATCTTCCGTTCCTGTGGTAAATGCGGGAGACGGCGCCAACCAGCACCCCTCCCAAACGTTATTGGATCTCTACTCTATTCGCAAAACCCAGCAGCATTTGGATAATCTGCAACTCACCATGGTGGGAGACCTCAAATACGGACGCACCGTCCACTCGCTGTTGCAGGCCATGTCGTTATTTAACGCCCATTTCACCTTTGTAGCTCCTCCGGAACTCGTCTTACCCACAGAATATAAGCACTTTCTTCATCAAAAAAATCTCGATTTTATTGAATCCTGCGACTTACTTCCTCATATTCCCAAGAGTGATATTCTCTATATGACCCGTGTTCAGGCAGAGCGCTTTCCTGATCCCATTGAGTACGAAAAAGTAAAAAACAGCTACTCCCTAACCGCTTTTATGCTGCAGCAATGCAAACCCAATATGAAGATTTTACATCCCCTGCCTCGTGTCAACGAAATTGCTGATGACGTTGATAATACGCCTCAGGCCTACTATTTTGATCAGGCACGTAACGGCGTCTATACCCGAATGGCCATTATCACCTACCTTCTTGATCAAACTAAATAATTGATTTTCTAATGAATATAGACAATGAAAAGAAACTTCAGGTAAGCGCTATTAAAGATGGTACTGTCATCGACCGCATACCTCCCCTCTCACTTTTTAAAGTGATCGAGATTCTTGGATTAGACCATACCGGCAATCAAATTACCTTTGGCACCAACTTAGACAGCAAACATCTTGGCAAAAAAGCGATTATCAAAATCGCCGACTCTTTTTTTGAAGACGAAGACATCAATCGGATTGCCCTGTTTGCCCCGGACGCAAAGTTCAATATTATCAAAAACTACGAAGTGATTGAAAAGCGTCAAGTGGCCATACCCGAACATATCTCCGGTATTGCCAAATGCTTTAATCCCAAATGTATCACCAATCATCAAAATGTCAAAACCCGTTTTACGACCAAAAAGGGAAAAGAGGGAATTTCGTTGGTTTGCCACTATTGCGAAAAGATTACACAAACCAAAAACTTGCAAATTATAAGCAAATCGTAATTGATGTTTAATAATTCATAATATTTCTTACCTTTGCTGCCATCGATTATCAATAAAAACTAATAATAAATACACATTATGAAAACCGTTCACAATTTTAACGCAGGCCCCTGCGTATTACCCAAACCGGCGATCGAAGCCGGTATCGAAGCCCTTAAAAACTTCAAAGGATCCGGTATGTCTGTCATCGAAATTTCCCACCGCACCAAAGATTGGGAAGCAACCATGGCAGAATGTGAAGGACTTTGGAGAGAACTCATCAACATTCCCGACAACTACAAAGTGATCTTTTTGGGCGGAGGCGCCAGTTCCCAATTTATGATGGTGCCTTTTAACCTGTTACAAAACAAAGCCGCCTATTTAGAGACAGGCGTTTGGGCCAAGAAAGCCTTTGCAGAGGCCAAACTTATCTTTGGCGACAAAGCAGTAAAGGTAGCCTCCTCTGCCGACAAAAATTTCACCTATATTCCAAAGGGATATGAGATTCCAAAAGATGCTGATTATTTTCATATTACAACAAATAACACCATTTATGGAACCGAAATTCACAAAGATATGGATTGTCCCGTTACCTTAGTCGCAGACGTATCTTCTGACATCATGAGCCGCCCGATTGATGTCACCAAGTATGGCCTGATCTATGGCGGCGCTCAAAAGAACGTGGGGACTGCCGGCGTCACCTTTGTGATTGTACGCGAAGATCTGTTGGGGAAAGTCTCCCATACGATTCCCACCATGGTGGACTACAGAACCCACATTAAAGAGGACTCCATGTTTAACACCCCTCCCGTTTTCCCCATTCTGATTATGACCGAAACACTTAAATGGGTTAAAGCCAATGGCGGCGTTGAGGCTATGTACAAAAAGAATGTAGAAAAAGCGACTCTGCTTTATAACGAAATCGACCGCAACAAGATGTTTGTAGGTACAGCCGAAAAAGAAGATCGCTCTTTGATGAACATCTGTTTTGTAATGAACAAAGGCTTTGAAGACAAAGAGGAGGCCTTTATGGCCTTTGCCAAAGAACGTGGTATGGTGGGTATTAAAGGACACCGCTCCGTAGGCGGCTTCCGTGCATCTACCTACAACGCCTGCCCCATCGAGAGCGTTCAGGCTTTGGTTCAGTGTATGCAAGAATTCGAAAAAATCTACTAACCGCATAATATTATACAAATGAAAGTATTAGTTGCTACCGACAAACCGTTTGCCAAAGTGGCCGTTGACGGAATCCGTAAAATTGTAGAGGGATCAGGTAATGAGTTGTGCCTGCTCGAAAAATATACGACGCCCGAAGAGCTGTATGCTGCCGTTGTAGATGTCGATGCCATGATTGTGCGCTCCGACAAGGTGACCAAAGAGGTGATTGACGCTGCAAAACAACTTAAGATTGTGGTGCGCGCCGGCGCCGGCTACGATAATTTAGACTTAGCTGCCTGCACCCAACGTGGCATCGTGGCAATGAACACCCCCGGACAAAACTCAAATGCAGTGGCCGAATTGGCTTTGGGTATGATGGTCTATATGGCCCGCAACACATTCCAGCCCGGCACCGGTTCCGAACTCAAAGGGAAGAAACTGGGTATTCACGCCTACGGGAATGTGGGACGCTTAGTGGCCGGTATTGCCAAAGGATTTGGGATGGAAGTATTTGCTTTCGACCCATTTGTTCCTGCTGATACCATATCAAAAGATGGCGTTAAGGTGGTAAATACAGTAGAAGAACTCTATAGCTCTTGCCACTACGTATCGCTCCACATTCCGGCAAACGCTCAAACCAAAGGATCAATAGGTCAAGCCTTGTTATCTCAAATGCCCAAAGGCGGATGTTTGGTCAATACCGCTCGTAAAGAGGTGATCAACGAAGCCGAACTGCTTTTGATATTGGAAGAGCGTCCTGACCTCAAATACGCCACCGATATTGCCGCCGATAATCAGGCCGTTCTTAACGAAAAGTTTGGAACCCGCGTATTTGCCACTTCCAAAAAGATGGGCGCCGAAACCGCAGAGGCCAACATCAACGCCGGTTTGGCATCGGCCAATCAAATTGTAAAATTCTTCCAAACAGGAGATAAAACTTTTCAAGTGAACAAGTAAGCTATGGTAAAAATAAAGCCGTTTGCAGCGATCAGGCCACCTCGTGAAATTGTCAGAGAGGTGGCCTCTCGCCCTTATGACGTACTCAACTCCAAGGAGGCCCAAGCCGAAGCCGGAGAAAAGTCGCTGCTCCACATCATTAAGCCCGAAATCGATTTTGACCCCATTATTGACGAGCATTCCCAAGAGGCTTACGACAAAGCGGTCGAAAACTTCAAAAAGTGGCAGGAGCGCGGCTGGCTCAAGCAAGATGACAAACAGATGTATTACGTTTATGCCCAAACCATGGATGGCAGAACTCAGTATGGTTTAATGGTTTGCGCAAATGTAGAAGACTATATGCAAGGCCGCATCAAAAAACACGAACTCACCCGCAAGGACAAGGAGGAGGACCGTATGATCCATGTACGTATCCAAAATGCCAATGTAGAGCCGGTGTTCTTTGCTTATCCCGATGTGGCCGAAATCAATCAAATCGTAGAAACGATCGTCAAAAACCAACCCGCCGAGTACGATTTTGTTGCAGAAGATGGTTTTGGCCATCACTTTTGGCCCATCACCGATGATGCAATAAACGAGCGAATTACCCAAATCTTTGCCACCATTCCTGCACTGTATGTAGCAGACGGACACCACCGTACCGCCGCAGCCGCTTTGGTGGGAGAAGAGAAACGTAAACAGAATCCCCACCATACCGGCAACGAGGAGTATAACTTTTTCTTAGCGGTTGTTTTTCCGGAAAGTCATCTGAAAATCATAGACTATAATCGCGTTGTTACAAATCTAAATGGAATGACTTCTTCTCAGTTTATTGCCAAATTATCCACTGATTTTGAAGTGATCGAGAAAGGATCATCGATCTATACCCCAACCGGATTGCACAATTTTTCTATGTATCTTGATGGCAAATGGTACGCCCTCACTGCAAAAAAAGGCACCTACAACGATGCAGATCCCATTGGCATATTGGACGTTACAGTCATTTCCAACCTGATATTTGATAAGCTGCTAAATATTAAAGACCTGCGAACTTCCAAAAATATTGACTTTGTGGGAGGTATCCGCGGCCTTGGAGAACTAAAGCGCCGCGTGGACAGCGGAGAGATGGCCGCCGCCTTTGCCCTCTACCCCGTTACCATGCAACAATTGATCAACATTGCAGACACCGGCAACATCATGCCGCCCAAGACCACATGGTTTGAACCTAAATTGCGAAGCGGAATTGCGATACACAAGTTAAGCTAAAAGACGCGCATCCATTCGTAGGTATCGTAATGCGACCCATTCATACCCAAACGAGTATATACCTTTTGAGCGGGAACGTTACGTTTATCCACATAGAGTCGGAGACCACGAATGTTATCTGAACGCTCCACTTGTTTTTTGATATGGTCATACATCTGTGAATATACCCCCTTTTTCCTGTACTCAGGTTTGACATAAACCGATTGTATCCACCATACCAATCCGTTGCGCCAATCGCTCCATTCGTAGGTGATCATCAACGAAGCCGCTACGACACCCTCTTCTACTGCCACCCAATAGCACCCTTTGGAGGGGTCGGTAAAAACGGCAGAGACTCCTTCCTTTACAACGTAAGGGTCTAATTTTAAACTCTCTGTCTCCAATGCCATCGTGATTTGAAAATCCACAATGGTGGCAATGTCTTGGTTATTTGCATTTCTTATCTGCATCATCTCTTTTTTTTGCAAATATACAATATCTTTGCGCTCCTTATCCAATTCTTATGAACTACTTTGGCGAACTCATCGCAATTGTTGTGGCATGCTCATGGTGCTGCACTGCACTCTTTTTTGAATATGCCGGCAAACGGATCGGCTCCTTACAGGTGAATCTGATCAGGCTTCTGTTTGCTTTTGTTTTGCTTGGCAGCCTTTTGCTGATCACTTCAGGTCGCTTTTTTCCTGTTGGCGCCGACTCCAAAACGTGGCTGTGGATGTCATTATCCGGTTTGGTTGGATTTGTATTTGGTGACTTTTGTCTCTTCTACTCATATACCCTCATCACCGCACGTTTTTCTCAATTGATGATGACGTTGGCTCCTCCTTTTGCCGCATTCTTTGGTCTTCTTTTTCTTGACGAACGTTTGGGTAAAATGGGATTAGTGGGCATGGTGATCACCCTTTTTGGCATTGCCATATCGATTCTAAAACGATCAGGTGGGAAAAACGGAGGTTTGGGGCTACACTTTCAGATTCCGGTTCGCGGGGTGTTGTTTGCCTTAGGAGGCGCTTTGGGACAAGGACTTGGCATTGTTTTGAGCAAAAAAGGAATGAATTATTACAATCAATGCCTTGGCGATCAGGAGTTTTTTGCCAATTATATTCCTTTTGCCGCTACATACATCCGAATTATTACCGGTATCATCGGTTTTACTTTGATCATTTTACTCTCAGGTCGAAAAGACAAGTTTATTCAAGCGGTACACAATAAAAAAGGGATGTTGGCCACGCTTGGTGGAGCCTTTTTTGGACCCTTTTTAGGCGTATCGCTCTCTCTCACAGCCATTAAATATACAGAAACAGGAATTGCCTCCACCATAATGGCTACTGTTCCTATTCTGATTCTCATCCCTTATGCTATCATCTACAAACAATTACCAAAATGGATTGAGGTGGTGGGGGCGATTTTGTGTGTGCTTGGGGTGGGTTGCTTCTTTTTGCGGTGACACAAATCTTTTTAAGGAAATTTGCTGTAATGACTTCTTATAAAACTAAGCGTCCTGTCGAATATTGGTTTGGTAAATTCAATAAATAGGTCTTGTTGAGATGGGGGCATCATGGGTTTGGAATTGGTCATCTTTTTCTCTTTGTCGCTAAGGGCGCGCTCGTCTCCTTTGTAGGAGGCCCATTCATTGATCCATACAAATTTACCGGGGACAGATCTTTGCGCTTCGACTCGATTGGTGGCGGGGTTGATGATCCGGATGGAGAGGGCTCCTTCTGCGGTTACTTCGCGGCGAAACACTTCTAATGTGGCTTTTACCGTTCCATATACATTTTGCTGCCTTCCATTTACTGTGGTAGTTCCAACCAATACGCTGTCACGGCTTAGTTGAATTGTATTTTTACTCTCTCGCATATTTCCTACAGAAAAGTCATCAAAATTAAGCACAATGGTGTGGTTTGGCCACTGAAGGCGTTCTCTATTTGCCTCTTCCTGAGAGAAAAAGTGAAGAAATCTTTTTCCTTCTACTTGGGATAGTTTTTCCATTAAATTGTTGTAGAAAAAGTCTGCCGTAAGCTGATATTTGTTAGGTAAGACCGGCCTGGTTACTACCACTTTAAAAGTTGCCATCTGGAGAGAGATTTCCATTTTACTCAACACATCGCGGTAGCCATATTGATACTGATTGGCTTTAGAAAAGTAGTAGTATGCATCTTGTGCCCCTTGGATGGTGTTATCCCGTAAATAGTCTTCGCCAAAACGATACGCTTCTTCGGTCGCTAAAGGTATGATCGAACTAAGCTCTTTGCTGAATTGTTCGGGATAGGGGATCAAAGCCAATGCTTTGGGACAAGAGTAAATTGCCTCTGCAATCTGATTTAGTTCAATGTATTCATCTGCAGCAGTAATGTGTTTACCGGGCATATCTGCCATCATCACATTTTGAATCCTTCTCAAACCATTCTCTTTTGCTAATGGATAGGCCAAAAGCAGCGTCTCTGTAGCATTTTTATTGTTTGGACTTGAGCGCAGCGTTTTTACCGCTTCCATCACGGCCCTATGGTATTCTCCTCTTTGTAACGCCTTTTTACTTGACGCACAACCAGTTGCCAATAATGTTGTCAAAATAATTATGACAAAGTTCTTCATCGTTTTCATTTTTTTTTCAAAGATAGCGTTTTTTTTTATTTCTTCATAAAAACGTTTACCTTTGTAGCGATAAGACACTATTCATGCCACCTATTAAATCTTTTTTGAAATGAAAAAATCAATTACTACAATTCTGCTGTTAACAGTAGTGGGAGTTACGCTATTTGCCCAAAATCCCAAACGAGAAATGCGGGCCGCATGGCTACACACGGTAAACTTTAGCACTTGGGTCTCCTCTGTTCGTGTTCCTGCCTTTGACGGAAGCAACCAAGCCGAAAGGGAAGAAGCCCAAATCGCTCAAAAAAATGCAATTATCACCTATTTTGACGGTTGTCAGGCTGCAAACCTTAATGCTGTTTTCTTTCATGTGCGTACCACTTGCGACGCTTTTTACAACTCCAAGTATGAACCATGGAGCCATTTTCTCTCTACAGAGCGCGGAGCAGATCCGGGCTGGGACCCTCTTGAATTTGCTGTTGAAGAAGCGCATAAACGTGGAATGGAGCTACATGCATGGCTAAATCCCTATCGTATCTCTTTTGGCGAAGCGCAACGTGTGGCCGCTTCTTCACCAACCGATTATGTAAATACCCATCCCCAATGGGTTATGGCCTACAGCGATAATGTGAAAATACTGAATCCCGCATTACCGGAAGTAACAGAGCGAATTGCCGATGTAGTGGAAGATATTATTACCAAATATGATGTGGACGGTATTACGTTAGATGATTACTTTTATGCAGATAATCAAGGAGGGCTTGATCACACTCCGGAATACTATTTTTTCTTGGATGCCGATCTATATAATGCCTATAAAGCCCAAAATCCGGATGGATTGTCTCAAGGCGACTGGCGCAGAGCCAACTGCAACATAATGGTGAAAGCAATCTATGACCGTATCCAGTCCATTAAGCCCTACGTTATTTTTGGAATGAGTCCTGCCGGTGTAGCAAAGGCGGGGGCAATAGAAAGGGGATTTGAGCCGCCTGCCATAAAGGCCGGTGACTGGCAATACAACCAAATTTATTGCGACCCTTTTGCATGGTTAGTAGAGGGTAGTGTTGATTATATTTCGCCACAGATCTATTGGGGAACCACGCACGCTTCTGCTCCGTACGGACCTTTGGCAGAATGGTGGTCACAGTGGTGCGCAAAATACGGCATCTACTTTTACCCCAGCCACTCTTTTGGGTCTGACACAGAGGATATTGGAAAACAAATCGATTTCAACAGAGAATACGATCAACTCAATGCCCCCGGAGTCGTAGTTTGGAGTATCGATGCTTTCATGAGAAGAGGACATATCCCATATTTATCTGAGAATCAATTTAAACACAAATCACTTCCTCCGGCACTTCACTGGAAGCAAGCAGAGGAGCAAGGTATGGTTGATAACATTACTTTGTCCGAACAATCTTTGTCATGGACATACGATAAAGAGAATGTCCGCTATGTAATTTATGCCATACCAAACGATAAGGTAAACGATCCCGAAGTTTTTTCTAAGTCCGAATATATTTTAGGAATTTCTTACGATAAGCAATTCCCTTTGTCGTCTGAAATTACTGCAACGCACCAGATTGCTATTTCAGTACTTGACCGTTTTGGAAACGAATATCAACCCATACACATGGTACTATAGTCATATCTGCTCTATTTAGACGGTACAAAAAAAGCCTCCAATCAAACGATCGGAGGCTTTATAATTTGGCAGCTACCTACTCTTCCACTTGTTATAGCAGTACCATCGGCGCAAACGGGTTTAACTTCTCTGTTCGGGATGGGAAGAGGTGGAGCCCCGTCGCAATAGCTACCTAAAA
>JAITFU010000078.1 GCA_031281125.1 Prevotellaceae bacterium | reverse complement strand
GGAGTCCTTAGTAAAAGCTAAAAAAGAGGGTTGTACTTATCGCGATCCAAAATATGTAAGAACGGCATGCGGAACGGCATACAGCGGTCTCCTCATCGCGTTGGATTGTTATCTGATATTGAAAGATATTCACAAGCCAAAAAGCAAACATAGAAAGTCGATAGAATACTACCAAAGCCATCTTGGCAAACTTGACGGAAAGTTGCTTGATTGCGTTAACGATGCTTATAAAATCCTGCATTTGTCGGGATACTACGACGGGATACAAAATGTAAACGTTGTTAATGAGGGTTTTGTATTGGCTTATACCATTATCGAAAAGATAAAACCATTAGCCAAGTCGGCATAAAAGTGACAAATTGCTGCCATTTGAACAACCCCTACTAACTAAAACAATGAGTATGGAGATCGAACAATACATCACCCGCCACACTTCACCTGAAGATGAAGTCCTTAGCTGGTTGGTGCGGCAGACTCATTTGCGTACCATTCACCCGCGAATGTTGTCGGGGTGGGTGTTGGGGAGGTTTCTGACCATGGTCAGCGCTATGGTGGCGCCAAAGCGGATTCTCGAAATAGGAACGTTTACGGGTTATTCGGCGATCTGCTTGGCAAGAGGGTTGGCACCGGATGGGATATTACATACGGTTGAGCGGGACGATGAGTTGGCCGATTTGATCTGTCAGGCGTTGGAGAAGGCAGGGTTAAGAGAGCGGATAAAGCTGCATATTGGAGATGCCATCAAAATTTGTCCCCAAATCGATGAAATCTTTGATTTGATTTATATCGATGGGGACAAGCGAGAATATGTTGATTATTATGAGGTTGCGATGGCAAAATTGCGTCCGGGCGGCTTTATTTTGGCCGACAACGTATTGTGGGGCGGGAGCGTCTTGGATGAGGAGTTTGTGCCCAAAGACAATCGAGCGCGTGGCATAGCGGAGTTTAATGCACACATTCAGGCCGACCCAAGGGTAGAAAATGTGCTTTTACCTCTGAGGGACGGCCTGATGATAGTTAGGAAGTTATAACCCAAAACTAACCCCTATCGAAAGTCGAGGGACTTCCGGAGTGATGATATCGGGATTAAAGAAGTTGGTAAGACGATATCGGGCGTAAAGGGTGGTGTTTCCACATCTGATGCCTGCTTGTACACCGCCTCCAAACGGATTGAATTTTGTTCCGTCCCGATATTTGTCTTTTACTTTTTTTCCATCTACGCTACTCTTTACTACATAACGTTTGCTAAATGCCCAATCTCCATACGCAATGGCTTCTAATTGAGTGTTTCGAGAGAGGCGTAACCGTTGCACGATTCCTGTACCTAAGTTAGAGGTCCTAAAAAACTCACGAGTAATTTTGTTGTTATCAGTAGGATAAGGATTGCCGGTAAAGAGTGTGAGGGTCTCTTTCATTCGGTATGAGTAGCAACTGTATTGCCAAAAGAGACCAATGCCGTAATGTTTTGAAGGATAGTATAGATGCTGGGTTCCAAACTCAATATTAAAGGAGTTTCCGTAGTGTATGGGCAAGAAGTCTGCATTTCTTAAAGGAACGGAAAATCCAAATCCAAAGTGGAACTCCTCTGTACGTCTCGGATAACTCCGGCTATAGCTTCTCTTTGAGGTAGAGATGCTGAGATTCACATCCATATCCACGGTGTCTCTCCCTGTAGGCTCCACCTGTAAAGGCGATTGAAGGGTGATGATGGTCTCTCCGATTCTGATTCGGGTGGGCGTTTTGGTTTCGGTTTGGTTTTGGGCTGTGGCCACCACGCAAAAGCAGAGGGCCAAAGATAGGAGTAAGGTTTTGTATCGATTCATGATATAATAATATTAAGGTATAATGCCGATTTTTCCGTCTAAAATAGCGTCAATCACTTTTTGGGTGATTTTCCCTGTGATTCCAATGAGTACAAGCTCAGACTTTTCGCTTGCGATCATCAGTAACGCTTCTAACTGTTTGCTGTTCTTGTCCTTGTTTTTTGACAAGTAAATCACAAAGTTACTGTCGCCATCAATCATCTTAACAATCTCCTCATAATTAACTTGTTTAACCAACGTTTGTACGTCTTGCCTAATTCGATTGGCCAACCCCTCCAATTCGGGAGTGATCTCCAAATTCAGAATCCGCAGAGAGGCAATACTGTTGAACACTTCGTCCAACTCTTTGGAGTCTGCCGATTTTGCCAACTTGAGCAAGCTGGGAGAAATGCTGATGTATCCCACCCCTTTTGTCTGCTCGTACTTGGCAAAGAGGTCGTCCAACGTTTGCATTCGCCTGTTTTGGGCAAAGAGCGCTCCTGTGGCGCCCATCAGCCAAAAAATAGATAATAGGCTGATAATGTTTACGATTCTTTTTTTCATTTGGGTATGTATTTATTGATTATTTGTGTATAAGATTTCATTTGTTCCAATTTTTCTGCCATGGCAGTAGCTTTTTCGATTTGTGTTGAGACTTGGTCCCATTGCTGTTGGGCCAATTGCATCACCTCTTCCTGATTAAGGATGCGTTGTCCATCTTGATAACACACAAAGTCTTCTTTTACAGGCCGATATAACGCAAAAAAGATGATGATTCCTGCGGCAACTGCCGAAGTATATGCCGACAAACGAAAGAGGATTCGCCGACCGTGAGACACCTTGGTTGGGGCTAATTGAGGAGGCGCCACAGCTGCCTCTTCGCGAAAAAAGCGAAAGAGTGCGCGGTAGGGGAGTAAATCTTCAGGTAGTTCGGACTCAAGAAAGTAGGAGGCTAACTGCTGCTCCTGAGCCAGCGAAGTCTCTCCTTGAAAATAACTTGCCAAAAGTTGGCGAATGGTGGTTTCGTTTATCGGTTCCATAGTTGGATAATTTGTTCTCTGATTTTTTTACGGGCGCGTGAAAGATTGGTACGTACACTGCCCTGATCACATTCGAGTATCGAGGCAATCTCCTCTAACTCATACCCTTCAACATCACGAAGCCGGATGCACATCTGCTGCTGAAGAGGCAGCCGGTGTATGAGTTGACATATCATCGTGTGCGTCTCTTTTTCTTCGAGAAGGTGTTGGGGTGTTTGGTCAAAAAGGCGAGGTGCCTCATTGTGGGCTGCCTTTTGCATGGTTCTGTTGTTTTTACGCAGTATGTCTATACAGAGGTTCTTGGCTGTAAGCATTGCAAGGGCTTCCATCTGTGGATGTTCGTTCCCAATGACAATCCCCTTCCAAAGGCGCAGACCCACCTCCTGCACCACATCCTCTGCGGTTTCGTGCCGTCTGAGCAGGCTGAGGCTAAAGCGGTAGAGTTTGGGCCTCAGGGCAGTAATAAAGGTAGTATAGGCAACTTTGTTCATCGTTATTGTGTAAACGAAGAGAGCCTGTTTTTGTTACAAGCTCTCTAAAAAAATCTTTTCCCAAGGTACTATCTTACGTCAGGATAACGATATCCGTAATCAGGGTAGGGGTTTATCCCGCTCGATCTTTGTGGATCGGTCATGGAGGGAGGATAAACACTCTGAGGATTATAAAGGTCTCTTCTGTAAGGAAGTCGATTCCCGTTGTTGGGCAAAGGATAGCGCTCAGATGGGGGGATATATCGATCTTGTGAACTCCTTACTCCCTGCATATAGGAATACTCTTCGGAGACGCTGTAGTCTTGTCGTGCGGGATATGGATTGGGGGAGTTGTACTCATAACCCGATGAGGGTGAATATACATCTTGGTAGAAGGAGGCCGGAAGGTCCCCTGTCTCCTGTCTCAAATAGGACCTTTGATCAGAAGTGTGTTGGGGGTACTCACCCGAATATCCGGAGTAATAATCAGTCTGAACCTGATACCTTAGCTCTTGAAAAGGGTCAAAACTCCACCTGTAATCAGGAGGCATACGGTAACCCGCATCTAAATAGGGTGATACAGAAGTTGTTGTTTTGCTTTTTTCTTTGGTGGGAGGTGCTGTAGGTTTGTAGGATATATCCATTTGATAATCCCAATGGGGAAAATAGAGATTTCCTCCCTTCCATTCTACTTCTCCACGCTGAAAATCAACTGTTTCGCTACGCGGGAAAATCTTTAGCGGATATAAATCTTGCCCAATATCGTCATTTACCACCAACCTATAGGCATCAATACCCTTTGAATAGAACCAATAGACATCGGGATTTTGAGAGGAGCGAATGCGCCCAAACGATTGGTCAACAGGAACCCACCCCACACCTTGGAAATAGACTTGTGCCCAGTCGTGCAGGCTCTTGTTTCCGGGGTGCATCATCCATCCGCTTTGCCATTTTGCCGGTACGCCGGCACAGCGTGCCATAGTGATAAAGAGTAATGACACCTGACCGCAGTCACCATGTTTATTATCAAGCACATATTCAGGAATGTTATCGATAGTTGAATACTCGACAGAGCTTGCCCACGGATAATTTTTATCGATCCAATTGTAAATTTTTTGCACTTTGAGGAATGGATTTTGCTCGTTGCCCACCACCTCCTGAGTGATCTTTTTGATGTTGTCGGTAAAAAGAATATGGGGCGCCTGCTGAGATGTATATTGCTGATATAAATCCGATTGTGTATTGTACATCTTTAACTCGGCGGGATCAAAAGAGGCCCATAGTGCAGATGATGTGTAAGAAAAGGTATAGGTAAATATGGTGGGTTCATCAACAACCGCCCTTTTTTCCATATAGATGGTTTTATGGGCATAATGATCGGGAGAGATCATGTAGTAGTTGGGATTGGCCGAAATCAACTGAATATGGGTGTGGCTTGGGCTATCGGTGCGGGGCATAGGCATCCACACGCGCAACCACTCTCCACCGGGCACCGCATTTGGCTTAACAGTAAGGGTGTAGGTCACTTCCATAGTGACGGGGTTGGTGAGGTTGAGCGTCTGTTTTTTGGATGTAAGGACAATCGATGGGATGTAATGGGCCAAAAAGCGGGTGAGGCTGTCGGGTTTGTTGCCGTGTACCTCGTCCCAACGTTTTTTGGCGGTCAAGCTGATTCTAAAGAGGTTTCGGGCTGCATGATTAAAATATCTCTTTTCGCCATCTATCATCCTATATTCCAACGCTTTGCCCTCTTCCCAAATACGTAGTTGATGATTGGGAATCGAATCGTAATAGTCTAATAAATAAGTTATTATATCAGACTCGGTCATGGTAAATTCGAGGCGAATCCGTTGCATCTTTTCGATTTGAAAAAGCCACTTCTGACGCTCCTTGGCAGAGACATTGTTAAGGTAGAGGTACTCTTTGATCATAGATTCGGCTTTGGTAAAGGAGCCGTTGGTGATAGCGGTTTCGATCTGCTGAGGGGTGATGTAGCTCCCCTGCCCTCCGCGTGGCGAGCACGAGAGTGCAAAGATCACAATAACAAAGAATAAGAGTTGTTTCATAAGGCAGTTTATTTAACTCGTTCTGCATAAGTTCTGTCGCGGGTATCCACACGAATACGCTCGCCCTGATTGATAAAGAGCGGAACCATAATGGTGGCTCCGGTTTCGAGCGTGGCACTTTTTTGCGCATTGGTAGAGGCGGTATCGCCTTTTACAGCAGGCTCAGTATAAGTAATTTCCATATCTACAAAGGGGGGAAGCTCGCAGGTCAGCACACGCTCTTCATCGGCATGGAACATCATCTCTACAAACTGGCCCTCCTTCATCAAATCGGCATTATCAACCATATCTTCCTGAAGGTCGATTTGCTCAAAAGTTTCGCCATGCATAAAGTGAAATCCCGAATCGTCTTTATATAAAAACTGATAGGGACGGCGTTCAATCCGAATGATATCGATTTTTTCACCGGCGGTAAAGGTGTTTTCAAGAATCCGGCCATTGTCTAAGTTGCGCATCTTGACCTTAACAAAGGCGCCCCCTTTTCCCGGTTTAACATGCTGAAACCATACAATAGAACAGGGTTTTCCGTTGTAATCAAAGCAAAGACCATTCCTGAAGTCGGCTGTAGTTGCCATAAAACTTAATTATTATGTATATAGGGCGCAAAGTTAATATTTTTTTTGCAATTTCAAAAATATCGTTACCTTTGCACCCCCAAAGAGAAAACAAAATGGTACCATAGCTCAGTTGGTAGAGCAAAGGACTGAAAATCCTTGTGTCCCCGGTTCGATTCCTGGTGGTACCACTCAATATCCTCAAAAAGAGAGTTCTGTGATTTTTGAGGGAGTAGTCATGTACTTAGGATCCAATATTTTGTCTAACTGCTCTTTGGTGAGCAGTTTTTTGTCCAATACCAACTGATAAACGCTTCCTCCTGTTTCGAGGGCCTCTTTGGCTACCTCCGTGCAGGAAGCGTAACCGATAAAGGGTTTGAGCGCTGTAACGATTCCGATGCTGTTTTCTGCTAAGTGGCGGCAGTGCTTTGCGTTAGCGGTGATTCCGTCCACACACTCAATACGTAAGGTGTTAAAACCGTTGGTTAGCCATTGGCACGACTCAAAGAGACTCAACACCATAATCGGCTCCATTACGTTTAGCTCCAATTGGGCGGCTTCTGCTCCAAGGGTAATTGTCAAATCGTTGCCAATCACGCGAAAACAGATTTGGTTCATCACTTCCGGAATAACGGGGTTTACTTTTCCGGGCATGATTGATGAGCCGGGCTGTTTGGGAGGCAGGTTGATTTCACCCAAACCGGTACGGGGACCTGAGGAGAGGAGGCGAAGGTCGTTGCAAATTTTTGAGGTTTTAATGGCAATTGCTTTGAGTGCCGATGAGTAGCCATAGATGCAGGAGGTGTCGTGGGTGGCTTCTACTAAATCAGCAGCCAAGAGAATAACCCAGCCGGTAATCTGACGGAGGTGTTTGATGCATGCCTGCGCGTATCCGGGTTCTGCAGTAATACCTGTGCCAATGGCTGTGGCGCCCATATTGATGAAAAGAAACTTTTGTGCGGCTCTATCCAAGTTTTGAACCTCGTTCTTTAATGCCGTGGCGTAGGCTCCAAAGCTTTGACCAAGCGTCATGGGTACGGCGTCTTGCAATTGGGTGCGTCCCATCTTGATAATGTTTGCAAATTCTGACGCTTTGTTTTCAAATGAGGCGATTAATGCCAAAAGCGAGGTGCGTACCGTTGTGTGGGTGATCCAAAATGCCAAATGGACGGCGCTTGGGTAGGCGTCGTTGGTCGATTGCGCCATATTTACGTGGTCGTTGGGGTGGCAAAATGAGTAGTCGCCGCGCTGTTTGCCCATGATCTCGAGCGCGCGGTTGGCAATCACCTCGTTGGCATTCATATTTACCGATGTGCCGGCGCCGCCCTGTACCATATCCAAAGGAAAGTGTTCCCGATGCTTCCCCTCAATCAACTCCTGACAGGCGGCCACAATGGCGTCTTTTACGGGGGTCTCCATTAACCCCAATTCATGGTTGGCCAAAGCTGCCCCCATCTTTATGTAACCCAATGCCTTAATAAAATCGGGGTAATCGGAGAGGTGCGCGCAGCTGATTTGAAAATTTTCGATTCCGCGTAACGTTTGTACGCCAAAGAGCGCTTCCACGGGAACTGCTCTGTCGCCTAAAAGGTCGTGTTCGTTTCGGGTTTTTCCGGAAACGGGAAAAGGGAGGTTGTGCATAATGGTGTTGATTAAGAGACTGTTTCTATTTACTTTAGTAGTTTTGCGATCTCTTCTATGGCAAGATTTGTAGCCGTAGATATTTGGTCAATGGGGATTCCTATATTGATGAGCTTTTTGACAATGTTCTCTCTTTCTTCTTTTCTTCCCTCTTTTCTTCCAATAGCCATTCCCTCTTTTCTTCCCTCTTCCAATCCCTCCTCTCTTCCTTCTATTCTCTGGTTTTCCATGATCCCTCTCTGGTCCCTAAGATTTTCGAGGTGTCGTTCATAATCAGCCCTCTCCATGCTGCTCATACTGTGCAGCGCCATGATGGTTCTCGCCTGGTCCAATCCGGGCGCTGTAGCGTTGTCGGGGATGATACTTGTTTTTAAAAAAGATATCCATTGGTCCAATGGATCGACAGCGGTTTTGTCAAAATCGTCCACCCGGATGATATAATATTCGGGAAAAATATCTCCAACACTCTCTTTGTGAAATTGTTGTTTGTCTTTCTCGCTCAAATGCAGAATCTCATTGGGGTAGTGCAACCCTCTAAATTCGGTTTTTCCGTGATAGACATAATCTTTTCCATATCCAAGAGCAAAATACAGAATATTAATGGAATAGACTTTTCTTACATGGGCGTAGTCCTCTCCAATTTTGATTCTTTCGACAATTGCTTTGGAGGTGCCATATAACATTCGTTGATAGTAGGCAACCTGACGAGAATTTTGTACTTCGATAATAATCAGTTCACCCTTGTCGTTTTCTGCAAGCATATCCACACGATTGAATTTGTCGTCATTGGATTCTTGGTTTGCCTCACTTTCTAAGATGCTTAATATCTTAATATTGTCTTTTAATAATACCGTCAAAAAACCCTCTAATACCACAAAATTTGCCTTTTGTCGCAACAGATTTTTTACTGCCCAGTCAAAACGTATGTAGTTTGTTGCCATTGGTTGTTTGCTGTTGGATGGATGGGCAAAGATAGGAATAATTTCATAAACAAAAAAGAGGCGCTCCGTAAAGAACGCCTCTCTCTTTTTTTTGCCTTCACACCAAATGCGGGCTTACCCCGTAGGTTACGGGGTGACCTTCAATTCTACGGTATTGGATTGAACACCATCAGCCGCTGCATTAAGTACCATGCAGTAGTATTTAGAACCGCCTAACGATGCCGGCACACCTGTAAGAGTCAAAGTGCTTGAATTAGAGCCGGAATAGACGGCACTAGGCTCAGAAACAGCACTAAGTCTTCCGGAAGTGGAAATCACATACCATCTATATGTCAGGTTGTTACCGGTAGCCACTACCGAGAATGAAGTATTACTTCCGGCAGAAATACTTTTGTCTGTGGGTTGAGTGGTAATGACGGGAAGCGGTACTACGGTCAGGGTTGCGAAGTTAGAATTAACGGCAGCTGCCGGATTTGATACCACACACCGGTACCTGTATCCGTCGTATATTGGCCCTACAGTTGTTAGTGTCAAGGTATTAGTTTCAGAGCCGGAATAGATTCCAATAATAGTCTCACTAATATTGGTAAAAGTGGGAATACCGGGGGTTGAGGGGGCATGTTGCCATTTGTATGTTAGACCAGGACCGGTAGCCTCTACAGAAAATGTAGTATTTTTTCCGGCAGAAATAGTATGTGTCACGGGATGGGTGGTGATGGTGGGAGCAACGGCGTTGATGGTAATGTCTGCAACATTAGTGGAGACAACGCCGTCAATGATTATGCGAAAATAGTGTATGCCGGTAGGAGTTGCTTCAGTATGATAGACAATGACGTCCTTTCTATTGTTAGTTAAGGCAGTCGTAGCAATAGAAAAGCCCGCAGGGGTTGATATCTCAACGCTTCCTGCCGCCAAGCCGGAATAAAATTGTATGGAAGTAGGGTATGTTGTTGTTGATCCATCTGGAAAACCGGTTGTTGTTGTGGAGTAAGATTTTCCCCCGGAGCCATGAGCTACAGACTGTGAAGTGGGATTGTTGATGGTTACGGTTCTTGGGACGGCGGCGGCAATCGTAATGGTAAAATCTACCGGGTCTGAATCTGTATAACCTTTAGCTATTGCAACCACCGAAAAGGTATAGACGCCTGCAGTAGTGGGGGTACCGGAGATGACTCCAGAGGAGTTGATCGACAATCCGGGAGGAAGCCCACCTTTCTTAATATCCCAAGCGCCGGCTGTGGGTTTTGCTTCGAGTGTAAAGGAGTAGGGTACGCCCACAGTACCCCCAGTAAGGTCACCCGGAGTTGTGCCGATTTCGACTTTGGAAGTCGAACCGGATACCGTCAGGGATGCGGACACGGACGTGTCGCTGCCTGCCACGTTGGTGACAACGCAACGGTATTGATAACCATCGTATGAAGCCGGCACATTGGTCAGACTCAAAGTTGCTGTTGTAGTGCCTGAATAGATTCCTCCCATGAATGAATTAATATTGAGCCAGGAAGCCATCATCCCGCCGCTATTTACCCTTTCCTGCCATTGATAACTCAGCGGCGTAGTACCGGTGGCCACCACCGAGAAGGTAGCGCTTCCACCAGCGGCGACGCTTTGGTTTGAGGGATGGGTTGTGATCACGGGTAATGTTACGGTGGGTGTTATTACTACCTCAATGGCGCACGATGCATTTTTACCGCCATCCACCGTTGTCACCACAATGGTCACAGTGCCTGCGGTTGCCGATGAGGGAATGGTTACCAATCCGTTGGAAGTTACCGTGGCGCGGGAGGTGTTGTTGCTGCTCCAAGTAACACTCCTGTCGGTGGCATTGGAGGGGAGTACGGTGGCAACGAGTTGCAGTACATCGCCGGGAGAAAGTT
>JAITFU010000062.1 GCA_031281125.1 Prevotellaceae bacterium | reverse complement strand
CCCTTTTGCTCAAAGCAATAGATAAGGCGCGTAGGGTAAAAGGGCGACAACGCCACAGCTAAGGTTGAGGTGATGGTATCGGCATTGGTATTAAGCAGATGTCCCTTTTGGTCATGGGTGATGGAGCACACCACAGGAACCAACTCTTTAAAGAGAAGCATAGAGATGATTCCCGTATTGACCTTATCCGGAGAGATATCTCCTACCTCTCCGTAGTCAATGTCGGTAACGGGGCGTTTATGGGCGGGGATCAGGTTGGCATCTGCACCGGAAAGACCAATCGCAGGGCAGTTTCGTTGCTGTAATCCCGCAACAATCTGTTTATTAATCCATCCTGCATAGACCATGACAGCAATTTTTAGCATCTCCGGAGAGGTAATACGCCTTCCCTCATGCATCTGAGTGGGAATCCCCAACTCTTTTGCCATTTGAGTCGCCATACCACCGCCGCCGTGTACTAAAATTTTCAGGCCCGGGTAGCGGGAAAAAAAGTCAAGGAAACGAGAGAGCGCCTGAGCGTCGTCAATCACGTTACCGCCGATTTTGATAATGGTGAGTTCCATGTAACAGGTTTAGACAATTGGTTTTATCCTTTCGATAATCTTACTCGCTTCGGAGAATCCATCCCTAACGACGGTTGCCTTGGCAATCCCATCATAATACCCAGACAGATGTAATATTTGATAAGCACAGTTAAGCGTAACCAAAATCTTTTTATCAATTTTAGCAATATTTTCCTGATAATATTCGATGGACTTCCGTTCCTTTCCTCCCGGTTGGTGAATGCCTTTTAGCAAAAGAAAACAATCCAAGGCAATAAGGAGGCCGCTGTACGCCGTTCCACATGCCATTCTAACGTACTTTTGGTCTTGATAATAGCTTCCTTCTTTCTTTGCTTTGGTCAGACATTCTTTGGCGTTGTTCATATAGCGAATCGCCTCGCCGTAATACTTTTCCTTAATTTGTTGCTGTTCTTGCACCGACATAATGATTCTCCTTTAAAATATGTGGCGCAAAGATAACACAAATGTGAGTTTGGAAATGGAGATTCTACGATTTTGGTAAGATTTACTGAATTTTAAATTTTTTCAAGGATTCGTTTCAGTACCACCTGCGCCGATACGGTACGGTTAGCCGCCTCTTGGATAACAATCGACCGAGGAGATTCGATTACATTGTCGGTGACAATCATGTTGCGGCGCACAGGGAGGCAGTGCATAAAAAAGGCGTTGTTGGTGAGCGCCATTTTGCGGCTATCGACCGTCCAGTTCATATCTTTGCTCAATATCTTGCCGTAATGAGGGTCTTGATAGGCCGACCAGTTTTTGGCATAGATAAAATCGGCTCCTTTGTACGCCTTTTCTATATCATATTCGACTTTGGCTTTGCCAACAAATTGAGGGGCCAATTCATACCCTTCCGGATGGGTGATCACAAAGTCCCAATCGGTTGCGTTCATCCACTCTGCAAACGAATTGGGAACTGCCTGAGGCAGGGCGTTGGGGTGTGGCGCCCAAGTGAGTACCACCTTGGGTTTGGCACTTTTTTTGTACTCTTCTATGGTAATCAAATCTGCAAAACTTTGCAGCGGATGGCGGGTGGCGGCTTCCATACTAAATACCGGTTTACCGCTGTATTGGATAAATTGATTCAAAATCACCTCATAATAATCTTCTTCCTTGTTTTTTAACTGAGCAAAGGCGCGCACGCCAATAATATCGCAATAACTCCCCATCACCGGAATCGCTTCTAAGATGTGTTCGGGTTTGTCGCCATCCATCACCACTCCACGTTCTGTCTCTAACTTCCATGCTCCCTGATTTATATCGAGCACAATCACATCCATTCCCAAGTTAAGGGCAGCCTTTTGGGTACTCAAGCGGGTGCGGAGACTTGAGTTAAAGAATATCATAAGCAACGTTTTGTGTTTACCCAAATCGACTTGCGATAGCGGGTTTTTCTTTATTTCAAACGCCTCTTGCAGCGCCTGATCCAATGGTCCAATATCGTGAACCGACGTAAATTGTTTCATAGTTGTTGTAATGATTAAAATGCTGTTGGTTTGAGTTGTAGTCCCATCGTTTCGTCCCATCCAAACATCAAGTTCATATTTTGCACAGCTTGACCGGATGCGCCTTTGGTAAGATTATCGATAATGCTTGTAATGAGAAGATAGTCTTGATGTTTTTGAAGGTGGAGAAGGTTTTTGTTGGTATTGACCACCTCTTTAAGACTGATTTCGTGTTGGGCAACAAACACAAAGGGATGTGATTGGTAGTAGGTTTGATAGAGCGATGACACCTCTTCGATATTTGCAGGGCAACGGGTATAGAGGGTGGCAAAAATCCCGCGGGTAAAATCACCGCGTACCGGAATAAAATTGATTTGCGGGGTTGGCTTGTTGGCGGCAAAAGCGAGTGAGGCGTGAATCTCTTCTAAGTGTTGGTGTGTAAATGCTTTATAAACAGATATATTGTTGGATCGATAGCTAAAATGTGCCGTAGAGGATAATTCACGTCCTGCACCGGTTGATCCGGTGATGGCGTGTACGTGTACCTCGTCAAGCAACAGCTTCTGTTGTGCCAACGGCAACAGAGCCAATTGAATGGCGGTGGCAAAGCAACCCGGATTGGCAATATTTTGAGCCATTCTAATGGTGTAGCGATTTAATTCAGGAAGTCCATATACAAATTCTCGATCTCCAAAAAAAGGAGTGATCCTAAAATCGCTTCCCAAATCAATCACCTTAGTTTGTGGGTCAATATTATTCTTTTCCAAAAAATCGCCGGAGAGTCCGTGTCCCAAACAAAGAAACAGGAGATCTGTTTTGGGGAGTTCGTTGCAAAAACAAAGATCCGTTTCACCAATCAAGTCGCGGTGTATTGTATCGATCCGAGCGCCGGCAAACGAACTGCTAAAAACTGCCACGATCTCTACAAAAGGGTGGTACAAAAGAATCCGGAGCAATTCGCCTGCGGTATAACCCGTTCCGCCCGCTATGGCACAAGTTATCTTATTCATGATCAATAGAATGAAAAATTTTCATTTGATTCCCCAAAATCTTAGTAAATCCCTGTACATCTTCTCCGGTAAACCCTTTATTCATCTCTCCGTAATCGCCAAACTTGCTGTTCATAAGGTCATAAGGGCTATCGCAAGAAAGAATGGAGAAGTGATAGGGACGCAATTCCACCTCCACCGTTCCGCTGACCCGCTCTTGCGTATCTTCCAAAAAGTGTTCAATGTTACGCATCACAGGATCAAGATATTGAGCCTCATGCAATAACATTCCGTACCAATCGGCCAATTGCTTTTTCCAATATTGTTGCCACTTGGTCAAAACGTGCTTTTCCAAAAGGTGGTGTGCCTTAATCAGGATGAGCGCAGCAGGCGCTTCAAAACCAACCCGCCCTTTGATGCCTATAATGGTGTCACCTACATGGATATCGCGGCCAATACCATAACTGTGTCCCCTTCGATTCACCTCCCTGATAACCTCAACAGGTTGCATGGAAACACCATCAAGCGCAACCGGTTCGCCCTTCTCAAATCGAATTGAAATCTTCTCTTTTCCCTCTTTTTCAACCTGATGCGGCCACGCCTCTTCCGGTAGAATTCCGGAGGCTTGTAAAGTCTCAACACCGCCCACGCTTGTTCCCCAAAGTCCCTGATTAATAGAATATTTTGACTTCTCCCATGCATACTCGAATTGATGCTTTTTTAGATAGTCAATCTCCTCTTTGCGGGAGATTTGCAACTCGCGAATCGGGGTGATGATCTCAATATCTGGAGCCAACACCTGAAACACAAGATCAAAGCGCACCTGATCGTTTCCGGCGCCTGTACTTCCGTGGGCAATGGCTAAAGCGCCGATTTTTCGGGCATGATCCACCAATGCCAACGCCTGAAAAATCCGTTCTGAACTGACGGAGAGGGGATAGGTGTCGTTCTTCAAAATGTTTCCAAAGAGGAGGAATCGAATGCCCTTTTGATAAAAATCATTGGTGGCGTCAAGATTGACGTGAGAGGTTGCGCCAAGTTCTTTGGATTTTTGTGCAATGGCGTCTAATTCAACAACGTTAAATCCACCTGTATTTACCAACGCCGTATGGACTTCATACTTTTTTTCGTGAATCAGCCAAGGAACGCAAAAGGAGGTGTCGAGACCGCCGCTAAAGGCTAAGAGGAGTTTTTTCATACTAAATGTGTGGTTTTTGATTTGGGTCAAAGAGCATTCCGGTGCAAAGGCAGAGGGTACGGTGGTTGCGCTCCAAAATGTCGTAGTTCCGGCATTCGCGGCAACCGTCCCAAAAATCGGAATCGTTGGTTAGTTCGGAGAAGGGAACGGGTCTATAACCCAATTCTGTATTCAACTTCATCACCGCCAAACCGGTGGTAATGCTAAAGATTTTGGCAGTAGGATACAATTTGCGTGACAGGTCAAAAATGGCTTTCTTGATCGTTCTGCCCAATCCTTGATTCCGATATTCATGATCGACAATCAACCCTGAGTTGGCCACAAACAATCCGTGGCTCCATGTCTCAATATAGGAAAAACCAACCACTTTGTCGCCATCTAACGCAATGACTGCCTTGCTACTCTGCATTTTTTCTGCAATGTACTCCGGCGCACGGGCGGCAATACCGGTTCCTCTTTGCAAGGCAGATACGTACATAAGTTCACAGATTTTGTGTGTATGGATAATGTGGTCAGCGTTTGCCACAAGAATGCGCACATTCATATCGGATAAAAAAAAATGGGTAAAAATGGATGAGAAACAATTTTCTCCAAAATAGGAGAGGCGAGTGACTTGGACCCGCGACTATCGTCGTCGGACAAGGTTAATTCGCTGTACGAATGTGTATGAGCAGATACTTTGTTTCATTTCGGCGGCAAAAGTAATCTTTATTTTCAAAAAAACACTACATTCGCAAAAAAAATTGTGAAAAGACGTATCAATCCCTTGCCACGCCCCCCTGTACCCTTTCGTATGATTCGAAAAAACAAGCAGGTACTCCTGTTTAACGACAAAGAGATGGAAGCGGTAAATCAATTTTGTAAAAAGTACAAGATCCAATCAAAATCGCGCTTTTTTAGAGAAGTCATTATCTCCACAATTCTCCAAAAAATGGAGGAAGACCACCCAAAACTCTTTTAAAAAAAAGGAGGACCTGTAAGCCGGGTTCTGTACCGATAGGTTTCCCTACCGGTTTCTATCATTTATCTAAGCGGCCTACCCCTCGGCGAGGGCGGGCAACCCCCATTTACCGATATACATGGCCTTGCAGGCCGCGGAGACGTACGCCATAACGCATCGCTACGTTAAACGGTGGGCTCTTACCCCGCCTTTTCACCCTTACCCAAACCTTTACGGATTGAGCGGTTATTTTCTGTTACGCCATCCATAACCTTTCGGCTATCTGCGCTTTCCGCAGCGCGGTGCCCTATCCAGCCCGGACTTTCCTCACTATGAGAATCATAGCGCGATAGAACGGTCCTCCGGCTACAAAGATAATACTTATTTTTGCACCATGAAGAAAAATAACTATTACTTTTGTTGTCGAAAAAATATTTTTTTATCAAAAATGTAAAAATCATGAAAAGAAATGTAAAAATTGTAACACTTGCAGTATGGGTCTCTTCCTTGGTGTTGCCGGGTGGTTGTACATTTATGGATGACTGTTTCTCCGGTACGCTCTATGTAGAAGACCCCAATGGAAAAGCGCTTACAGAAGAGGTCACTTTTCCTTGGGAAGGAGGACCTTACGATGTTTATCTTGTAGGTAGTACATCATGGAAATTAGTGGGTCTTTTACCCGATTGGATTGAGGAGGTGACTCCTCTCACGGGAGGACAAGGCTCTACAAAAGTTACTTTAGTTGCAAAAGTGAACGATTTAGACGAATGGAAATACGGAACGCTTACTTTTGTCTCTGTGGACGGATCCAAATATACGCTTTTGCTTCGTCAGGAGCCCACTCTTCCTCCGCTCTTTAGCTTGGAGGGGGTTGATCCCGATACAGAAGCGACCGTTACCTTTACTTCCGGATCGTCCCGCCCTGCTGTCGTGAATATTTTGCGCGAAATTCCGATCTTGCCCGGCGAAAATGTTTTGATTGTAGAGAGTGTCTTGATAACAGGGAAAAATTCGGACGTTCCTATCCTTATCGGGCGCAGAGGAGAGAGAACCATTTTTCTGAAATTTGACGGCGGAAACTTGGTACACCGTGATCCGGCAGGTGGCTCGATTCCCATTGGCGCTTATGCGGAGTTTCAATTGATCAACACAATAACAGGTGCATTGGCAAAGAGCTACAAACAGGAGGCCGATCTCTATCTAATGAATAAAGCGTGGGATCCTGTGGGGAGAAACACCAGTTCCACCGTAAATAGTCCCACCCACCCCTTTGTGGGTATTTATGATGGAGACGGAAAGTCGGTCTTTGGGTTATATATTGATTTGCAAACAACTAACTACGTAGGATTGTTTGGATATGTTGGCCATCTGTCTGCCGGACTGTTTGGTACAGTAAAAAATCTTTTCGTTTCCGGCACGGTAACCGGTCGGTTTAGGGTAGGAGGTATTGTGGGTTATTTAAATGCCAGCAGGGTTGAAAATTGCGGCTCGGCGGTGGCGGTCACAGGGGTAGGTCAAGCCGATGATAACGGATACGTGGGTGGTGTGGTGGGCCAACTTTACAGCACTTCTTCCGCACCTGATGGATGTGTAGTGGTCAATTGCTATGCAACGGGCGATATTTCCGGTTATCGTGGGGTAGGCGGCGTAGCGGGGTTGGTGAATGGTAGCGGAAGTGAGATGACCAAGTGTTATTCAACCGGTGCGGTGAGCGGCAACAACAGCGTGGGGGGAGTGACAGGAATTGTTAATTCCTCAGCACGACTGACAAACAATGTTGCCCTAAACCAGTATGTATATGGAACTGGTTCCAACGTGGGTAGAGTGTTGGGCAGCATAACCGGCGCACCATTTTCCGGCATTGCCGGAAACTTTGTGTGGGAGAATTTAGGAACCAATGGAGGTATAGCATTTGGAGGTGGAGGAGGCATCACAGATGGTCATCAGAATATTGGTATTCTTTATGCAAATCCTCATGTTGCAAGCGGATACCCTTGGGACGTAACGGCGGCCCCTTGGACATACCTTTCCGGTGACCTTCCCGGCCTCTTTGGGCAAACTGTGGCGATGCCTGCGCACCTACAATAGAAAAATTATTGCGTAAAAATTTGTTTATTGTAGATAATGTTTAACTTTGCCGAGTTGTAAAATACGATAATTTATTCTTTTATCTTAATACTTATACGCTTACGAATTTATTGATCTTAATTTTATTTTCATGTCAAAAAAACTTTCTCTTTTAGTTTTGATGGCCGGATTGGTTTTGTCCGGCTGCACAAGCACTTTTGACTGCGACTCATCTGCTATACTTTTGGTAGAACCGGATGTGTTGGAGTTTACTACTTCGGGACAGTCGCTCGACTTTACCGTACTCAGCTCCCTTCCTTGGATGTTGGAGGATATTCCATCAGGTTTTACCTTTGATAAAGTATCAGGAGGAATTGGAACCACCCTTGTAACTGTTACAGAAAACGGTTTTACCAGTTCGGTACCGGCGACAGTATGGGTCAAGGCAACCAACGGCGCTAAGGTAATGGTTACCCTCGATTTTAGTGTGATTCGTGTAGAGCCTTCTGTGTTGTATTTTGATCCCGAAAACCACACCCAAACCTTTATAGTAACCAGCGCGCAAAGCTGGGAAGTGGTGGGTACGCACGCAGGTTTTGACTTTGATATTGAAGGTAGTGGGCCCGGAGTGCAGGAGGTCTCCGTACACCTTAATGGCTATGATGATGACGACCCCTTGGTTGTGTGGCTTGAGACAGAGGACGGTACCCAAGTGAGCGTTACGTTGGTGACTGTACACTTTATTGTAGAACCTACCTCATTGAATTTTGCCTCTTATGGAGATATCGATCACTTTACAGTAAAAAGCAACGTCAAGTGGGAATTGGTCGATCTCCCTAACTTTTTCACATTTAGCACCCTCAAAGGCAATCCGGGTACAACCGTTGTCACCGTTACCGAATCCGGATTTGTTGGCACCGCATCCTTTGAAACCGTAAAGGTGCTTGCAGTCGATGGTAGCTATGAAAAGGTGGAGTTGCACTTTACCTTACCCGTTGCGGCCCGTTTGTACGATTATATTACCGGAGGTTACGAACACTCAGTAGCGCTTAAACAAGACGGAAGCGTGTGGGTTTGGGGACGTAATTTTATGTGGGCGTTAGGAGATCAGGCAATAGGTGGAAAAGGTGATGCATTGGCAGTAAACCGTAGTGTCCCGGCCAGGATTATTAATGAAGGTATTACCACAATAGCTGCAGGAGGTTTCCACACATTAGCAATTGATGGGGACGGCGTCTTGTGGGGTTGGGGATATAATGCAGAATCCCAATTAACATATACAGATGGGAATTATTTCGTGAAGACACCTACGAAAATTACCGGTATAGGAAAGAAAATCAAGGCTGTATCCGGAGGTGCCGCATTTAGCTTGGCATTAGATGAAGATGGCGCGTTATGGGGCTGGGGTAATACCAATTGGGGACAGATGGGATACGATAATGGAGCTAAAGGGTTACAAAATCCCGCAACTATGCCACAAACTGTTCCTCTCAAAATTATGGAAGGTGTGAAGACAATGGTAGCAGGTGGTTTTCATGTGCTTGCACTCAAAGAAGATGGAACGTTGTGGAGCTGGGGATCCAATATTAATGGCCAAACCGGTAATGGAGGTGCTATGGGCGTCGGGATGATCCAATACACTCCTGTTCAAATTAGCACAAGTGGTCCAATAAAGAGTATTGCAGCCGGCTATAACCACTCTGTGATGTTATTAGAAGACGGAAGCGTATGGACCTGGGGCCGCAACTTAGTGCCCGGTGGGACTTCTTCTACCGGAGGAGCGTTAGGCATCCCAACTGTTACCAATTCGATAAATTTACCGCAACAAATTATAGCTCCGGGCTCTACCGTTGTGTCCATTGGGGCAGGCGATAACCAAACTTTTGTTCTATATGATAACGGTCAGCTTTGGGCATGTGGCAATAATTACAGAGGTCAATTGGGAGATAATACAACAATCGATAAATGGTCACTTTTACATGTGGCTACAAATATTACTGCCGGTGTTGGTGCAAAGGGATCTCCGGGATGCGGTAAGTTTACTTTTGCCTTTGATAAAGACGACAATTTGTGGTCATGGGGGGACAATAGTTATGGCCAATTGGGTAACGGAGAGTCCGGTGTGAACAACTTGGACTTTAGTAAAGACCAACATTTACCTGTACAAGTGCTGTACTAACCCATTTCGCACAGACACCCAAACAGATTCTGATCTCCGCGTCTCCCTTCTACATAATGGGTATTCGCGTTTGGAGAAGCGTGCCACAGTTCGACACAGTCGTTGTGGCGCGCTTCTACATTAAAGTTGATCTGAAGAGTGGTGATTGTTTGTGTGTTGATCGCTTCAAAGGGGAGAGCGTCGAGCGTCCACTCCACATATTTGGTGTTGGTGACGTGGTTAATCAGATCAAGGTCAGAGTAAACTACTCGGTGGGTTTGATCAAGAAGAAGGGGTGTATTGTTGGGAGGGGTCAGTTTATCAGGTACTTGGGTTATGGCTTCTTGCTCAATTCGAATATTGGCCAAGTAGGGCAATACGTTTTCTACCCGTAACATACGTCTTGTGTGTGTGTCCATTAGGAGCCAGGCAGAGGTGGCGGTAATAATGGGTCTATTGTGGGCGTCAAACAGGATAAAGTCCCTGAGCGAAAAGATGCGCTCGACCCTTTTATGCCAGGTCTGTAACTGTACCGGCTCCTCCCATTGGGGCATCCGTACAATGTGCAGCCGCATACGCGAGAGTACCCAAACAATGTTTTGGGTGATCAGGTGGTGGTAACCGCATTGGTAGAGGTCGGCATGGGCTTCGGCAGCCTCTTGAGTCTTTTGCAAAAAGCGGGTAAGACGAAGTCGTTTGTTTTGATCAACATCTTGGCCCAAAGGGCTAAACGACCGTGAATAAAATGGTTGGGTTGGTTGGGTATTCATAATGTGGTACTCTTTTGCTGCAAAAATAGAAAACTGTTTTGATATATGAATAGAAATCGAATAACTTTGCGCAATTATGAATACTAAATTTGTCTTTGTTTTGGGAGGCGTAACCTCATCGCTTGGGAAGGGGATTATTGCCGCATCGTTGGCTAAATTATTGCAAGCGAGAAATTTAAGAGTCACTATTCAAAAATTTGATCCCTATATTAACGTCGATCCGGGGACGTTGAACCCCTACGAACATGGAGAGTGTTACGTGACGGAAGATGGGGCAGAAACCGATCTCGATTTGGGGCATTACGAGCGTTTTCTTAACGTCTTTACCTCCAAGTTGAATAATGTTACCACCGGAAAGATATACCAAACGGTCATCGATCAGGAGCGCGAAGGGCACTACAACGGCAAAACGGTACAGGTGATTCCGCACATTACAGACGAAATCAAGCGCCGCATCCTCTCTCTCACAAAAATGAATCAATACGATGTTATTATTACAGAGATTGGAGGCACGGTTGGCGATATTGAGTCGCTCCCCTTTGTAGAGGCGGTGCGCCAACTCCAGTGGGAGCTTCCCGACGAAAACTGCGCCGTGATCCACCTCACCCTTGTACCCTATTTAAGTGCGGCTAAAGAGTTAAAAACAAAACCTACTCAACACAGTGTGAGGATGTTGCAACAAAACGGCGTGCAACCCGATGTGATTGTGTGTCGTACGGAATATCCTTTACCTCAAGAGGTAAGGCGAAAAGTAGCCCTCTTTTGTAACGTAAAACCCAATGCGGTGATTGAGTCGATTGACGCCAAAAGTATCTACGAGGTTCCGCTCAAGATGATGGAGGAAAAATTGGACGAAATTATCTTGGAGAAGTTTCAAATCAAAGATACGCCTCCGCCGGAACTCAAAGAGTGGAGTCTCTTTTTGAATAAGCTCTTTAACCCAAAAGAGGAAATTGATATTGCATTGGTGGGTAAGTATGTAGAGCTACAGGATGCCTACAAATCGATTCAGGAGTCGTTCATTCATGCCGGTGCCGCCAACGATTGTAAGGTGCGGGTACACAGCATTCAAAGCGAGCATATCAATGTGAATAACGTGGCTGAACTTCTTGGCGGCAAACACGGCATTTTGATTGCATCCGGATTTGGAGAGCGGGGAATGGAAGGCAAGATAATGGCCGCTCAATATGCACGAGAGCAGAATGTGCCCTTCTTTGGCATTTGCATGGGAATGCAAGCGGCGGTTATCGAGTTTGCCCGCAACGTAATAGGAATAAAAAACGCCCATACCACAGAGATCAACCGCACCACCCGCGAACCCATTATCGACCTGATGGAGGACCAAAAACGGTTGGCTGCCAAAAAGGGAACAATGCGTTTGGGCGGTTATACCTGTCGCTTGACAAAAGATTCCCTTGCCCACCAAATGTACGGAAAATCTGAAATATCCGAACGTCACCGCCATAGATTTGAGTTAAATAATGCCTATCTTGGTCCAATAGAGACGGCAGGAATGAGGGCCACCGGTATCAACCCCGACACCGGACTCATTGAGATTATTGAACTCCCCTCTCACCTCTTTTACGTGGGCGTTCAATTCCAACCGGAACTTAAAAGTACCCCCGAAAACCCTCAACCCATCTTTGTATCCTTTGTTCATGCGGCCATTGGGTTTAGGCACAGGTGCGGAACGGTTCTTTCGCCTGCTGATGATGTTTCGTGTTTACCCGACTGTGAGGTAAGTGCTAATTAATCAGTCGTATGCGCATTATAATTCATCTCTGTCTTTTGGTTGTGCTCTTTGCCTCACTTCCTGCTTGCGCACAAAACATCAATCCCAAGCGTTACGGATATAAAGTGGAGGAGGTGTTCTCTTTTGACGAAACTGCTTATACGCAAGGTCTTTTTATTTACGACGACCTCCTTTACCTAAGCACCGGAAACAGAGGCGCATCCTATTTACGAAAAATCGACTTTAGGAAGGGACGTATTTTACAAAGCATTGCACTTGCACCCAGATATTTTGGCGAGGGGGCCTGTGTTTTTCAAGATAAAGTATATCAACTTACATGGGAAGAGCAAACCTGTTTTGTTTATGATGCTGCCACCCTAAAACAGGTAGGAACGCTACCGTACCGAGGCGAGGGGTGGGGGCTTACCGCCAACGACACCCACCTGATTATGAGCGATGGCTCGTCAACCCTCTACTTCAGAGATCCCAACACATTTGCTGTTGTGCGCTCCATTACCGTCAAAAATGGACAGCGAGAAGTCCAATGGCTCAACGAATTGGAGTATATTGAAGGAGAAGTGTGGGCCAATGTCTATACCACAGACGAAATTGTACGGATTGACCCCAATACCGGCATTGTTACCGGAATCATTGACCTCAAAGGTCTGCCGGCCAGACAACACCTCACACCCAAAACAGAGGTACTCAACGGTATTGCTTACGATTCGGACAAAAAGCACATTTATGTCACCGGAAAATATTGGGCCAAAATGTACCGAATATCTTTGGTACCAAAGTGATTTTTCCATACCTTTGCGCAGTTATTTGACACTTCAGAATCGTTGCATGAATGTTTCAAAAAGTGACAAATAACAAAGCCATGAGGTTAAGGCACACCGCAGCATACTATTAGTATGTGAGGAATAGCGTTGTACGCTCGACCTCCTCCTCATTCGACAGAGAAAAGTAAACTTTTCTCTGTACTCATTCATTCGTCGGGTTTCCTTAACCGAAATAATGCAGTTATTTGACACTTTTTAAACATTCACTTGGGGGTGCCCATAAAAAGCTGAGAACATACCCCTACAACCTGATGCGGATAATGCCGCCGGAGGAAAAGCAAAATGAAAAGAAAATCCCTTGTTTTGGGGGTAGTGTTGACCCCGCTTTGGCTTGCAGCCCAAACGCAACAAACACAACAAAATCAAGTTCAACAATCGATCACACAATCTGTCCTGGTCCTGGATAGCGTTGTGGTTTCTGCCGTGACCGTTGGCGCCAAGTCGCCGATTGCACACACGCAATTGAATAGAAGCGATTTAGAAAAATCGCCATCCACAACATTACTTCCGGTAGTCATAGCGTTAACGCCGGGTGTGGTAAGTTTTACGGAAAACGGAACGGGCGTGGGAAACTCCTATTTGCGTATTAGAGGGAGCGACGCTACTCGTATCGGAGTGACTTTAAACGGAATACCACTTAACGATGCCGAGTCTCAAGAGGTCTTTTGGGTCAACTTGCCCGCTTTGTCCGGTTTTTTGGAGCGGGTGCAGGTGCAGCGGGGGGTAGGGAGTTCGGTGGCCGGACCCGGCGCTTTTGGAGGAGGTCTGCACATTCAAACGGTGGGCGCCACTGGGGAAGCTTATGGTCAAGTGGATATCTCTATGGGTTCTTATCAGACCTATATGACCGCCATTGGGGTTGGAACAGGGAACCGTAAGGGTTTATCTTTAGACCTTCGTTACGCACATACCCAAACCCAAGGTTACATCCGAAACGGTTACGCAGATATGCACTCGCTTTTTGCACGAGCAGCGTATATATCCGGTAAACACGCTTTTAGGCTCAACTGGATTTGGGGTACGCACGTTACGGGTATTACTTGGGAAGGGGTTTCCCCAGAGATGATGGCAGAGGATCGACGTTCCAATCCTTCAGGCGCTTATTTTGATGAGGGCGGTAACCTCCATTATTACGACAACGAAGTCGATGACTATACCCAAAGTCATCTGCAGGCGAGCTGGTTATTTTGTCCGTACCCCCGATTGAACTGGACAACTACCCTCAACTATACGTTGGGTGACGGCTTTTACGAAAATTACAAACAAGACCGCAAATTCTCAACCTACGGATTACCCGATCAGGAAATAAATACCGCAATAATAAAACGCAGCAACATGATTCAACGCGCACTCATGGGTAATGACTATTATGTATTGTCGTCAATGGCCGATTTTAGAGAGGAAAATTGGAGGATTTTGGGCGGATTCTCCGGATCTATTTATCAAGGAACTCATTTTGGCAACTTGGTTTGGGTTATGTATAACCAAAATATTCCCGCCAACTACGAATGGTACCGCAACCACTCAAAAAAACAGGACGTCAGCTTGTTTCTCAAAGCCGAATATACCTTTTTGGGATCTCTTACCGCGTTTGCAGATTTGCAGTATCGTGCTATAAACTATCATCTTAAAGGTCCTGATAAAGACTTTGCCCTTCTCGATCAAGACTCTCAATACAGGTTTTTTAATCCGAAAATCGGAATAAATTGGAGTTTTTTATCTGACCATCAACTGAATGTCGGCTTTTTTGTAGGTCATAAAGAGCCTTCGCGCAGCGACTACAAAGAGGCGGTAAAGGCAGGGCGACCTTATGACTTGCTGCCGGAGCGGATGTTTGATTGGGAGTTTGCCTATCGCTACCACCGCCGAAGCGCACAAGTCGAAATGACATTGTACTATATGGATTATAAAGACCAGTTGGTACCCACCGGTAAACTTACAGATGTGGGTTATGTGGTCAAAGAAAACGTGACATCAAGTTATCGTGCTGGTGTCGAATTGGCAGCCGCTTGGCAGTTGTTTAATTTTTTACGCCTTGATGGTAATATTTGTCTGAGTCGAAACAAAATTAAGGACTATACCGCATGGGTTGACCACTACGATAACCCCCTCTATTGGACTCCTTTACCTCAGTTGCAGGAGCATTACCAAAATGTTTCGTTGGCCTATTCGCCGGAATGTACCGGCGCCCTGATGATCGAAACCAAACCTTGGAAAGAGACGGCGATAGCCGTAGTGGCCAAATATGTGGACAAACAATTTTACGACAACACCGGAAACAGTACCCGCGCCTTACCTGCTTATTGGACAGGAGGCCTCCGATGTTCCCAACAGTTGAATTTTAAAGGAATCTCAAAAGCAACGCTTTCACTTTTTGTTGACAATTTGTGTAACAAAAAGTATATTGACAACGCTTGGGTCTATCGCGCTACCTTTGCAGACGGCTCGCCGGAATCCATCGAAACCGGCCTCTTTCCGCAAGCCGAAATTAACTATACGGTGAGCCTTTCGATAAAATTCTAAGAAACGGTAAAAAGAAGAAACGACACGGTAAAAAACCGAATCGTTTCTAAAAGATATGCGGCAAATGGTTACTTTGTTTTTACGCAGCGGACAGATTGAGCCGCACATTTATCATTTCCCGATGAAAAATTCGCCTTTGAAGAAGAATCAAAGGTTAAAAAATATGCAGAAGAAGCAGATGATTCTTCTTTTGCCCAATAGAAGCCATAAGTGCCCACAGACTGAAGGTTACTAACAAAACTTCGCCTTCCAGCCGCAGGCAGGAAAATCTGCTCAACACCGCTTCCAAAAAAGAGTCGTCCCTTTGCAACATTATTCCATGTATTATTGGCAGCTACGAGTTTGTCAAAATCAGCCTTACTTGGCACCCTCCAACCCGTTGGACAGGGATCATTGATTGCATCCCATACTGTAGCTGGGGACTTTGTAGTCTCCCATGTCTTTCCGGATGGTATGGGAGTAAGCGGGTCGTTAAGGCTCCAACCAGTTTTACGGTTCCACTGATAAACCATTCCCGGACTTTCGGGTGTGGCGGCAAAGGTACCGGGGGTATCCACATTGTATCTTGCCCATACGATGCCATTAATTAAAACACCGTCGGGGTCAATCGCATCGGGTGAACAGCTTCCGCTGCTCAAAACAAGACCCAAACTAAGGGTCAGGATAGAATAGATAATCTTTTTCATAATTTGATAAATATTAAATAGTTAGTAAATGTTTATGAATAAATAATGGATATGCGATATGAGTAGTGCGAAGTGCAACAAAAAACGCCCGTCCCGCGA
>JAITFU010000060.1 GCA_031281125.1 Prevotellaceae bacterium | reverse complement strand
GATGCGCTTGCAAAATCGTAGGCTGCTCTGTTGCTGATTGTTGCGCGGAGGCCAAAGTAGAATTTGATCTTAGGTTCTGTTCCCGAAGGACGGATCGAGACAATGGTGTTGTCGTTGGTAACAAATTGCAGTACATTTGATTTGGGTAGAGTAATCTCGTAACGCAAATCGCTGATCAAATCGATGGTTTGGGACGATTGGTAGTCGTGAATAAGTACAACAGGCGCACCATCAAGCGTTTGAGGAGGGCTTGTCCGAAAATGTTTCATCATGGCCTCAATCTGTTCCAATCCCTCTTTGCCTTTTTTGGTGACGGAGAGCAAATACTCCTTAAAGAGGCCAAACTCAATATAGAGATCGATCAATAGTTCGTAGAGGGTTTTTCCCTGATCTGCTGCCCAAGCCGCCGCTTCGGCAACCAACGCACACGAAACCACCGCATCTTTGTCCCTAACAAACGACCCCACATTGTAACCGTAACTCTCCTCTCCCCCTCCAATAAAGGTCATCTTTCCCTCCAAATTACGCTGAATCTCCGCAATATACTTAAAGCCGGTGAGCACATTGTAACAAGCAACGCCAAAAGTATCCGCCATCTGCCTCATCAAGTCTGTACTCACAATCGTTTTTACCACATACTCCTTACCCAAAAGTTTTCCCAACTCTTTCCATCTCCGTAATAGATAATAAGTTAGAATGCTGAGCAGTTGGTTGCCGTTGAGCATCCTCATGGCTCCCTCATTGTCCCTCACGGCAATCGCCAAGCGGTCGGCATCGGGATCGGTAGCCATCACCAAATCGGCATTCAACTCCTCTGCCCGCGCCAAAGCCATAACAAGCGCAGCCGGCTCTTCGGGATTAGGAGAGTGCAGCGTGGGAAAGTCCCCATCGGTAATATCTTGCTCCGGAACGTTGTATATCAATTTAAATCCCAATCGCTTAAGCGCTTCCGGAACCAAATGTACGCCCGTCCCATGTAGCGGAGTATAAACGATCTTCAAGTGGGCGTGGTCTTGAATCGCTTGCGGAGAAAGGTTGATAAGAGAAAGGATTGATTGCAGATAGATTTCATCTATCTCTTTTCCAATTATTTGGATATTGTTGTCGCCACCTTCGAACTTCACCTGATCAGGATCGGTAATCTTTTCTACCTCGTTAATAATGTTTTGGTCGTGAGGCTCCAGCACCTGCGCTCCGTCGTCCCAGTACGCTTTGTAGCCGTTGTACTCCTTTGGGTTGTGCGAAGCGGTAATCATCACCCCGCTTTGGCACCCAAGGCGTCGTACTGCAAAACTTAATTCAGGCGTAGGACGGAGTGAATCAAAAAGATAGACTTTAAAACCATTGGCAGCAAACACCTGTGCGGTGATTTGTGCAAACTCGGCGCTGCGGTTGCGGCAGTCGTAAGATATGGCCACCTTGATCTGAGGCAAGTGTCCAAAACACATTTTTAAGTAGTTGGCCAAACCCTGGGTGGCCATCCCTACCGTATATTTGTTCATTCGGTTGGTACCCACACCCATAATACCCCTCAACCCGCCTGTACCAAATTCCAAGTTTTTATAGAAACACTCTTCCAGCTCCTTTGGATTTTGCTCCATCATCTTTTTTACTGCCTCTTTTGTGGCTTTATCATACGAGCCTTGCAGCCAAGATGTTGCACGTAACATATACTCTTCCATATCTTTAATTATTATTAAGTTGATTAAAATAGTCTTGTAACCCATCTTCCCAATCATTAGGAACAATGCCAAAAGTAGTTTTAATTTTGTTTGTATCTAAAACCGACCATGTTGGGCGTTGAGCGGGAGTGGGATAATCCAAAGAGGAAATAGGCTTAATATCGGCTTTAAATCCCGAATACTCTTTGATTTTTTTGGCAAATTTAAACCGAGAACAGAAACCACGATTGGCAAAATGGTATAGACCCATTAGTGAATCGGGTGTTTTGGAAGCCTCAATCTGCTCTACCATTGTAAGTAAGGCTTGAGCAAGATGAGGGCCGTAGGTAGGCGTGCTTATTTGGTCGGTTACTACTCTAAGTTCTTCCTTTTCAACACCCAAACGCAAAATAGCAGAGATAAAATTGTTACCTGTAACGGTGTAGAGCCAAGACGTTCTTACTACCACGCCTTTCCGGTACGATAGGGCAACCCGCTCCCCTGCCCATTTTGACGCCCCATACACCGACAGCGGGTTTGGGCGATCCTCCTCTCGATATGGAGTTTTTGCCTCACCATCAAATACATAGTCAGTAGAAATATGTATCAAATTAATTTTTAACTGACTACACACTTCAACCAATCCCGTTACAGCATCCCTATTAATGGCCATCGCTTTTTCCTCTTCTTGTTCCGCTTGGTCCACAGCCGTATAGGCGGCGCAGTTGATAAGCACTGTGGCCCCGGTCTCTTTTGCCATTTGGTGAAGAACTTGAGTATCCGTAATATCCAACTGATCAATATCGTAGCCATACAACTCATGAACGGAAAATCGCGAAGCAGCATCCATCAAAGATCTCCCCAATTGTCCCTTAGCGCCGGTTATAACTATTCTTGCCATAATGCACAAATATAGGTAAAATCAGAATACAATATTTCTAAAATTAACGATACCGTTCTCAGAAATCTCTAAATCAGTAGCTCCATCATAAATCACCTGTCTTTTTTGGATGGTGTCGCCCAATAACTTTTTAAGGTAATTCATGTTGGTGGTAAAATCTGAATGAAAAGCAACGGACGATTTAATTTCGTAAACGTTGTATGTATTGCCAAACTGCTGTACAATGTCCACTTCTCTCTGTGATTGATCCCTGTAAAAGAATAAATTATCCGATTTACCACTATTATACCGATTTTTCAAAAATTCAAGTATTACATAATTTTCAAAAATTGCACCGCGCTGAGGGTGGGTTTTTAATTGATCTATTGTTTCAATACCAAGCAGAAAACAAATAATGGCTGTGTCATAAAAAAATATTTTTGGCGATTTTACAAGCCTTTTTCCAATATTCTGATAAAATGGAGGTAAACGAAAAACCAAATAGGAAGCTTCAAGAATGCTCAACCAGTGATAAATAGTATGATGAGATACTCCAATTTCGTTGGAGAGTGATTGGGCGTTAAACTCTGTACCTACACGTCCTGCACAAAGTCGGATAAAAATTTGAAATTTACTTAAATCTTTCACATTAAGCAACTTGCGAACATCTCGTTCAATGTACAAATTGTAATAGTGACGGCTTGCATCGGCCGCCGGAGTGTTTTTTGCCCAAACAACGGGATAACCACCGTTGAAAAGCAAGGTATCGGTAGGCAACTTAGCGACTTCGTCTCCCAACTCGTGTAACGATAGAGGCAAAAGCGCTAACGTGGCTGCCCTTCCTGCAAGCGATTCAGTCACCTTTTCCATTAATGAAAAATTGTTACTGCCGGTAAGGATGATATTACTCTCAGGCAAATCATCGGCAACGATTTTTACGTATGGAAAAATCTCCGGCCAATTTTGTGCCTCGTCAATAATAATCCCGTGGGCATACTGTCTAAGGTAGTCTTCGGGTGAGGTTTCGATAATATTTCGCTCGGTGGCTCGCGTAAGGTCCACGTATTTATAGTTTGGAAAGAGGTTTTTTGCCAAGGTTGTTTTGCCGGATTGACGTGGTCCGGTGAGTACGATGACCGGAAAATGGGTTTTCAGTCGCTCCATCTCAACGTGTAATTCTCTGGATATGTATTGTTTACTCATATTTCTGACAAAATGGAACTCTTACTTCTATTTTGTCCGCAAAGGTATAACTTATTTTTGAAAAAAAACCTATCTTTGTGCAATGATTGATGCTGCCACAATAACATTTATCCAAACCCACATCCACGACAACCCGCAGGTCTTATTGCTGTCGGCTCAGCAATACAAGGGTGTGGATGTCCGTTTTGCAGCGCAGCAAATTGAGGCAAGGCAACAAAATAAAGACAAACTCCCTCAATGGGTTGCAAGACCTGAACTCATCTTTCCCTCATCCATTGCTTGCCAACAGGCTTCGTCAGAAGAGACAGCTATATACAAACAACGCTTTGTAAAAGAGGGAGATAGAGTGATTGACTGCACAGGAGGTATGGGTATAGATAGTATTGCTTTTGCGTACAAAGCGGCCAAAGTGATCTATATTGAACAAAATGAATCGCTTTGTAAAGCCGCCAGACACAACTTTGGGACGCTTGGTACCTCCAATATTGAGGTGCAACACGGCTCCTGTATTGACTTTCTGCCCACCCTTCCTAACGCAGACATCATATATATAGACCCTTCGCGCAGAAACATCAATCAAAAACGGTTCTATGCTATTGACGATTACGAACCTAAAATCTTATCCATTAAAGAAGCACTTCTGCAAAAGGCAAACAAGGTGTTAGTCAAAATCTCTCCTATGGCCGACATTCGCCAAACCTTACACCTGCTGCCGGAAGCGACAGAGGTTCATGTTGTTTCGGTGATGAATGAGTGCAAAGAGTTGCTATTTTTATTGGAAAAGCGAGATGGGCAACCGTTATCGGCCAAAGATGTTCCGATTGTTTGTGTAGATGTGGAGCGGAACGGAGAAGCGAAGCCATTTGCTTTCACTTTATATCAAGAGTCTATTACTCAAGCAATTATTTCAGATAACGTGCCGGAAGGGTTTCTCTATGAGCCAAACGTTTCGCTACTCAAAGGGGGCGCCTTTAAGCTCATCTCTACTCATTTTGGACTGCAAAAATTGTACCAAAATACACACCTCTACTCTTCGCCCACGCCACTTTACTCTTTTCCCGGCAGAATCTTCAAAATCAAGAGTGTATTATCTTTTAATAAACAAACGATTAAAAACTTGCACAAAACCATTCCAATGGCCAACGTGGCTATACGAAACTTTTGTATGGAGGCACCGGAGCTTAGAAAACGGCTAAAAATCAAAGAGGGAGGAGATATTTATCTCTTTGGGGTAATGTTGTACGACAAGAGTTATGCACTTGTTGTGGCAGAAAAAATTTAAAATTCAATAAATCTTCCGTTGTCCTCTGCATTTTTAATAATTGAATCATTTTACATGTTATCTTTGCAGAATCAAATCAATCATCATGTCCATTCAACAACAACAAGATTTAAGAGAGAAGTACTACAACGAGGCGATCCGGTATATGGACAATGCCAAAGAGTACCTGAGAAATGCCCAAAAAGAGGGAGATTTTTATCACGATAAAAAATATGTAAAAACAGCGTGTGGGACGGCGTACAGCGGGTTGCTTGTGGCTTTAGACTGCTATCTTCAACTCAAAAATATCAAACCAAAAGCAAAAGAGAGAAAGTCTATTGAATTCTATCAGAGCAATATTACCACTATTGACAAGAAATTGTTGAATTATATCAATAGTGCGTACGAAATCCTGCACCTGTGGGGTTATTACGATGGAATCACAAAAGCAAGTGTTGTAAAAGAGGGTTTCGATTTGGCCTATAGCATCATAGAAAAGGTTAAACCCACTTCTATTTCGGAAAAACAGCAAAAGTAGCGTCAGTACGACCTTAACGATCAATTTAACAGCGTTCCAGTCAATCAATGGTGTCCACTTTGCCTGAGATTTAGCGGTTTATTGTAATAATTTCTACAATTATTAAATGTTTTTATTATTTTTGTATCATGAGAAAAATCTTTCTGACGGTACTGTTTCTTTCCTCACTTCACCACCTGTTGCTTGGGCAAAGGGAAGGTGCGTTTTCTTATCGGATAGAAGAAAATCTGCTGAATCAACTGACGGTTTATCCGCAGGAAAAGATTTATCTGCATACCGACAGGGATATTTATATCCCCGGCGAAAAGATTTGGTTTAAGGCATACCTAACGGATGCTGCAACACATCGTTATCCAACCGGCAGTCGGTATGTATATGTGGAACTAATTGATATGCACGATTTGCTCGTCGAAAGAGTGATGATTCGCCCCACAGACGGTCTATTTCATGGGTCTCTTTTTCTTTCGGAACAAATTCCGGAAGGAAACTACACCCTCCGCTCCTACACCCGTTATATGGAGAACTTGGGGGATGACTATTTTTTCAAGAAAAATATCCGGATAAGAGAACTTTCTTCCGGTAAAGAACAGGTTTCCATAGCCAAACAGGAAAACGAAGAAAAGAAACTTGAAAGAGACGATTTTGAGGTTTCGTTTTTTCCCGAAGGAGGAAACCTGCCGGAAGGAGTTTTATGTAAAGTGGCATTTAAAGCATTAAACAAAAAGGGTTACCCAGAAATCATTTTTGGTGAAGTAGTGGATGAAACCGGCACCGAGATTGGAACAGTAACCACATTTCATGCCGGAATGGGGGTATTCTACTATGTTCCGGAACAGGGTAAGAGCTATTACCTCAATTGCCGTTCCGGGAACGGCGTGGAAAAACAGTTTGCATTGCCTTTGTCTGACCCTTGGTCCTGCTCCTTAGCTGTGACCCGGAGTGATCAAAAAATTCAGATCAGGGTACAAAAAGCCATTCACTGTCCCGCTATTCAGCGTTATCTTCTTGTGCACTGTCGAGGGTTAATACTCTATTTTTCTGCATGGGATGATGAGAAAGTGCCCGTTTTTGCAGAAAAACAACTTCCCGGAGGAGTCATCCAATTTATTTTATTCGACGAACAGATGAATCCGTTAAGCGAACGGATAGTGTTCATTAAAAACGACAACGAAGCAAAGGTTAAACTCCACACCAATAAAGCAATATATGAACCGCGGGAAAACGTTCTCGCTACCTTATCCCTTAGTGATTTAGACGAAAATCCGCTGACCGGCCATTTGTCGGTTGCAATCACCGACGATAAAGAATTGCCGGTTGGTTTTTCAACTACCATCGAGGCAAGTTTGCTGCTCTCTTCCGAATTGAAAGGGTACATTGAAAATCCGGCCTGGTACTTGTTGGACAACACAGAATCGTCAACCGGTTTAGACTATTTAATGATGACACATGGATGGAGAAGGTACAACATCCCGGAGGTTGTGAAAGGAAATTTGGAATATCCCAAAATTCCGTATCAGGTAAGCCAGAAGTTATCCGGAGAAGTGAAGAGTTTGGTTCGTTCCCGTCCCGTAACCGACAGTCCTGTTTCAGTAGTGGTAATACCCGGAATCTTTGGAACGACTACTACCGATGAGAAAGGCAGATTTATGTTTTTGGATTTTGAGCATCCCGACCGTACCGACTACTTTATTGAGGCATTAAGCAAAACCGGAAACAAACAGGTTAAACTTGAAATTGACAGGGAATCGTTTCCAAACCTTGTCCATGCACCGCAAAGTCGCGGTACGAAAATTGGGCCAATTAAAGACGAAGCTACCGATGAATTGTTTCTTGCGAAGGCCAAAGAGCGGTCAGAATATAACAAAGACATGCGGATAACTCTTCTAAACGAGGCAACGGTAACGGCTTCAAAAGTTGAAAAGAGAGACGAACCCCGACTTCTTTTTCCGTTGAACGAAGGGTCGGATGTAACCATAAGAAGAGAGGAGTTTGAAAAAAGAGTTCCGAGGTCAATTATTGATGAGCTAACCAGAGTTCCCGGTGTATTGTATGACCCCGACACAGGTTTGATATTTATTAGAGGAAATAGAGGTTCGCCGCTATTTTTATTAGATGGAGTCCGTACCGAATGGGATATTATTTTAAATAATCTATCCGTTTACCATATAGAAAGCATTGATATTTTCAAAGGACCAAGTGCTGTGATATTTGGCGCGCAAGGAGCCTACGGAGCCATCAGTATCACCACCAGAATGGGAACAAGCAGTGAGGGCAGTGGTGAAAGAAAAAGTTTTCATTATGCAACCTATACTCCGTTGGGGTATCAAAAGCCTGTGGAATTTTATGCACCTCGATATGATACACAAGCGGCAAAACAATCAAACATTCCCGATTACCGGACTACTCTTTTCTGGAAACCCGATATTGTTGTTTCCGAGTCGGGAGAAGCTAATTTTGATTTCTACACCGCCGATTCTTCAAACACCTACTCTGTAGTACTCGAAGGTATAACAACAGACGGAAGAATCATTCGGCAGGTGGAGAGAATAAGCATACGCGCTTTACCTTAATCACCTGACTTCGTCACTCAAAATTTTACAAAACGCTACTCTGCTGATATTCCGTTCATTATACTTTTTGCATCATGTTTGTAAAGGCAAAAAAAATAGATCAGGTTCAATAAACGATTGTTCGTCAATGCTGTGAAAGCTGCTGATAACGCATGCTCCTTTGTGCCGTTGCTCCAACGCCCAATCGTAGCAACGCAACACAGCGCTTGCGGGCACTTGGCGGCTGCACAAAAAAGCCGTCTTTGGAAGTTTAAAAAGTTCTGTATTGCCCACGCTATTCATCTTCTCCCTCCAACTCTTTACCCATCCTGTACTTGATTTGATAAAACACCCTGTTTTGCGTTCAACGGTGTAACTACTTTTTTTCCTGTTTTTTGTTCAAGCTCCAATCGGGCATTTTTTGCTATTTCGCCGCCTTGACGAGCAGCATTTTTGTGCTCTGCCATTGTTTCCAGATTTTTTATTTCCGAAATTTCTTTTGTGGAAAGTTCTGCAAGCATATTTAAAACCAATTCTTTATTAGTCATATTATCGCGAAGGTTTTCTTTTTTCAGTCCTTTAAATTGTTTGTATTCCTTTGTGGTTTTACCACTCCAAGTTCTTGTAATAATATCGGTTAATGTGGCAAATTGAACACCTTCCTTTAGTCCGTGTTTTTTCCATTCATCAGTTAAATCTTTTCGAATTTCTATGCTTTTCAGTCGTTGATTAATCCAACTGTCTGAATATCCAAGCCTTTTATAGTCTATCATTGCTTGCTCAATGGATAGTTCGGGGTCTTGTAGTTGGTCAATACGTTGCTTTGCTACTTCTGCGATCCATATTTTGAACGGCTCGGCTTTTGGTGAAGGTATAGATTGTATAATTCGGAAAAGTTGCTGTAAATTAGCAACATCGGCAAGTCGCATTTTGCCATCAGCAGCAAGCATTTTCAAACCGTAACAATTTGTAACGGTTTCATTTCCCTCGTCCTTTAACCGTTTTTTCAATACACGCCAATAAACCTGCGGATTAGGACTGTCGGTCAATACCGCTACTACGTCAACAACAGAAAAATACCATTCTTCCTCTGTTTCGTTCCACATTGTGCGAACTTTTTTGTCTTCAAAAATCTGCATTTCTTGTTTTTTCATCCTTTTAATTATAGATTTAACACTTCTCGCTCCTCTCTTAATTTTTAATTGGCTAACGCCGAACTATGTTTCTTAATTCTTATTCCTCATCACTCAACTCTTTTGCCTTCTGATTATCCAACAATCCTTTATTAAAGTCTGACAATTCTTTTTTCAACGTAACCTCATCGGTGTCTTGCATACCCACAAGTAGTCTGCAACAGTTAACTTCGCCCGAAAATTGGTCAATATGGTTCATAAGCAATTTCCAACCGCGCAAGATGCAGGTTAATGTTATCAAATATTTTTGGCATAATATCCTATTTTACACAATCATTTGCAAAGGTAGCACATTTTTGACAAGTTTTTTTTGAATGTGAGTTTTTTTATTTCTGTTTCGGAAAATTAACCAAATACAGCACCTCAGTAGCGCGGGTAAAGGCGGTGTAGAGCCACCGCAAATCCTCCACCGATTGTGGCGTATCTCCCCAAAAAGGCCAATCGATAAATACGACTTTCCATTGGCCACCCTGTGCTTTATGCGTGGTAATGGCGGCTGCGTACTTTAGTTGCAACGCATTGTAATAGAGGTCTTCTTTTACCGCCATCACCTGTTTGCGGCGACCTTTGAGGTGGGCATAGTCCAATAAAATTTCTGAAAAGAGTTGCCCTTGCCGCTCTGTTCCAAGGGAGGGGTTCTCTAAATGCAGGGTATCTAATAGCACTTTAGCGTTCAATTCCAAATCGTTGTAATCGGGAAAACGCAGCGTGGCTTGGGCAAAATGTAGTCCGTACCGGTTTTCATATTTGCCAATGCGTTTCACTTGGGCTACATCTCCGTTTGCGATAAATGGCAGATCGTCTGCCACATCGTCCAAAAACTGATAGCAGTTTTTTACCACCATCACGCGGTCGCCTCGGGTAAGTTGCTCCTCGCAATAGAGGATCTTGCTTCGGATGCCGTCGTTGTAGCGGTTGGCGCGCTTGTTGGAGCGGCAAAGCACAATCGTTTCATTTATGCCGTATTGATCATACGTCTCTTGAAGGGCC
>JAITFU010000027.1 GCA_031281125.1 Prevotellaceae bacterium | reverse complement strand
ATCCTCTATCCACCTGATTTTGACCCTTCCAAGAAGTACCCCGTTATTCTGATCTGCTTGGGAGGTCCTCAAGGAACCCTTAGCCAAGGATGGTCGTACCGATGGAACTACCGCCTGATGGCGGCGCAAGGATACATTGTGGTTTTGCCCAACCGCCGCGGAACCACCGCTTTTGGACAGGAGTGGTGCGAGCAGATCAGCGGCGACTACATTGGCCAAAATATGCAGGACTACCTGAGCGCAGTCGATCATATTAAAAAAGAGCAGTTTGTAGATGCCGACAAGATTGCCGCAGCGGGCGCCAGCTACGGAGGGTACAGCGTCTATTATTTGGCAGGTATTCACAACAAACGTTTTAGCGCCTTTGTTGCCCACGCCGGCATCTTTAACCAAACCCACATGTACATGACCACAGAGGAGTTGTGGTTCCCCAACTGGGATAACGGCGGCGCCCCCTGGGACAACAACCCCATTGCCCAACGTCACTACGCCAACTCTCCGCATCTACTTGTTGACAAGTGGGATACACCCATATTAATTACCCACGGCGAGTTAGACTACCGCGTCCCCTTTGACCAGGGGATGGCCGCTTTTAACGCCGCTAAACTGATGGGTGTCGAAGCCGAGATGCTCCTCTTCCCGGACGAAAACCATTGGGTACTAAAGCCCCAAAATGCCATGCTTTGGCATAGGACGTTCTTTGACTTTTTGGAGAAGCATTTAAAGTAAGGTGTATGTATTTTTTTACTTTTTGAACCGCCCCCAAGTCACCCCCTCCTTGGTATCTTTTACGCTAATCCCCAACGCCGCCAACCGATCGCGAATGGCATCACTTGCGGCATAATCTTTTCGTTCCTTAGCTTGGGCGCGCGCTTCTAAAATCATCTCCATTAAGCCATTAAGCGTTTCGACATCAGAAGTGTGCCCATCCGAATCGCTTAGACCTAATACCTCTGTAGGAATCTGAATCAAAAGCATATCCAACAAAGCGCGGTCATCGGGATGTATGGCTCCCTTCTTGTCCACTGTGCTGTTTACCCACCGCACCACATCAAAAAGGTGTGCCAAAGCAATGGGGGTATTGAGGTCATCGCACAAAGCATCAATCACCTCTTCTTTATACTTTTGCAATTCAGGAGAAACAGGAACGGAGGGTTGTACAGCAATCCCTGATACCGCCTTAGCCGCTGACTGTAACCTTTTTAGTCCCTTTTCTGCCGCCTGAAGCGCATCGTTGCTAAAGTCGAGGGTGCTGCGGTAGTGCGCCTGTAAGATAAAGAACCTGACCGTCATGGGAGTGTAGGCCTGTGCCAGCAGTTTGTGGGTGCCGGCAAACATCTCCTCTAAGGTAATAAAATTGCCCAATGACTTGCCCATCTTTTGTCCGTTGTTGGTTATCATATTGTTGTGCAGCCAATAACGCACCGTTTCGTGCCCTTTGGCCGCCACGCTCTGTGCAATTTCACATTCGTGGTGCGGAAAGAGCAAATCCATACCTCCGCCATGAATATCAAAGGTTTCTCCCAAATATTTGATACTCATTGCCGAGCACTCTAAATGCCAACCCGGAAAACCAATACTCCATGGCGAAGGCCAGCACATGATGTGCTCCGGAGTCGCTTTTTTCCATAAAGCAAAATCAAAGGGATTGCGTTTGTCGCTCTGCCCCTCCAAGTCGCGGGTATTGGTTCTTAAATCATCCAACACGCGCCCCGACAATTTGCCATATTGGTGAAATTGGTTGTACTTCTCTACATCAAAATAGACCGATCCATTTACTTCGTACCCAAATCCCTGTATTAGAATTTCTTTAATAAATTCGATCTGTTCAATAATGTGCCCCGATGCAAGCGGTTCAATGGATGGCGGAAGCACCTGCAACATACGCATAAAGTCATGGTAACGATTATTGTAGTACTGTACCACCTCCATCGGTTCTAACCGTTCTATCCGCGCCTTTTTGGCCACTTTATCCTCTCCCTCGTCGGCATCGTTTTCCAAATGCCCTACATCCGTTATATTCCGCACGTAACGAACTTGATAGCCCATATAGCGCAAAAAACGGTAGAGGACATCAAAGGTGATGGCTGACCGTGCATGCCCAAGGTGGGGATCTCCATAAACGGTGGGACCGCATACGTACATCCCCGCCATGGGTGGATGCAAAGGTTCAAAAAATTCCTTTTTCCTTGATAACGTGTTGTATAGATGAATCGGTTGCATTTTGCTACACTTTTAAGGAACAAAGGTAGCGATTTTTGGCTTAGTTTGGTTCCTCGGTAGGCAACACCCTTATTGTGAAGGCAAATATTTCGTTATAATAACGGGTTTGTCCATCCCGTCCCTCAAAAGTTTTGTTTTTGATTTTGCCCTGTATTGCTACACAGGTCCCCTTTTTGATCTCGGCAAAGTCGGGCATCTCTTTGCCGCTCCAAGCCACAATGGTGTGCCACGTTGTCTCCTCTCTCCACTCTCCGCTGCGGTCTTTGTAGTTGTCGTCTGTCGCCACAGAAAGTCTGATCACCCTTCTTCCGTCATCAAATGTGGTAATTTTGGGATCGGCGCCCACATAGCCTGTAATCTCTACCCGATTTACTGTTTTTTCCATAGAATTGAAAATTTATTTGTTTTTAAAAATTGTTGGAGGCAAAGTAACGATCTGTTTGTAAGATTATTCGTAAATGAAATATTTAAAATCGTATATATTCGTTTCCTGAACGGCTTTCATCCGTAAAAAGGGTTCAATAGATTGCAAACTACCTCTATATTTGCGGCATCAACACACATTTCACTATGGGACATTGTAAAGTTTGCGGTACGCCGTTGGCGGGAAGAGTAGATAAGCAGTTTTGCGACGACGCATGCAGGAGCGGTTTTCACAACCAAAAAAATCGTGAAGAGGACTCCTTTTTATTGAAGGTAAACAAAGTATTAAAAAAGAATCGAAAAGTGTTGGCACAATGCAGCCGTTACCAACAACCTGTTTTGATTCAAAAACTCCTTGATGAAGGATTTAAACCCGGCTATTGCACAAAAGTCGAACTAATTAGCAAGAGAAAAGGATATCTATACTTTTGTTATGACTATGGATACAAAACGATCAACAAAAAACAAGTGGAAATTCTACATGAAGGTGCATAAAAAAATTTACCTTTGTCTGGTCAAAAAATTATTTTTTATGAAACAACCACGCTTTTTACTTTTTGCCCTGTTGCTATTCATTGTCGTAGGATGTACGGAACGCTCCCCAAAATACAAACGTCTGCAGGCGCAATTGGACTCCTTACAGGCGGCCGCAGTTTCTCAAACTGCTGAATTTGAGGAGATATTTGCCATCATCAATGAGATAGAACAAGGTCTTAAATCGATTCGGGAAACAGAAAATTTGTTGCAAATTCAGTCGGTTCGGGGCGGGGAGATCTCTACTTCGGCCAGAGAGCAGATGAAAAATAACATTCAGTATATAGCCGCCACCATTGAGGAGTATAAAGCACAAATTGCTCGATTAGAGAGCGAAAATAAGAATCAATCAACACAGTTTCAAAAAAGACTCAAAAGCCTGAGAGAGGAGTTGGTGGCTAAAGAGCGGGTAATTGACGATCTGAGCCGGCAAATAGAGGAAAAAGAGACGCAGATCATTATCCAAACACAACATATTATATCGATGGACCAAAGTATTGCCGTTCTAAAGGCCGATCTTAGCGAGTTGGAGAGAGAGAACGAGCGTCAAGTCGTCAAAATAGGAGAGCAAGACCGTCAGATATATAGCGGTTTTTATGTGGTGGGCGAAAAGAGAGATTTGATTTCTGCCCAAGTGCTTTCAAAAGGAGGACTCTTTAGGGCTGCCAAAATTTCTTATCAGGCAGAGCAGAGCGCCTTCACCAAAATCGACATTAGAAACGTCACCTCAATTCCTCTTCACGCCAAAAAAGCCAAAGTGTTGTCTATCCACACATCCGGAACCTACTCCTTTGATCCTGACGCTAATGGGTATCTTCACCTCACTATTTCCAACCCCGCTTTATTTTGGGAGCAGACAAAGTATTTAGTAATTAAAGTGAATTAATCGATGTCGTTACGCGTAGGGATTGGGCAAGATGTCCACAAGTTGGTAACGGGTCGTCCCCTCTATTTGGGAGGCGTACTGATTCCGCACCACAAAGGCGCTGAGGCTCATTCCGATGGCGACACACTTATCCATGCCCTTTGCGATGCACTCCTTGGCGCCGCCGCACTTGGCGATATTGGCCAACATTTTCCCGACACCGACCCTGCGTATAAAGGCATTGACAGCAAAATTCTTCTGTCCCGCACCCTCTCTTTAATTCGCGCTCAAAACTTTGAGCCTGTAAACATTGACGTTGTCATCTGTTTACAAACCCCAAAGATCGCCCCCTTTATCCCCCAAATGCGGGCTACGTTGGCCCAAATACTTGAAATTCCATTGGACGCTGTATCGGTAAAAGCCACAACCACCGAATCGCTTGGTTTTGTGGGACGAGAAGAGGGGGTGGCGGTGTATGTGGTGTGTCTGATAATGACCTTATAATATTCCCGCCAATTTTCTTATTTCGGCAAGACGCGAGATGAACTGTGTGTCGTTTTTTGCCATCTGTATATTATATTTAAGCTGCAGGTTCATAAGCGAATCCGCAGGAACATCCAAAGCAGCTTCAAACATCATGGCTGTTGTTGTGGTTATCGGACGACGTTCGTTAAGTATGTCGTTCAAGATATTGTACGATATTCCCATTTGCTTTGCTAAACGGCTTTGCGAAATTCCTCGATAATCAATCTCATCTTTCAACACTTCACCGGGATGCGTTGGCTTAAATCCTAATAACATATTACTCATAATTGCATTATTTATAGTGTTTTGACAGTTCGATAATATTGCATATTGTTACAACTGTTTCAGAAACCACTTTGGTCGTTTTGAACTCAATCCTGTATTGATCATTGATACGCACAGATTCCAAGTCATCTTTATCGCCTCTCAAACCTTCATAACACAAACCATTGTAACGAAATAACGCTTCTACACTTGCAACAGACTCGAGGATATCAATTGTTTTACGGTATTTCAAAGCAATCTGAGGCTGAAAACGGTACTTTTTTTCCGATGTCACACCTCTTTCGTAGAGTTCACGTAAATACTGTTTTTCAAATTTTATTTTCACATTAGTATTTTGAATTGCAAAGGTACAACATTTTTTTCAATATTCCACAAAATAAGTGGAGTTTTTTCAATAAAAAATTCAGCCGACCGAAACGCAGCCGACTGAATTTTTTCACAACGAAACATCCATTACATCATGCCACCCATACCACCCATACCACCCGGCGCCGCCATCGGCGGATTCTCCTCTTTCTTCTCTGCCAAGGCACATTCGGTTGTGAGGAACATACCTGCCACAGATGCAGCGTTTTCCAATGCCACGCGCACCACTTTGGTTGGGTCAATGACACCGGCGGCGTAAAGGTTCTCATACTGATCGGTACGGGCGTTAAAGCCAAAGTCCTCTTTGCCCTCTTTTACCCTTTGCACCACCACGCTGCCCTCGATTCCGGCGTTCTCCACAATCCGGCGCAAGGGCTCCTCAATGGCTCGAGCAATAATGGCAATACCGGTGGTTTCGTCCTCGTTTGCTCCTTTGATTTTGGATAGAGAATCGATGGCACGGATGTAGGCAACACCTCCTCCGGGGACAATTCCCTCCTCAACAGCGGCGCGGGTGGCGCTCAAAGCGTCGTCCACGCGGTCTTTCTTCTCCTTCATTTCCACTTCGGTAGCAGCGCCAACGCTCAATACCGCCACTCCTCCTGCCAATTTGGCCAAGCGCTCTTGCAACTTCTCGCGATCATAGTCGCTGGTGGTCAGCTCCATTTGTTTGCGGATCTGGGCAACACGATTGGTGATCTGCTCTTTTTTCCCACCTCCGTTGACAATAGTAGTGTTCTCTTTATCAATCGATACCTTCTCTGCCTTACCCAGCATATCCAACGTGGCGTTCTCTAACTTGAGGCCCCTGTCTTCTGTAATCACCATACCGCCGGTCAAAATGGCAATATCTTCGAGCATCTCTTTACGACGGTCGCCAAAGCCGGGCGCTTTTACGGCGGCAATCTTTAAAGTGCCGCGCAAACGGTTTACTACCAAGGTGGCCAACGCCTCGCCATCCACATCTTCTGCAATAATCAACAGGGAACGACCACTCTGTGCCACAGGCTCCAACACCGGCATCAGGTCTTTCATGGTCGATATTTTTTTGTCGGTGATCAAAATCATTGGACTCTCTAAAACCACCTCCATTTTATCGGGATTGGTAATAAAGTAGGCCGATACGTATCCGCGGTCAAACTGCATACCTTCAACTACTTTCACTTCGGTTTCGGTACCTTTTGCCTCCTCAACGGTAATGACGCCCTCTTTCTTTACCTTGCCCATTGCTGTGGCAATCAATTTTCCAATTTCTGCATCGTTATTAGCTGATACAGAGGCCACTTGTTCAATCTTGGTAATGTCGTCTCCTACTGATTTGCTTTGTGCCTTTAAGCTTGTAACAACGGCGACAACCGCTTTGTCAATACCACGTTTAAGATCCATAGGGTTGGCCCCTGCAGTCACGTTTTTAAGACCCACGTTGATAATCGCCTGAGCCAATACGGTGGCGGTTGTGGTGCCGTCCCCTGCCTGATCTCCTGTTTTAGAGGCCACTTCCTTAACCATTTGGGCGCCTAAGTTGGCAAAACGGTCTTCTAACTCTACCTCTTTTGCCACAGTCACTCCGTCTTTTGAAATCTGAGGAGCGCCATATTTTTTATCAATCACCACATTACGACCTTTTGGGCCTAATGTTACGCGCACGGTATTGGCAAGGATATCGATACCCTCTTTAATTTTATCCCGCGCTTCCATATTAAATTTAATCTCTTTTGCCATAATATTAATTTGTTAAATAATTAGTAATCTGTTTGATCATTACAAAACCGCCAATACATCCGATTGACGCATCATCAGGTAATCTTTACCATCGACATTGATTTCGGTGCCGGCATACTTTCCGTAAAGTACTACGTCTCCTTTCTTTAACTCCATTGGTTCATCTTTTTTTCCGTTTCCAACGGCAATAACTTTTCCGCGTTGCGGTTTTTCTTTGGCGGTATCGGGAATATAGAGACCGCTTGCTGTTTTGGTTTCTGCTTCTGCAGGTTCGATTAAGACTCTGTCTGCTAAAGGTTTAATTTCCATAGTGTATAAAATTTATGATTAGATTGTTATTTTTGGTTTGATTGGGTTCGACTCTCCTTAAACAAAAGCAATGCCAAAGAGGTGCGACTGTCAATTTTGCAGTCCCAAAAGACAACTCCTGCCAGATTATCAGAAAATAACTATCTTTGTTGCATGATGACCTCTCCGGACTCCCTACATATCAAGTTTATGAAAGAAGCGCTTGCACAAGCCGATTCGGCAGCCGCCAAAGGCGAAGTGCCCGTAGGTGCGGTCATCGTATGTCAAAACCGCATCATAGCCAAAGCGTTTAACCTTACCCAAACGCTTAGCGATCCCACCGCCCATGCCGAAATGCAGGCCATCACCTCCGCCACCCACGCCATTGGCGGTAAATACCTTCCAGATTGCACTCTTTACGTAACGTTAGAACCATGTGTTATGTGCGCCGGCGCACTCAACTGGGCACAGATCGGCACAATTGTTTACGGCGCCTCCGATCCCAAAAGGGGATTCACCACCGTAAACGCCAACCTGCTCCATCCTAAAACAGAGGTTATTGCGGGCATCTTAGAACCGGAGTGCGCCCAAATCTTGAACTCCTTTTTTGCCAAGAAGCGATAGGGCAATGCCCTGCTTACCGTCCTTTTGTGCACGATTTGGCTTGTTTATACCGTCCTTTTGTGCACGATTATCTTCATTTATACCGTCCTTTTGTGCACAGATTAAAAAAATGAGTTATCTTTGCCAAATGATAACACTTGGAATATGATACAAAGAAATGCCTTACACTTTCTTTCTCAGTGGAAAGAGAGTGCCGACAGAAAACCTCTTGTGATACGTGGAGCCAGACAGGTAGGTAAAACAACTTTGGTAAAAGAGTTTGCCAAGCAGTTTGACCTTTTTCTCGACATCAATTTAGAAAAACCCGCAGATCGTCAGCTTTTTGAAGACTATTCGAATGTTAACGACCTGGTTGCCGCCCTCTTTTTCCACAAAGAAAAGCAGAAAAATGGGGGATCTGTACTCCTTTTTATTGACGAAATTCAGTTTTCTAAACGAGCCATTGCCCTATTGCGTTATTTTTATGAAGAGGCAAAAGAGATATTTGTAGTGGTAGCAGGCTCACTCTTAGAGAGTGTAATGGATGTACGACAAATATCATTTCCGGTAGGAAGGGTGCAATATTTAGCCCTTAGACCTTGCTCTTTTTTAGAATTTTTGGACGGCATGGACAGGCTTTTTGACATTGACCTAATCAAAAACCTGCAAGTCGAATCGGTTATTCATGAGCGAATTATCAAATATTTTCACACATATACGCTGATCGGAGGAATGCCTGCAGTAGTGTCTCAATACGCAAAAAATCAAGACGTTTTATCTCTAAGAGAGATTTTTGAATCACTGCTCGTTTCGTATCAGGATGATGTTGAGAAATATACACCAAATCCCAACCAAATCAAAATTATTCGTACTATTCTGTCGGTTGGTTGGACAAGTGCCGGAGAGATCATCAGTTTTGAACGATTTGGAGGCACCCACTATTCGAGTAGAGAGGTCAGCACAGCTTTTCAAACCATTCAAAAGGCAATGTTACTTGATTTGGTCTATCCCACTTCAGTGGCTCAAATGCCTTTAATTCAAAATTTTAGAAAACGACCAAAGCTCATTTGGTTAGATACCGGTTTGGTAAATTTTATGGCCGGCATTCAAAAAGAGGTGTTTTCGATCCCCGATATTCAAGATGTTTGGCGCGGAAGGATTGCCGAACACGTTGTAGCTCAAGAACTGCTAACGCTATCCAACTCTATCCTTACAAAACGGATATATTGGAGAAGAGAGAAGCAAGGCTCCGAAGCTGAGATTGACTTTGTTTATCCATACAACAGTATGGCTATTCCCATCGAAGTAAAGTCGGGCCACAACTCTAAGCTGAAATCCCTCCATTTATATATGGACTCCTGCCCCCACAATTTGGCAGTTCGAGTATGGTCACAACCCTTTTCGATTGATGAGGTGCATACCTTTGCCGGAAAAAAGTTTTTTCTCATCAATCTACCTTTTTATTATTTAGGGGTATTAGATAAAGTATTGGATCGATTTAACCTCTGATTTAACCTTTTTTGCTTCGATCTCATTGGATTTTCAAAATTTTTGTATCTTTGCGCCCTCAAAATAGATTGACCTATGGTGTAATGGTAGCACTACAGATTTTGGTTCTGTCTGTCTAGGTTCGAATCCTGGTAGGTCAACTTTTTTATTTCTATCATCAACATTCTTATAGAGGTATATAACTCATGGTTATCGCCAAAGATCTTAGACTTTAACAGTAGTGTCTATTACGAAAGTCCGGGGTATCTTTTTCAGTCCTATATGGCATAAAGTCTGCTTAGTGCCATAGCTCGGTATAATTCACCGTTATTGCGGTATAATTCACCGTGCAGAATATCTTTTTGTTGTCAAAATCTCCTCACTTTTGTCTTTTCTGTACCATTAAGAAACATTACGTTATAAACCATTGATTATTAAACAGTATGCGTGGCCACAAAGAGATTGAGATTGGAGCGTTGATTTTGCAAAAATTAAAGGAGAACGGAAGGTCAATTAAGTGGCTTGCTCAAAAATTGGAATGCGACGACAGCAATCTTGGCAAAGTGCTCAAAAACAGCCAATTTATCTATGTTGATATGCTATGCCTCATCTCCCTTGCCATTGAGGAAGACCTCTTTGCCTGCTGTTCAAATGAGCTGCGCAAGAGGCTGCCTTTGGGTAATCACCCTCACGGGGGGCGATAATTACTATTCTACCTATTCGAGATACTTATAGAGGATGTTGCGTAGTTGTTCTAAATCAGGCAAATAGAGTTGATATTTTGAAACAAAAAGGTTGTTGTTGTTTCCGTACATTGCATACTGTACCATCACCTCGTCTTTCTCTTTTGCAAGGATAATCCCTACTGGAGGATTGTCGTCATCATTGTTTCTGTCAATGGCAAAGTATCCAAGATAGAGATTCATCTGCCCAATATCTTCCTGTTTCACCTTTCCAATTTTCAGGTCAATTACCACATAACACTTTAGGATAATATGATAGAACACCAAGTCGGCATAATAGTTTGTATTATTGACTGTTAATCGATATTGCCTGCCAACAAAGGCAAATCCTTTACCCAATTCGAGTAAAAAATGCTCAAGGTTTACTATCAACGCATTTTCGAGGGTTGATTCCAAAGGTTTAGCTTCTGGGATATTGAGGAAGTCCAAAGTGTATGTATCTTTTATGGTATCTTCAGGCCTCTCTATTGTATTTCCGTGTTTGGCCAAAGCTAAAACCTGCTCCTTGCTTTTGCCAAGTGCTAATTGTATGAACAGCCCACGCTCTTTTTGTCGCTTTAATTCTCGAACACTCCAGCGCTCATTTGAAGTTTCGGCGAAATAAAAATCTCTTTCAAGTTTATTATCAATATTAATTATTTCAATGATATGAGACCAACTTAATTTGCTAGACACTGTCTGACAAATTGGAAATTGCGCATAAAACAACCTCATATTTTGCAGATTAGGTCTTGAGAACCCCTTTCCAAGTAAGGCAGTAAGGTCCTTTGATAGGTTTACTAATAGTTGCTCGCCATATCTCGCCCTTACATTTCCTTGTTGCTCAAAATCTACAATATACTTTCCCACATTCCAATACGTTTGGACAAGAGCTTCGTTAATGATGTTTGTGACATGTCTTTTGGAATCAGCCACTATTAACGATATCTGCTTGATTAGCAAATCGTATTGTTCATCGTTACCATGTTTCTCAACAACTGTCATAGCGTCTTTTATTAAACATCGCAAAGATAACCATTCTCAATCAATAATCAACCCCCCTCTCCATCTCCATTTATATTGTCGATCGTCATATAGAATTTATTGAGCGCGGTAATATTCACCGCTTTTAGCGGTAATTTTCACCGTGTCGATTTGTGATTTGTGACGTGGTTGTTCTCACCTTTGTGGGAAAATTATATCTGAGATAAACCTAAAACTATTTCCATGACTCAACCAACTAAATGTATGCGCCTTATGGGTGCGATGGAGTTTAAAATCGTTCTAAAAAATTTATTATTTTTACCGATAATCTTTATATGCTTGCATTTTACAAGCTGTACTACGCCAAAGTCTCAAGGCGAAAAATTAGGGCATGAATTGTGCGATTGCAAGAAGCAGTATGCGAACAATCTGAATAATGTATATCAGGATTATCTTGCAAATTTCGACTCATTTGGCTTCACCACAAGCCAAGAGGCGAGTCAGAAATGGCAGGAGATTTTGAATTTGGAAAAAAAGAACTACGATGAGTGTACAACAAAAGTAGATCAAAAATGTAAAGAAGCCAAAACAAAGTTTCAGACTGACGTAGGCCAAATGTTTGATCCAGACGATCTTCAAAAAGCGATGTCAAATCCTCAAAAATATGCAAAAGAAGTCGCCAAAAAACAAAAGTCATTTGCAAAGAATTTGGAGAAAAATAAAGAAAAAT
>JAITFU010000003.1 GCA_031281125.1 Prevotellaceae bacterium | reverse complement strand
ATGAAATAGCTGCTTTTCGGGCCAAAGGAGGGATCTTCTTTTCCGACGAAGTGCTCTTTGGATCGGCCTTGTCAAAAGTTCTAAACACAACACTTCCCGTAGAGGAAAATATCTCTCTTTTGCCGGTTGATATCTCAAAAATTCGGGGGATTATCAATAAAACATCCGATGGTTATCTTGCCCCTAACGAAGTACAACAATTACTTGACGCTGTGGGTATTGGTCGTGTCAGAGAAAAAGTGGTTGATTCCCAAGCACAAGCATTGGAAACTGCCAAAGAGATGGGATTCCCGTTGGTAATGAAGGTGGTGGGACCCGTGCACAAGTCTGATGTAGGAGGCGTTACCCTTCATGTCAACGACCTTACAACGGTTCAGAATGAGTTTACACGTATGATGCAGATACGTGATACCACCTCTGTTTTGATGCAATCCCAACTTACAGGTACGCAGCTTTTTGTTGGCGCAAAACGAGAAGAGTTGTTTGGGCACACCATTGTATGCGGTTTTGGCGGGATTTTTGTAGAGGTATTTAAAGACATCAGTTACGGTTTGTCTCCCCTCTCTCAACAAGAGGCGATAAATATGATACGAAGCTTACAATGTTACCCCATGATCAAAGGAATACGCGGGCAAAAAGGTGTAAATGAAGAGATGTTTGTGCAGACGATCCAAAGGGTATCTGCTTTGTGTCAGGCGGCTCCGGAGATTGCCGAGATGGATATAAACCCTCTCTTAGGCACCTCCAAACACGTGACAGCCGTGGATGCCCGAATCAGAATTGAGAAAAAGATAAATTGACAATATATGCTTACCTTTGTAGAAAGATGCAAGAGATGGTACCGCAACCAGAGCCATACAGCCAAGGCATTTGTTTGGATCGTTCTGATCTTGGTTATTGCCTTGGTGGTCCGTTGGCATTATATTGTTTCTGAAGCATCAAGAGGATTTCAATATTTAAAAAAATAACTTAAAAAAAATTACGATTATGGCATTAAAAGGAGCAATTGTGGTGGATACAGAAAAATGCAAAGGCTGTAGCGTTTGTGTAGTAAACTGTCCCACCAAAACCATTGCATTAACCAAAGAGGTTAACAGCAAAGGGTATAACTACGCCTATATGGCAGAACCTCAAACTTGTACCGGGTGCACAAACTGTGCTACTGTCTGTCCGGACACCTGCATCACGGTGTACAGGGTAAAAATCTGATCAACAAATTAAACAATAAAACAATGGCTGAAAAAGTATTAAAAAAAGGGAATGAAGTCATTGCATTGGGCGCAATTCATTGCGGATGCGATGGTTACTTTGGATACCCGATTACGCCTCAATCCGAAGTGATGGAAACACTTATGGAAGAAAAGCCTTGGGAAACCACCGGAATGGTGGTACTTCAGGCGGAGAGCGAAATTGCTTCTGTTAATATGGTGTATGGCGGCGCGTGCTGCGGCAAAAAGGTGATGACCTCGTCCAGCAGCCCCGGCCTAAGCCTTATGTGCGAGGGACTGAGCTATTTGGCCGGTTCTGAACTGCCCTGCGTATTGGTAAACGTGGTACGCGGCGGTCCCGGGCTTGGTACCATTCAACCCTCTCAGGGAGATTATTTTCAAGCAGTAAAAGGTGGCGGACACGGTGATTATAAGATTATCGTATTGGCTCCTTTCTCTGCTCAGGAGATGTACGATTTTGTAGGAACAGGATTTGACTTGGCATTCCAATACAGGATGCCTGTGATGATTTTAACGGATGGGATGATTGGACAAATGATGGAAAAAGTGGAGCTACGTCCCCAGCAACCGCGCTTGAGCGACAACGAAATTGCCAAACGTTACGGCTCTTGGGCAACCACCGGAAAAACTCCTGATCGTAAGGGAAACACTGTCACCTCTTTGGCTCTTGATCCCAAGGTGCACGAGACGCTCAACCATCGATTGCAGGCAAAGTACAGAGAGATCGAAGAAAAGGAGGTACGTTTTGAAACGCTCTATTGCAAAGATGCAGAATATCTATTGGTTGCATACGGAAGTATGGCGCGGATTTGCGAAAGTACGGTAGAGAGTGCACGGGCACAAGGACTCAAGGTAGGTCTATTACGTCCCATCACCCTTTTCCCTTTTCCTGTAAAAGAGATTCAACGGTTAATGCCGCAGCTCAAGGGGATTTTATCTGTCGAACTTAGTACGGGTCAGATGGTAGAAGATATCCGTCTCTCCGTAGAAGGAAAGATTCCCGTTGACTTTTACGGTCGTTTGGGAGGTGTGATTCCCACCCCGGAAGAGGTATTAGAAGTATGTATGTCTCACTATATTAAATAAGCACTTTAAAATTACGATTATGGATCTAAAAGATATTATAAAACCGGAAAACTTAGTGTATAAAAGAACAAAAGTGCTTACTGATAATGTAATGCACTATTGTCCGGGCTGTTCTCATGGAACTGTTCACAAATTGATTGCTGAGGTGATCGAAGAGATGGACATTCAAGACAAAACCATTGGCATATCGCCTGTTGGTTGCGCCGTATTTGCATACAACTATATGCACATCGATTGGCAACAAGCGGCTCACGGTCGCGCTCCCGCTTTGGCAACTGCAACCAAACGCCTCTATCCTGATAAGTATATCTTTACTTATCAAGGAGATGGCGACTTGGCCTCTATCGGAACAGCAGAAATTATGCACGCATGCAACCGCGGGGAGAACATTGTGGTGATCTTTATCAACAACGCCATTTACGGTATGACCGGCGGACAGATGGCCCCCACTACCCTATTAGGTATGGTTACCTCTACCACCCCTTATGGCCGGCAGGCAGATATTAACGGTTATCCGCTCAAAATCACCGAACTGATTGCTCAGTTAGAGGGCACCTGTTACGTTACCCGCCAGTCGGTACAAAACGCCGCAGCCGCCCGTAAAACAAAAAAGGCTATACGTAAAGCATTTGAAAACTCCAAACAAATGAAAGGCACCTCCTTTGTCGAGGTAGTCTCTTCCTGTAGCTCCGGATGGAAACTCACTCCTACTCAGGCAAACGAATGGATGGAAGAGAATATGTTTCCTTTCTATCCCTTAGGCGATTTAAAAGACATTTAAAATTGAAATTATTATGAAAGAAGAAATTATCATAGCCGGATTCGGTGGTCAGGGAGTACTCTCCATGGGTAAAATATTGGCATACTCAGGAATTATGCAAGATCAGGAAGTTACCTGGATGCCCTCTTACGGCCCGGAAATGCGCGGAGGAACTGCCAACGTAACTGTCATTCTGAGTGATAAACGCATCAGTTCTCCTATTGTGAATGCTTACGATACTGCCATTATCCTGAATCAGCAATCGCTCGATAAGTTTGAGCCGATGGTGAAGAAGGGTGGAATGTTGATCTACGATCCCAATGGCATCACACGCCATCCCGTACGCAAAGATATTAATATCTACTCGATTGAGGCAGTCGAAGAGGCAGCCAAACTGGGGAATGCCAAAGCCTACAACATGATTGTGCTTGGCGCTTTTCTCCAACTCAAACCTATTGTTATTATGGAGAACGTGGTCAAGGGACTAAAAGAATCGATCCCTGAGCGCCACCACCACCTTATCCCAATGAACGAGTTGGCAATTGAGGTAGGAAAGCAAGCAGTTAAAGAAAAACATAAAGTGTAATTTGCTGATATTTAATTTGTAAGGGTTGTCTTAGTAAAATAAGACAGCCCTTTTTTTGGAGCAATCTATTTTTTCATTATCTTTGCAGTAAGCCAATATGTGTATATGAATGCCGATTATCAAGCCGCTCTAAGCCGATTGAAAAACAAAATAGGAATCCTTGTTTCTCAATATGAAACTGTTAAGGCAGGAAATGCACGTTTGGCAATTGAATTATCCACTTTAAAAAATATAATTAACGAAAACAAAATAACGATTAGCGAGTTGGAACAAAAAGTGAACAGGTTGCAAATAGCAGAAGCCTTTAAGACATCGAGTGTTGATGTTAGAGAGGCAAAGCAAAAAATTGGCAAAATCATCAAAGAGATTGATAAGTGCATATCGCTTCAGCAAACATAAAGAAGAATAATGGATGATAAATTATCGATAAAGATTAGCATTGCAGACCGTTATTACCCTTTAAAGATTGCAGTCGGCGATGAGGAGCGGATTAGGAATGCCGCAAAGAGGATCAATGAAAAAATTGATCAATACCGTCAAAGGTACCCCGAAAGGGATATTCAAGACGCGCTCTCCATGGCATCGCTGCAATTTATGATTCGTCTGCTTGAATCGGAAAATAATGAGTATATTGGACCGCTTGTTCAAGAACTCGATTCGATCAATGCACAATTGGAGGAGTATATTCAAAAGGAACTATAATCCTCATCTTTGACATACTGATTTACCCGCTGTGGAATGCAGCTCTTTGCGAAACTCAACATTTTTTTCACTAAACGGAGCGATCGCATATTAAAAACAGGCCCTTTATCACCCTTATGGGGATTCCGTTTACGGGACGTGGGAAGTTTGAAATAGTTAAACGACGCTCTAAACCTTGAATACCAGGGTTTTTGCTAAACAGCCTTCCATAGCGGGTTTTTTGTGCCCAATACGAACAAATAAACAAATGAATTTTATCACTTAACAATCATACATATATCAACACCATGGAAAATATCACTATCCCCATTATCTCTGTTATCGTCGGATTTATAATCGCTTATTTCTTAATAAACTATGTGTTTTTAAAGAAAAAGTTGAGCAGGTTACATAATGAAGCCGTTTTGGAGGCAGAAAATATGAAGAAAGAGAAAATTCTTCAAGCCAAAGAGAAGTTTCTTCAGCTTAAGATGGAGCATGAACAACAGATGAACGAAAGGAACAATAGGATTCTTCAGGCCGAAAACAGGATTAAGCAAAAAGAGAGTACTGTAAATCAACAACTATCCGATTCACAAATGAGGCAAAAAGATGCCGAAAAGTTAAAAGAGACCTTGACTTTACAAATCGAACAGAATGAAAAGAGAAACGAAGAGTTTGAAAAATTACGCAAGCAGCAAATTGAAAAGATTGAGGCCGTTGCAGGACTCTCTGCCGCAGATGCAAAGAATCTTTTGATTGATTCGTTAAAGTCCGAAGCAAAAAGTGAGGCAATGTCGTACATTAGCGAAGTAATGGACGAAGCAAGGCTTACGGCAAGTAAAGAGGCCAAGAGAATCGTTATCAATACAATTCAACGAGTTGCCCCGGAAACGGCAATAGAAAATGCCGTTACTATTTTTAACATAGAAAGCGACGAAATCAAAGGACGCATCATTGGGCGTGAAGGGCGTAATATTCGTGCATTAGAAGCGGCTACAGGAGTGGAGATTGTAGTGGACGACACCCCCGAAGCCATTATTCTCTCCGCCTTTGACCCGATGCGCAGAGAAGTAGCGCGCTTAGCACTACATCAGTTAGTTACAGACGGACGGATTCACCCGGCACGTATCGAAGAAGTGGTGGCAAAAGTGCAAAAACAGTTAGAAGAGGAGATGTTGGAGGCAGGCAAACGTACCTGTATCGATTTGGGTGTTCATGGATTGCATGCAGAACTCATCCGTTTGGTGGGTAGAATGAAATATCGTTCATCGTACGGGCAAAACTTGTTGCAACACTCGCGCGAAGTAGCCAATTTTTGCGCTATTTTGGCATCTGAACTTGGTCTTAATACAAAATTAGCCAAACGTGCAGGCCTGTTGCACGACATTGGAAAGGTCTCTGACGAGGATCCCGAATTACCGCATGCCATACTTGGGATGCGATTGGCAGAAAAATATAAGGAACGTCCCGAAGTGAGTAATGCCATTGGTTCCCACCATGAGGAAGTAGAGATGACCTCTCTGATAGCTCCTTTGGTATTGGTGGGCGATGCGATCTCCGGTGCACGTCCGGGTGCGCGTCGCGAAGTGATCGAATCGTACATCAAGCGCCTTAAAGAGATGGAAAACATTGCCCTCTCCTACCCCGGTGTCACTAAAACGTATGCAATTCAGGCAGGTCGTGAGCTTCGTGTGATTGTTGGGAGCGACAAAGTGAGCGATCAAGAGGCCGAAACGCTCTCGCAAGATGTGGCCAAAAAGATTCAGGACGAAATGGTTTACCCCGGTCAGGTGAAAATTACCGTCATCAGGGAGACAAGATCCGTTAGTTTTGCAAAATAATTTATACCTTTGCGGTTCGTATCTATGCCCGGATGGCGGAATTGGTAGACGCACTAGTTTCAGGGACTAGCGGTCGTAAGGCTGTGCAGGTTCGACTCCTGTTCCTGGCACACAAAGGGGATGTCTAAAAAGTAAAAAAATACGGCATTATTTCGGTCTCGGCAATCCTCACATACTATTAGTATGCTCCGGTGTGCCTCAACCTCATGGCTTTGTCTTTTGTTACTTTTTAGACACCCCACATTGTTAAAGAAGGTTTTTGTGTATGAGTAAACGCGAACTACTTTACAGTGTTCATGTATATAATCATATCCAACATCTTGCAAGAGTAAGCCCACTCATTGTCATACCATGCCACCACTTTTACAAAATTGGGATTCAATTGAATACCCGCTCCGGCGTCAAAAATGGAGGTACGGGGATCGTGGTTAAAATCGGAAGATACTACGGAGTCTTCTGTATAACCTAAAACGCCTTTCAGTTCGCCTTCAGAGGCTTTCTTCATAATAGCCTTAATTTCGTCGTAGGAAGTGGCTTTCTCTAAACGACAGGTGAGGTCAACTACCGACACGTTTACGGTGGGAATACGGAACGACATACCGGTCAGTTTTCCTTTCATCTCCGGAATTACCACGCCTACGGCCTTTGCGGCTCCTGTAGAGGAGGGAATAATGTTGGCAGCAGCCGCGCGACCACCTCTCCAATCTTTGGCCGAAGGGCCGTCCACCGTTTTCTGGGTAGCGGTAGTGGCGTGTACAGTAGTCATAAGTCCCTCAATGATACCAAAGTTATCGTGTAATACTTTGACAATTGGCGCCAAACAGTTGGTTGTACATGAAGCATTTGAGACAGTCGATTCTCCTCCATACTTCTTATGGTTCACGCCATAGACATACATGGGGGTGTCATCTTTGGAGGGGGCGGACATGATAACACGTTTGGCACCGGCGTCAAGGTGCGCTTGCGTTTTCTCTTTTGTTAGAAACAGACCTGTAGATTCCACCACATACTCTGCGCCCACCTCGCCCCATTTAAGGTCGGTTGGGTTTTTCTCT
>JAITFU010000110.1 GCA_031281125.1 Prevotellaceae bacterium | reverse complement strand
TGGTGAAATTGACCATAGGAAAGTTGATGACGTAGTCGGCGATCCGGTTATTGCAGCGAATGTATGAGAACCACCAGCCTTAACAGGAGCAAGAGGTCCAAAAACAGATAAATCAGAAGGAGGTCCTACAAACACAACATACCTAGATACTTCCTCCCCATTGATTAAAATGCATACCCAACCGGCACCATTGCTGTTAGCGGTGACAGAAACAGAGTTTCCGGAGCCGGATAAACTGAGATTTGAACTGCAATCCCACGAATAGGTTGCTCCTGTAGTATTATTAATAGAAAGTGTGGCTGTGGAGTTGACAGAAAGAACATTTGAACCACTAATTGGAATATAAATGGGACTGAATTTAGCAACCAAAGTACAAGTCGCACTGGGCTTGTAGGTAGTATTAGCGACTCCGGATACTTTTGTTCCATTTAAATACCACCCCTCGAACTGATAACCCGTGGCGGGTGTTGCAGAAATGTTTACGCTATATCCCGGATCAACTGTACCACCCCCTGACACAGTACCTTTATTGGAATTTTCACTTTGCGGAGTTACGGTATAGGCAGTAACATTAGGATCAGGTTTAAAATATGCCCAAATCCACATATCGTCATAAGGCATAAAAGAACATGGATTGTTAGTCTTTTCTGAATAGGTAGCGTCAGGGTTGAATATTCTCCAATGGTCAAAAAGAAATCCAGTATTAGGATAAGCAGTCGCAATGCATTGAACATCGTCATACACAGGACCTGTAACGGGATGCGTATATCCGGATCCAGAAACTACAGCAACATTAATATTTACATACCCTGTTATTGCGCGTGTACTAAGTGCATCGAGTGGACGAGACGCAACTGTTACAGCATAAGTTTGCTTCGAACCGTCTTCGGCAGTAACGTAGTAGTGCTTCGCATATCCGTTATAAGAAAAATTCTGAACAGCTCCCGATTGGGGAAACACAGTCGCTTTAGGGGAAACAATAATAATAGGGGATAGTACCGATAAGTCAGTTCCAGGTGGCAAAGTAAGAAGAATGCCTTTATCTTTATCACCAACAATTATTCCTTCTACTCCATTAATTTGAAATGAGAGAATCTCGTTTTCGGAGCTTAGTTTTGGTTCATTCTTTGAGCAAGAAAAACTAAATGCAGCAAAAAATAAGAGAATCAAAAATTTTAGTGTGTTCTTTATCATAATTCATTAATAAATGATGTTGTTCATTACATCAAATAACTGACAAGTGTTTTCAATTATTTCTTTTCAGAAATATCCCTATACTTCTCATACAAAGGAGTATAAAGCTCTTCATTTTTACCAATCATTCGGTAATAAATGGTTTTAAGATAGTTAGCTATCTCGGCTTTTGCATCAGGATCTTCAATGAGGAGGAAGCACTTCTCAAAGGGTTCCACCGCTTTTAACAGATTGGCTTCAAGTTCATCAAGTAAGGCATAATATTTAGCATCGTCTAACTCCTCAGAAGCTTTATTTTGAGCTTCATAAGCAAGATCATAAAACAGTGAGCCCATACTGTAATATCCAAAAAAGTAATTGGGATTAATTTCGACCGATTTTTCAAATAATTCCAATGCTTTTTCTGTATTGCCCAATTTACGCCACACATCTGCTTCTGCATAAAACAAACTTTCGTTATTTGGCTCATTCTCTTGGGCTACATGAATAAACTCCATGACTTTTTCCGGATCGACATCGTTCTCCCGATACATATTGATCAGCGAAATCAAAATTCCTTGGTTAGAAGGATACTTAGTAAATCCTTTAGTGAGCGTAGATTCAAACATCTCAGGCTGATCTAACGCTTTATAACTTTCAGCAAGAAAGGAGTATGTGGCGCCATCTTGCGCAAAACCCATATCGATCGCACGGTTGAGATAGGTAATGGCCCTTTCGAACTCTTTGGCATGGAATGCAGTCAATCCAGTATAATAGACTACAATAGTATCTATTTTATTGAGAACAGGATGCTCTCCACATTGGATAGATTTTCCAAAGCTTTGGGAAGAGCGTGAGTAATTGCCTAACGAATAGGAGGTCATTGCTTCAGTAATATAGCGTTGCTGAAGATTAGATAACCCTTCTGTCAGGTTTTTCTTTTGCGATCCCTTAGCATCAAATTCATACCCTTTTGCAAAGGCATCAAACGCCTCGGACAACAGATCTTGAGGCATCAGGTGTTTGGTTACCACCCAAAAGGATAGGATGCCATTTGGATCGTAATAGAGGTCTTTATCAAGATAGTGAACCACCTCGTACTCCTCTCCGTCCACCGTTTGTTTTTCAGAGCCGGAAGAACGTTGATCCTTGAGTACCACCTTTACCTCAATAGTTGAGAGTCCGATTAATAAGTTTTTGGAAGGTTGATCATAAACGGATGTGATATTTTTGCCAAAGGAGACCCATGCGGCAGCATCCTGAGCCTTTTTTCCGGCAAGTTCCGTTTTGGATTTTTCATACGCTTTTAGTACGGCATCCGCTTCTTTGTTTTGAGCACCTAACTGAGTAACTGTCAGTATTAGGGCAAATAAAAAAATCTTTTTCATAAATTTTTTAGATTATTATTAGTTTAATTTTTCTTCACTTTTATTTACGCGGCAAACCGCAGCAATCGTGTCGTTTTCACGCAATTGAATAAGTCTGACACCCTGAGTCGCCCTTCCGGCTACCCGTACATCCGAAACGGCCAATCGGATCGTAATTCCCGAACGATTGATAATCATCAAATCGTTATTGTCCCCCACATCCTTAATGGCGATCAACTTACCGGTTTTCTCCGTAATGTTCAACGTCTTAACGCCTTTTCCTCCGCGATTGGTAATTCTGTAATCTTCCAAACCGGAACGCTTTCCATATCCGTTTTCGCTTACTACCATAATATGAGACGGGACCATTCCCTCTGTTACATCTGTATCTACACAAACCATGCCAATCACCTCGTCCTCCTCAGAAATGTTGATTCCGCGCACACCCGCCCCGGTTCTCCCAATGGGACGCACCTGCGTTTCGTTAAATCTTACGCATTTCCCCTCTTTTCCTGCCAGCAAGATCTCCGAATGTCCGGTGGTTAATCTTGCTTCTAACAGTTCGTCCCCGTCGCGAACGGTAATGGCATTGACGCCGTTTACACGGGGACGCGAATAGGCTTCTAAAGAGGTCTTCTTTACAGTTCCGCGCTTGGTACACAGTACGATAAAGTTATTATTGATATAATCTTCGTTGGTTAGATTTTTTACGTTGATGTAGGCGCACACCTTATCTTCCGGATCAATATTGATCACATTTTGAATTGCCCTTCCCTTAGAGGCCTTAGCGCCTTCGGGAATTTGATACACCTTTAACCAGTAACACCTTCCGTTTTGAGTAAAGAAGAGCATAGTGCTGTGGGTGTTGGCCACATAGATGTGTTCAATAAAGTCTTCGTCCCGCGTAACGCTCCCTTTGGCGCCCACTCCGCCCCGATTTTGGAGGCGAAACTCCGTAAGGGGGGTCCGTTTCATGTAACCCAAGTGAGATATGGTAATCACCACGTCCTCATCCGAATAGAAATCTTCGGGATTAAACTCCCCTTCTGAGGGTTCAATAATAGTGCGGCGTTCGTCGCCAAAACGATTGGCCACTTCATTCAGCTCATCTTTGATCACCTTCATTTGAAGATCCTCATTTTCTAACAGTTGACGGAGAGAAGCTATTAGTTTGATCAACTCGTTGTATTCGGCAATGAGCTTATCCCGCTCCATACCGGTCAACTGGCGCAAACGCATCTCAACAATTGCCTTGGCCTGAATTTCAGTAAAATCAAACGAAGTCATTAACCCGTTCCACGCCTCTTCTACTGTTTGGGAGGCACGGATCAGTGCAATAATCTCGTCTAATATGTCAAGCGCCTTGACCAAACCTTCGAGGATGTGCGCCCGCTTCTCTGCCTGATTCAATTCAAACCTTGTCCGCCGCAACACCACTTCGTGGCGATGGCGAACATAGTATTTAATTAGCTGCTTGAGGTTTAGCAATCGGGGACGACCGTCCACCAAAGCAATGTTGTTTACAGAAAATGAAGACTGTAACTGCGTCAGTTTATAGAGGTTATTAAGTACCACATTGGCAATTGCCCCCATCTTGAGTTTGATCACAATGCGCATACCGTTGCGGTCGCTTTCGTCATTCACGTATGCGATGCCCTCGATCTTTTTATCCTCTACCAATTCTGCGATCTTTTCAATCATCTCGCGCTTATTGACCATATAGGGTATCTCATTCACCACAATCGTCTCCCTTCCGGTGGACGATACCTCTACATCGGTTTTGGCCCTCATCACAATACGTCCGCGCCCCGTCTCAAATGCGTCTTTGATTCCGGATAAACCGTAAATGGCGCCTCCGGTCGGAAAATCGGGTCCCTTTACAAATACCATCAGTTCTTCGATGCTTATCTCTCTGTTGTCGATATAGGCACAAATCGCTGCGGCAATCTCGCGCAAATTGTGGGGCGGCATATTGGTGGCCATTCCTACTGCAATCCCTGACGCGCCGTTGAGCAACAGCAACGGAACTTTACCCGGTAAAACGGTGGGTTCCTCTAATGAGTCGTCAAAATTGAGGCGAAAGTCAACGGTATCCTTATCCAAATCGGCCAAAGCCTCTTCTGCAATCTTTAATAGGCGCGCCTCTGTATAACGCATCGCCGCAGGATCGTCTCCATCCACAGAACCAAAGTTTCCTTGACCATCCACCAATAAGTAACGCAAACTCCACTCCTGGGCCATTCGTACCATCGTTTCATAAATGCTCGAATCGCCGTGCGGATGGTATTTTCCCAACACCTCGCCCACAATACGTGCAGACTTTTTATATGGTTTTGATGCACTTAACCCCAATTCCGACATTCCAAAAAGAACCCTTCTGTGTACAGGCTTTAATCCGTCCCGTACATCGGGCAGGGCGCGTGAAACAATCACCGACATCGAATAATCGATATAAGCGCTCTTCATCTCCTCCTCAATATTGATCTTTACAATCCTTTCTATCTGTTCATTAACTTCTTCTGACATCTTGTCTTGGCCTTATTAATATATAAAAAAATCGTTTCAAAAAGAGCGCTAATATATATATAATTCTTGAATTTTTGTTACTTTTGTGCGTATTTACTTGCCATGAACTTACGTCTGACTATTGAACTACGTGATATTCTTACATATAGCCGTGAAGAAGCTATGCGTCTCGGAAGCATTATCACCACCCCCGATCACTTCCTTCTGGGGATTATTCGCCACCAAAGTAACGCCGCCCAGCGGATGCTCTCGTTGATGGGCATTCAAAGGGAGGAGCTAAAAGAGCGAATGGAGGCGCGTCTAAAGGTGGGAGAGATGATTGCCTTTGAACATACAGCACGCATATCGCTCTCTCCATCAGCAGAAAACACCCTGAATATGGTATTTTTCGAAGCCCGAAATCTTCGTGAAATGGAACCCAGCGCCATCCATCTGTTGATGGCCATCCTAAAAAACGATAATAGCTTTGGTGTCCACATATTGGCCGAATCGGACGTTACGTACGAAAGTGTGAGAAAAAGGATATTAGAATCCTCTGAACTAGAAGGAGATGTGTTGGATAGCGTTGAACCTCTCTTTGAGAAATCTCCGGATAATCGTTCATCTAAGAGGAATACCAACGCTCCAAAGTCGAGCGATACGCCTGTTTTAGACAGCTTTGGCTTTGACCTCACTTTGGCAGCCATGTTAGATAAGTTAGATCCGGTGGTGGGACGCCAAAAGGAGATCGAACGTTTGGCGCAGGTGTTGGGAAGGAGAAAGAAGAACAATCCTGTGCTGATTGGCGATCCGGGGGTGGGAAAATCGGCTATTGTGGAGGGACTTGCCATTAGGATTGCCCAAAAAAATGTTTCAAGGTTATTAATAGATAAGCGAATCGTCTCTTTGGACTTAGGTTCGTTGGTAGCAGGCACCAAATACCGAGGTCAGTTTGAAGAGCGTATGAAGTCTGTTATGGCAGAACTGCGCAAAAACCCCCATGTCGTAATCTTTATTGACGAGATGCACACTTTGGTGGGGGCAGGTGGCGCCGTAGGCTCGTTGGATGCTGCCAATATGCTAAAACCAGCCTTGGCACGAGGAGAGATTCAGTGTATAGGCGCCACAACACTAGACGAATACAGAGAATACATTGAACAGGACGGAGCGTTAGAGCGCCGTTTTCAAAAGGTGATGGTTAATCCAACCAATTTTGATGAGACGATCCATATTTTGCACCATATTAAATCAAGGTATGAAGAGCACCACAAAGTAACCTACACAGATCTCGCCCTCAAATCGTGCGTCTATCTTACCCAGAGATACATTACCGACCGTTGTCTTCCCGACAAAGCGATTGATGCCTTGGACGAAGCAGGTTCCCGTGTACACCTTGCAAACATCCATACGCCTGATAATATAAAGGAAATGGAGCATCAACTTGAGCTTGTCAGCGACAAAAAAAGAGTAGCCGTCTCACAAAATCTATTTGAAGAGGCGGCAGCGCTTCGCGATATGGAGCGCGAGCAAGCCAATGCCTTATCCAAATTGAGAAAAACGTGGGAGAAGGAGAACGGGATGACGAGGCAAGTGGTGAATGAGGAGAACGTAGCAGAGGTGGTCTCGATGATGGCCAACGTACCCATTAATCGTGTTGCTGAATCCGAAAGCAAAAGGTTGATTCAAATGTCAGAGGTGATTAAAAGTCGAATTATTGGTCAAGATGAAGCGGTCAAACGAATGGTACACGCCATTCAGCGCAATCGAGCCGGACTAAAAGACCCCAACAAACCCATTGGAACCTTCCTTTTTCTTGGTCCTACAGGCGTGGGTAAGACGCAATTAGCAAAAGTGATTACGGAATATCTCTTTGAGTCGGTGGATAATCTGGTACGCATTGACATGAGCGAGTATATGGAAAAGTTTGCCGTAAGCCGATTGATTGGAGCGCCTCCCGGGTATGTGGGTTACGAAGAGGGCGGCCAACTTACCGAAAAGGTGAGGCGAAAGCCCTATTGCGTAGTGCTGTTGGACGAGATTGAAAAGGCGCACCCCGATATTTTTAACCTTCTTTTACAACTCTTTGACGAAGGGCGACTTACCGATAGTAACGGGCGACATATCGACTTTAAAAATACCGTCATCATCATGACCTCCAACATTGGCAGCCGTGAGCTGAAAGAGGTGGGACAGGGAGTTGGATTTGCCAACGCCACCAAACGAAACGTGGAGGAGAATAGCCGGAACATTATTCAAAAAGCGTTGGAAAAGACCTTTAATCCCGAATTTCTTAATCGGGTGGACGAGCAAATTATCTTTAGACCGCTCAATCAAAAAGATATTTTCCGGATCATTGACATTGAGTTGGACGATCTCTATAAACGGATGGAGCAGGTTGGTTATCGACTCCAAATAGATCCAAAGGCAAAGCGATTTGTAGCAGAGCAGGGATTTGATCCCCATTATGGCGCCCGTCCGCTTAAACGAGCTATTCAGAGGCATTTAGAAGATCCCCTATCGGAAGCCATTATCCAAATGGGGGTAATGGAGGGAGATACCCTTTTGGTAAAGATGGCAAGAGGTGTTACCAAAGTGACAGCTTCTTCTATCTAAATTGAAAAAAACTATGTATGTAATGTTTTTTTATATACCTTTGCTTTCTAAATTTAACACCCAAACAATCATGAAAAAAATGATCTATTCTCTCCTGACCCTTATCTTGGGTCTTGTACTAAGCGGTGCCGGATGCAGCCCGGATGCATTTGTAACGGATCCCAATCCGGATTTTTTTGGCACATGGGAGTATGCTTATGACAGCCATTGGCAAAAAGTAACAATTTCTGCCGATAAATTCACTTTTTTGTCTGATGGTGGCGATACTTATACCATGGAAGAGTTATCATGGAAGAAGGTAACGACTACAGGAGCATTTGCTTCCACCTATCCTATCGGTTGTAGAATTTCCGGGAAGTTGACCAATAAAACCGGTTCGTATAGTCCCCTCCAATCTGACGGTACTCCCTATTCAGTAGGCAAAATAGCTATTATGTGGTGGTACCTCTCTGCCGATAAAAAGTCACTGCTTGTTGGTAATGCGTTTACCCCCGCACACGAGCCCCAAGGTGAACCATGGGTTAAACAGTAACCGGCTCGCCCAATTTTAACCAACGCGCCACTATGGGAATAGTAGTGCCTTGAACCACCAATGAGATGATGGTGATAAAAAAGACTATGTTAAACATGATGGGTGCCTTTGGAATCTCTGCCACTAATGGATAAGTGGCAAATATGATCGGCACGGCGCCCCTAAGTCCTACCCATGAGGTGAATAGACGGGCGGCCTTTGTCATCTTCCTAAATGGAGCCAAGCAGGCAAATACAGCCAACGGTCTCGAAATCAATATCATAAATACTCCTACCATTAAACCGATTCCGGCAATCGGAAGAAGTTCGAGCGGATTGACCAAAAGTCCAAGTGTGAGAAAGATGATGATTTGCGCCAACCATGCCATTCCGTCAAAAAAGTTACGGATGCCTTCCGTTTGGGAATAACGAACATTTCCCACTACCAGACCGCCCACATACACAGCCAAGTACCCGTTTGCATTGATCTTTTCGGTAATGGCAAAGGTAAAAAAGGCAAAAGCCAAAATCATGATGGGATAGAGCGCCTCCGTTTGCAAACCCGATCTTCTAAGGGCCCTGTTGCAAATTTTTCCCAATAAGTAACCGCAAACCGCCCCCATAATCAACTGATAAAAAAAGAGTCCCACCATCTGCGCCCAGTTACTGCTTTGGGTGGTAATGGCTTGAATCAATACAATGGTGAGCATATAAGCCATAGGGTCATTGCTCCCGCTCTCTAATTCGAGCAGCGGCCTCATATTTTGCTTTAGAGTAACTCCATTATTTCTTAAAATAGAGAAAACAGATGCAGAATCGGTAGAGGACATTACAGATGCCAAAAGGAAAGACTCCAACAAATTAAATCTATATCCTTCCGGTAAAAAACCGGTCACCAAATAGATAAACAAGCCGGTAAAGAGTGCAGTCAAAAGAACACCAAAAGTGGCCAATACCACACCTTGCGTAGCCACGGGCTTAATGTCGCTATACTTGGTATCCATCCCTCCGGAAAATAAAATAATGATCAGGGCAATCATCCCAATAAATTGGGCATCCCTTTGGTTGGAAAACACAATTCCCAATCCATCGCTCCCCACCAGCATACCCACCCCCAAAAAAAGCAACAATGCAGGCACCCCAAACCGATGTCCGGCACGAGTTGTTAAAATGCTTAAAAATAATAAAATAGAGCCAAGCCACAAAATATTTTCCGCCGTAATTTCCATAACTTAGCAAAGGTAATGAAATAATTTCTATTTTTACAGATATTATTGGAATTATTGATACAAAATTTTTAAAAGTTATGCGCTCATTACTCTCTATCACTACACTACTGCTCTTTGTTGCCTCTTTGCATGCCCAACCGCTCTCCTCTGCATGGGAAGAGCTCACTTCATCAGATTTTTCCTTGGCCGTTCAACAATCTAAGGGCGTTTGCCTTGTGCCAATGGGGGTGCTTGAAAAACATGGTCAACACCTTCCGCTTGGCACAGACGTCTTTTCGGCTCGTGAAGAGTGTTTCCGTGCCGCCCAAAAGGAGTATTGTATTGTTTTTCCCTTCTATTTTGCCGGTCAAATTTTTGAGGCCCAACAACAACCGGGCACCATTGCATACAGTCCGGAACTTTTATACCAACTACTTGACCAAACTTGTCGCGAGATTGCCCGTAACGGCATTAAAAAGATCATCTTGGTCAATGGACATGGAGGAAATAACGCCTTTTTACAATACTTTTGTCAGGTACAGTTGGCCACCCCAAGGGATTACGTGGTGTTTGCCTTCTCAACATCTTCAGATTCCGAAACACAAAAGAGAATTGCTGCCCTGCGAAAAACCGACTTTGATGGTCATGCGGGAGAGGTTGAAACAAGCATCATTCTTGCCATTCGCCCCGACCTTGTAAAGATTGACCGCGCCCACGACGAATCAGGTAAAGACCTCAGTCGATTGGCATTAAAAAAAGAGTTTCCCTCTCTCCAAACAGGAATTTGGTGGTATGCCCAATTCCCCAACCACTATGCCGGAGACGCACGAGAAGCCAACCCGGAAATTGGAGAATTAAGCTTGGAGTCGTGCAGCCGATCGTTGGCCAAACTGATTAAATCCGTCAAAGAAGATCAAAGCGCCCTACTCCTTCAAGATCAATTTTTTAAAGAGAGCCTACAACCCCTTCAAACCAAAGCCAAACAATAACCACCACAATATGAAAAAAATCAACTGTTTTATTCCCGCCCTTAGTGCAGAACAAGTTACGCCAACTATAACCCAACTCAAAGACCCTCCTTGTGTCGATCAGATATTTCTTTTGGTTGCAGGTGCAGATAGCGATTGCCACACGCTTGGATTTCCGGTGATCAAAATCGAAACCCTCACATCGAGCCAAACCGTAGCCCAAATCGCCACACATTGCAACAAAGAGTTTGCACTTATCTATACAAAATACACCACACTCCAAGTTGGATACTTTGCATTGGAACGCCTAATTGGTTTGGCAGAAGATACAGGCGCCGGAATGGTGTATGCCGATCATTATCAGATTGTTGACGGTCAACGTAAAGCCATGCCTCTGATCGCCTGTCAAGAGGGCAGTCTGCGGGACGACTTTAACTTTGGTTCACTCCTCCTCTACCGCAGCCACACGCTCAAAAACGCTGTAGCGCAAACCAAAGAGGAGTATCCTTTTGCAGGGCTTTACAACCTTCGCCTGTCGGTTTCACGTTTTGCCCCCCTTGTACACATTAACGAATACCTCTATACGGAGGTTGAGACAGATACGCGCAAATCGGGACAAAAGATATTTGATTACGTTGATCCCAAAAATCGTGCTGTGCAAATCGATATGGAAAAAGCGTGTACGCAACACTTAAAAGCAGTAGGCGGTTTCTTGGAGCCAACATTTACCCCCATTAAGTTTCAAGAGACTCCATTTGAATACGAAGCCTCGGTGATTATTCCTGTTTTTAACCGTGTAAAAACGATTAATGATGCCATTCAATCGGTGCTTATCCAACAAACAGATTTCCCTTTTAACCTGATCATTGTAGATAACCACTCCACAGACGGCACCTCCGATATTATTGCCAAATACAACACCGACCCCCGCTTGGTGCACATTATCCCCGACCGTTTCGACTTGGGCATTGGCGGCTGCTGGAACATGGGCGTTCACCATCCAAAATGCGGAAAATTTGCTATTCAACTTGATAGCGATGATGTCTATTCAGACGAAACTACACTTACCAAAATGGTAACTGCATTCTATGAACAAAACTGCGCCATGGTGGTGGGTACCTACCGCATGACCAACTTTGAGATGGAGACCATCCCGCCCGGTATTATTGACCACAAAGAGTGGACACCGGAAAACGGACGCAATAATGCACTTAGAATTAACGGATTAGGCGCACCAAGAGCATTTTATACCCCCATCCTTCGTCAGATTAATTTGCCCAACACAAGTTACGGAGAAGACTACGCACTTGGGTTGCGCTTTTCCCGCCACTATCAGATTGGCAGGGTTTATGAGGTGGTCTATTGCTGCCGTCGCTGGGAAGGTAATTCAGACGCAGCTCTCGACATTGTCAAGCAAAACGCACATAATCTGTACAAAGACCGCATCCGTACTTGGGAACTGCAAGCACGGAAACGGATAAACAAAATGACTTAGAGGTCTTTACCTCGTTGTTCCATTTTGGAGAGGTGATGTTGGTGGTTTGGATGGTGAACAATCACCCCATCATTTTGATGACAAATACCAGTAAAGGGATTGTCTCCACAAAAATTGTAGATCACTGTAGCGAACAGTCAGTAGTATTGCCATCTATGTGGAGCAATGAAGAAGGGTGTCACTACTGCAATCCATAAGATTATTGGGAATTACCACGTCTTAATAGCATCATTTGGGCAGACTTCTTTACACTCTCCACACCTTGTACATTTTTCCTGATTAATTTGATAGATATCCAAGGTGGGATAGATGGCTTCTGCCTTACACACTGAAACGCAGGTAGCGCACCCGGTACACTCTCCCATATCAATATAATACTTGTCTTCACCAGTGCCGAACTGTGTACTAGATGAAGCATTTACTGCGGCCACTGTAATACCTGCAAAACATACAAGGAGCCCGAAAAGAATTAATAGCTTTTTTTTCATACGTAAATAATTTGGTTTTTTAATTGATATTTTATATATATTTTAGTTATTCAATAAATTACAACAAAATCTAAGAGAGCACTTATCGGGCTGATAGGTGCAGATTATTGG
>JAITFU010000133.1 GCA_031281125.1 Prevotellaceae bacterium | reverse complement strand
GACAGTTTCAAATATTTGGACGAATGGCTGGAGGACAAACAGAAGCAGAACCATGGAAGAGTCTTGTTTTGAAAAATGTGGACAAAAATATCGTGCCATCTCGTCCCGATTATTCATTTAATGACAATTATCCCAATGTGGATGTGGCGTGGCAGTTTCAGGATGACGGAGATATTGGAAGCGGTTTTGCTTTTGACGGATCGCGCATTTTTTATGCCACTGCACCCGGAGTGATCAAAGCGATCTCTGCCATAGATGGTTCTTTGCTTTGGAAATACCCAACAGAAGGTCGTATCTACTCTTTTCCCTACTACAGCAATGGAAAAGTAGTGTGTGCATCCACAGATGGGAATATCTATTGCATTGATTCTGAGAGCGGTATTTTGATATGGAAATATCAAACCGAAAAGGGTATTGTAGCATGCCCCCTTGTTGTTGATAATGATCTCTATATAGGAAGTTCTTGCGGAAAGTTTTACGCCCTTGATTTTCAAACAGGAAAAGAAAAATGGATATACACGGGAATTGAGAACTTTATTGAAGCCCGACCCCACGCCGATGATACAAAAGTGTATATAGGTTCTTGGGGTAATGAGTTTTATGCCCTCAACCGAAAAGACGGCTCTTTGGTTTGGAAATGGGTAAATGGCCCCAACCGCAACCTCTCTGCAGCGGCCAACTTTCCCGTTGAAGCCTTTGGAAAGATATTTATCACTACCCCTGAGCGCATTACACGAGCATTGGACAAACAGACAGGAGCCGTGATTTGGGAAGATCGCGATACCAAGGGACGCGAAAGTCAGGGCCTCTCTCCCGATAAGAAAACACTCTACATCAAAACAATGTTGACCAATGAGTTGGTTGGAATAGATACCCAGTCTGAAAACGGCCGGGTATTGTGGCGTTGCGCCTTACCCAACGACTCCGATATGGATCTGGCGCCTGCCGAAATATTGGCCAACGGAAACGCCATTTTTGTCCCTTCGAGCGTTGGAAAAGTGCATGCCGTAAGCAGGGACGGCAGCCGTGTACTTTGGGCGCGAAAGATATCCAATACAGTGATCAACCATGTTTTCCCCATCTCCGAAGATAGGGTGATTGCCTCTACTATGGACGGGAAGGTGGTGTGCCTTGCCTATCAAACCTGTGATCAACTTTGAGCCAATTATTTGTTATGTTGTTTATTATTATTATTTTTGCCGATTAGAACAAAAAAACAATCAATTATTTATCACTTAAACACAAAATTATGAGAAGATTAAACACATTGCTATTATGTATTGCCCTTGTCTTTGGCTTTAGCGCCTGCATTTTCAATTCCTCAAACCAATCAGCCAAAGCTGATGCCAAATTATCAAAAAACCTTGTAGGATCGTATTATCATATACAGATATTATCCGAAGATGAAAGTGATTTTGGTGATTTTCAGGTTTCTACTATCGAAAGTGTGGAAAAATTTAATGCAGACAAATCGTGCACAGAAGAAACGGTTTTGAAAGGGGTTATGTTTGATGAAGATTGGGACGAATATGACATGGAGCTAAAAATAGTTGTGTCAGGAACATGGAGCGTAGTAGACTCCTGTATTCAGTATAATTATGCATTAGACCAAACCACTCTTGAATTGGTTGAGCCAAATATAACCGATCCCGAAACAAAAGCAGAGGTGACAGAATATCTTTCGCAGTTTCTTCTCCCTTCGATTAAAGAGGAACTTCAAGCGAATGAGCAAAAACCGCCTAAAATTGTGGAAATAAACAAGATCTTTCTTGTTGTTCGATTTAATGACGGAGAAGAGACTACACTTTTAAGACAATAATAATGAAACGTAAACTTTTACCCTTTTTTATACTTTCGGTCCTGCTTTTTTGGGGCTGTAATCCATCTGATTGCGTGACGGATACGCTCGCTTTGATCTCTCTGCAAGATGAGTATGTAGAGTTTGATCCCAGTGGCGAAACAATCATTGTTCCCATTTACAGCCTTTTGGCTTGGAAAGTAATCAGTAAACCCGACTGGGTGTCGGTAGATCCAATGAACGGACCAGGAGGGGTGGACGATACAGATATCACCCTTATTGCTGAAGAGAACGATACCGGCGCGTCCCGCGAGGACAAAGTGGTGATTGTTGATACAGCAGGGAATCAGTTGATTATTTACGTATTTCAGCCCGCTCCGCGTCCGGTTGCGGCCACGCTTACCGTTACGCCACCCACTCTTTATTTTGAACATGACCAAAGCGGCGTGGGCGTTGGTACAGATAATCTTACCATCACCACCAATCAGACATTATGGACGGCATCGGGCATTCCGGGCTGGCTCACCTTGTCGGTTGACACAGGAGGAAGCGGAACCACCACCATCAGCGTCTATCCCAAAGCAGACAACACCGGAAGCACCCCGCTCACCGCCACTATAACCATTACCGCCGGTGTGTTAACAGAGACCTTTACCGTTATTCAGGATATTGATCCGGCAACCATTACAGACGGCGGCACACTACTCCCAAATAGCTATGTGGGAGCCTATTGGCGCGCCACGGAAACAGGCGAGCGTATTATCCGCATTGCCAACATTACCGACCCCGCCCACATTGGCAAGTGGAAAGCATCGGTTTTGTGGATGGATGCCACCAAATGGGCTGCCGATGACATTGTTTTAGATACCGACCTGTTGGACGCCGCTTCACTGGCTGACCGCGGCATCGATTTCAGTTCCGTTATTGCCAAAGCATCCATCTCAAATGCAGAAGATTATCAGCTTCTTGGTACCGCCCAAACAGTAAACGGCAACGTGGCATCAGGCGGCGACATTCTCTTTCGCATTGGAATAAAGAGTACATTTACGGCATTCAACTCGCCTAACAATGCTGCCCGCTACGCAGTAGTGCTGTTGTCGTACAATCTGGATGGGTTGCCCAAACACCAAAAGATATTCATTCGTCAGGGCCATGGGATGGGTCTTATCCATTCGGGCACATCATCGTATCAATATTATTACATTAATCCTTACAATACAGGCAGTTATTCCAACTTTACTCTATACGGCGGTTTCAACAAAATGGTCGATTATCCTACCAAAGCGGGTTACTTTTACCAATGGGGTTATGGCACCCCTAGTACACCTGTTTCGTACCCTCCACAAGATCCCATCATCTCTCCGGCTTGGATCGTGGGTGAGGATCCTTATAATCGAGCGCATGGAAGTGAGGCAACGCCTTTTTTTGTATGTACATCCACACCAAACAGAGGCGATATGATAGGTACATCAATTTTTAGCTCTATTTCTTCGGCCGATGCCAACATGGATCACGTTTTTGGTTTCTATGCAGACGGTTTCTTTGATCGCAGTATGATTGTCACCAGCGTCACCGGCGAACCGCTCTCTACCGTTTCGGCAGGTAACGACGACGTGGCTTACCGCGGACGCCTCTTTTTTAATACGGTTACCCACGCCTCCCTCTTTTTCCCCGCCGCCGGCTTCCGCTCATCCGCTGACGGAACACTCCACAATGCAGGTTCTAGCGGGTGGTATTTGTCTCGGAATTTCGATGGCGCTACCAACGCCTACTACATGCTCCTAAACAGCAGCACTTTCTCAGTAGAATCTTCCTTGAGATCTAACGGTTATTCCATCCGTTGCGTATATGATATGATTTAGGAACACTACATTTGTCGCATTATTTGGTGGTGATGGGTGAATGGTTGCCGTTGTTTTATTACAAATTTGTTGCACTTATACCGTTGTTTTATTACAAATTTTGTATATTTGTACCGTTGTTTTATTACAAATAAATGATTTATCGGAATATAATCAGTAATTTACAAGAATGGAGCAAGCGTAGCAAAAGGAAGCCACTTGTTTTACGCGGTGCCCGTCAGGTAGGGAAAACCACTCTTGTCGATCAGTTTGGGGTCGATTTTCCACTTTACCTCAAACTTAACCTGGAAGAGCCGGAGCACATTCGACTGTTTGAGTTTTATGAAAATATGGAGACGCTGCTGACCGGAATCTATCTTGTCAATGGGGTGGAACGAAAAGATACCCCTACTCTGCTTTTTATTGATGAGATCCAAAATTCACCTCGCGCCGTTTCGCTATTAAGGTATTTTTACGAAAAAACTCCTCAGTTACACGTGGTTGCAGCAGGTTCGTTACTCGAAAGTCTTGTTGGCAGACAAATCTCGTTTCCTGTGGGTCGTGTCGAATATATGGCTGTTCACCCATGCTCGTTCAATGAATTTTTGGGGGCGATGGGAAATGTCGAGTTGAAAAAAGCGCAGCAGGCAGGAAAAATACCTGAATCTCTTCACCCGATGGCAATCAATCTATTCAACCAGTACGCACTTATTGGAGGTATGCCCGAAGTGGTAGCCCAATACACCCAAAATAGAGATGTACTTGCATTAGGAAGGATATACAATAGCTTACTATCAGGCTATCAAGATGATACAGAAAAATACGCTCAAACAGACTCCATGCGTCACATTCTGAGGCATATTGTCAAAACAGGATGGAATTATGCTGGTCAACGAATTAAATTTGAACGTTTTGGCGAATCCGATTATCGTTCAAGAGAGGTTGGAGAAGCGTTTCGATTATTAGAAAGGGCAATGTTGCTCGAATTGGTTTATCCGAACAGCGGTTATCGGGCACCTATCTTACCGGAATTAAAACGTTCACCCAAGCTGCTGTGGTTAGATACCGGCATTGTTAATTATGTAGCCGGAATACAAAAGGAGCTTTTTCACGTAAAAGATGTTGCTGACGCTTGGCGAGGAAATATCGCTGAGCATATTGTTGGTCAAGAACTTTTATCGGGAAACATCCTTTTTCCTGATCGAAGAAATTTTTGGGTACGCAACGCCCACAGTTCTGAGGCCGAAGTTGACTTTATCATACAACACAACAATCAAATCATTCCCGTTGAAGTAAAATCGGGACACAATTCAAAACTCCGTTCGCTGCATCTGTTTATGGATGAAGTTGATCATACTACTGCTGTCCGTATTTGGTCCGGAAAGTTTTCTATTGATAAAGTCGTTACTCCCAAAGGAAAAACATTCTATCTCTACAACATTCCCTTTTATTACGCCGGAATCATAGAAACCATGATAAATCGTAAATAAACGCTACATTTGCCGATTATTATTTTAAACAGACACACTCTATATGAGAATACAGCGAATCGCCCCTCCTGTACAAACCGCAACACATCAGGAGGTTGATCTCAATTTGATCAAAGAAATTGTTGCCAAGTATAAAGAGAAAAAGGGAGCGCTCATTGCGCTGTTGCAAGAGGTGCAATCGGTTTATACCTACCTGCCTAAAAGCGCAATGGAGTATCTTGAAGCCACCTTACACTACCCTGTGAGCGAACTCTATGCGGTGGCCACTTTTTATGCACAGTTTAAATTGGCGCCCGCCGGAAAACATTCGGTAAAAGTGTGTAAAGGAACGGCTTGCCACGTACAGAATGCCAATGAAGTGATGTCAGAGATATCGGCTTTTCTTGGCGTAAAAGATGGAGAGACTACACCGGACGGGAAGTTTACCTTAGAATCAGTGTCATGTTTGGGATGTTGCTCTTTGGCGCCGGCCATAATGATTGGCGAGGATACCTATGGAAAACTCAACGGAAATTTGGCGGTTCAAGTGGTTAAAAAAATTGAATAATATGGATAAAATGGTGATAAAAGTGGGGATGGGAAGTTGCGGGCTTGCCGCAGGTGCCCAAAAGGTCATGGACCGACTGATCCTGTTGGGCGATCAGTACCCCCAATCGTTTGTACTCGAAAAGACCAACTGCATTGGTATGTGCTACTGCGAGCCGTTGGTACAGATTGATATGGACAGAAAAAGCGTTATTTACGGCGAGGTAACACCGGAAAAGATCGATCGGATCGTGGCCTCTCATGTAGGACAGCGCCGGATTTTGCAAGAGGAGGTCTATTGGTCGCCTGATTTTGAGGCGCGTGAAAACAGTTTCCTTAACAAACAGACAAAGTGGGCGTTGCGTAACTGTGGAGTGATCAATCCTGAACGCATACAGGATTATGAAGCGACGGGCGGTTATCAAGCGCTCCAAAAGATCAAGGATTGGAGTGCCGGAGAGATTATAGACGAGATACTCAAAAGCGGGCTGAGGGGGCGCGGAGGGGGCGGTTTTCCCACCGGTGTAAAGTGGCAATTAGCTGCCAAACAAACAGCTACACCTAAATACGTGGTGTGTAACGCCGACGAAGGCTACCCGGGCGCTTTTATGGATCGTTCGATTTTAGAGGGCGATCCGCATGGCGTGATTGAGGGGATGCTCATTGCGGGGCGCGCGATTGGCGCTTCCCAGGGGATTATCTATTGCAGAGCAGAATATCCATTGGCAATCAAACGGTTGAAAATAGCGTTGGCTCAAGCGCATCAAAAAAATTATCTGGGAAAAAATATTATCGGAATCAACGGTTTTGACTTTGACATTTACGTAAAAGAGGGCGCCGGAGCTTTTGTATGCGGAGAGGAGACTGCACTGTTGGCCTCCATTGAGGGAAAACGCGGAATGCCCGAAAAGAGGCCCCCCTTCCCCGCCGAAAAGGGGCTTTGGGGTCAACCCACCAACATCAACAATGTGGAGAGCTACGTCAATGTACCCGCCATTATTATGCAGGGAGCCGATAAGTATGCAGCCCTTGGAACCGAAAAGGCCAAAGGGACAAAGGTTTTTGCCGTTACGGGTAAAATTGCCAAGTCGGGACTGGTTGAGGTACCCATGGGAACACCCATCAGTAAAGTGATCTTTGATATTTGCGGCGGCGTGCCCAAT
>JAITFU010000094.1 GCA_031281125.1 Prevotellaceae bacterium | reverse complement strand
TACACAAATCGCTTCTATCGCAGCTTCGTTGATTCCGTTCTTGGAGCACGATGATGCAAACCGCGCATTGATGGGATCGAATATGATGCGTCAGGCGGTTCCGTTGGTCCAATCCGAAGCGCCCATTGTAGGCACCGGCCTTGAAGGGCCCGTAGTGCACGACAGCCGCACCCAAATCACCGCAACAGGAAAAGGCGATGTAATTTACGTCGATGCCAACGAGATTCATATTAAATATGAACTCTCTGAGGACGATCGTTTTGTTAGTTTTGACCCCGAAGTAACCGTCTATACCCTACCTATCTATCGTAAAACCAATCAGAACACCTCCATCAACCTTAAGCCCTTGGTGCGAAAAGGCGATAAAGTGGTTCCCGGTCAAATCCTTACCGAAGGATACGGCACCCGAAATGGAGAATTGGCATTGGGTCGCAACCTAAAGGTGGCCTTTATGCCTTGGAAAGGGTATAACTTTGAAGATGCTATTGTTCTCTCCGAGAGAATGTTGCGCGAAGATGTATTCACTTCTATACATGTGGATGAATACATTATGGAGGTACGCGATACAAAGCGTGGTATGGAGGAGCTGACATCTGATATTCCCAACGTGAGTGAAGAGGCAACCAAAGACTTGGACGAGAATGGTATCATCCGTATTGGTGCCAACATCGAACCGGGTGATATTTTGATTGGAAAGATCACGCCTAAAGGCGAAAGCGATCCTTCTCCCGAAGAGAAGCTCTTGCGCGCCATTTTTGGTGACAAAGCGGGTGATGTAAAAGATGCTTCACTCAAAGCTTCTCCCTCATTAAAGGGTACCATTGTGGACAAACGCCTCTTTTCTCGCATTATAAAAGACAATGTAAAGAAAGGAAGGCAAACCACTAAAACCCAGATTGTCCAGGCCGAAGAGGCTTATAAAGAGAAGAACGACAAATTAAAAGCAATCTTTTTAGAAAAGTTGGAGGTGTTGGTAAAAGGAAAAATATCGCAAGGAGTGAACGACCTTTATGGGGTGGAAGTGGTGAAGAAAGGGTGCGAATTTGAGCATGAGATGCTTCTTGGTCTCGATTATGAGAATATCAATCCGGCCAAATGGACCACCAATAAAGCCCTCAATAATTTAATTAAACGATTAATAAACAACTATTTGATTTATTCCAAGGAGTTAGATGCAGAACTCAAGAGGATAAAGTACAACCTCACCATTGGAGATGAATTGCCTTCCGGAATCATGCAGTTGGCCAAAGTATATGTGGCCAAAAAGCGAAAAATCCGCGTGGGTGATAAAATGGCCGGACGCCACGGAAACAAAGGCATTGTGGCCAAAGTGGTTCGTGACGAAGATATGCCCTTTTTGGATGACGGCACCATTGTGGATATTGTACTCAATCCCCTTGGCGTACCCTCCCGTATGAACTTGGGACAAATCTACGAAACCGTATTGGGTTGGGCCGGAAGCGAAATGGGTGTTTCGTTTAGCACCCCTATCTTTGACGGCGCCACACTTGAACAAATAACAGAGTACACCAACAAGGCAGGTTTACCCAAATATGGCAAGACCTATCTACGTGACGGCGGAACGGGTGAGGTCTTTGACCAACCTGCTACCGTTGGGGTGATCTATATGTTAAAATTGGGACACATGGTGGACGATAAGATGCACGCCCGTTCGATTGGCCCCTACTCTCTGATCACGCAACAACCATTGGGCGGTAAGGCTCAATTTGGAGGTCAACGCTTTGGAGAGATGGAGGTTTGGGCGCTCGAAGCGTTTGGAGCATCTAATATTTTGCAAGAGATCCTCACCGTTAAATCTGACGATGTGGTGGGTCGTTCCAGAGCATACGAATCGATCGTGAAAGGCGATCCGATGCCTACACCGGGTATTCCCGAATCGCTCAATGTGTTACTCCACGAACTGCGTGGTTTGGCGTTGAGTGTGATATTAGAATAGTTGAACAGTTTTTCCACCCACTAACAGCGAAAGTCTATGTCTTTGAAGAAAGAGAATAAAATTAAAAGCAATTTCAATAAGATTACCATTGGGTTGGCTTCTCCGGAAGAAATCTTAGAAAACTCTCATGGTGAAGTTCTTAAACCGGAAACCGTCAACTATCGCACCTATAAACCGGAGCGAGACGGCCTTTTTTGCGAACGAATCTTTGGTCCCTCAAAAGATTACGAATGCCACTGCGGCAAGTATAAGAGAATCCGTTACAGGGGAATTATTTGCGACCGATGCGGCGTGGAGGTGACCGAAAAGAAAGTGCGCCGCGAAAGAATGGGACACATCTCCTTGGTGGTTCCCGTTGCCCATATCTGGTATTTTCGTTCCACACCAAATAAAATCGGATACTTGTTGGGTATTCCCTCCAAAAAGTTAGAGGGAATCATCTACTACGAAAGGTATATTGTTATCCAAGCCGGCATCAAAGCGCAAGATGGCATCAAGGAATTTGATTTTTTGACTGAGGATGAATACCTTAACATTATCGAGGGACTTCCCAAAGATAACCAATTTCTCGAAGACAGCGATCCTCAAAAATTTATTGCGGGAATGGGTGCCGAAGCGATCTATAAGCTGCTCGTACGTATCAACTTAGATGAGTTGTCCTATACGTTGAGGCACCGAGCCGACACCGAAACTTCGCAACAACGTAAAACTGATGCCCTCAAATGCCTCAGCGTTGTGGAAGCGTTTAGGGAGTCGCGAGAGATCAATCGTCCCGAGTGGATGGTGTTAAAGGTGATCCCTGTTATTCCGCCCGAATTGCGTCCTTTGGTTCCGTTGGACGGAGGTCGATTTGCCACCTCTGACCTCAACGATCTCTATAGAAGGGTGATTATCAGAAATAATCGTCTTAAACGTTTGATAGAAATCAAAGCGCCTGAGGTGATTTTACGCAATGAAAAACGGATGTTGCAAGAGGCGGTCGATTCGCTTTTTGACAATTCGCGCAAATCCAATGCCGTAAAAACAGAGGCCAATAGAACGCTTAAATCGCTATCCGATAGCTTAAAAGGAAAACAAGGACGATTTCGTCAAAACCTTTTGGGAAAAAGGGTGGACTACTCTGCCCGTTCGGTGATTGTGGTGGGTCCGGAGTTAAAAATGCACGAGTGCGGATTGCCAAAAGATATGGCTGCTGAGCTATATAAGCCATATATTATCAGGAAGTTAATTGAGCGTGGAGTGGTTAAGACCGTCAAATCGGCCAAAAAAATTGTTGACCGTAAAGATCCTATGATCTGGGACATTCTCGAAAATGTGATGAAGGGGCATCCCGTGTTACTCAACCGCGCCCCAACCTTGCATCGACTTGGCATTCAAGCGTTTCAGCCAAAATTGATTGAAGGTAAAGCGATCCAGTTACATCCCCTCTCTTGCACCGCGTTTAACGCCGACTTTGACGGTGACCAGATGGCCGTCCACCTCCCTTTAGGAAATGCAGCCATCTTGGAAGCGCAATTGCTGATGCTCGGTTCGCACAACATCCTCAATCCTGCCAATGGCGCGCCGATTACCGTTCCGTCTCAGGATATGGTACTTGGACTTTATTATATTACCAAACCTCTTCCCGGAGCAAAAGGCGAAGGAATGACCTTTTATGGCCCCGAGGAGGTAATCATAGCCTACAACGAAAGAGCCGTTGACCTGCATACAAAAATCAAAGTTCGACTACCCCTTGATTTTCTTGACCATAGCAAGGGATTTCACCTTGTAGAAACCACTGTAGGTCGCGTTCTGTTTAAGCAGGTGGTTCCACAAGAAGTAGGATATATTGACGAAATTCTAACCAAAAAATCGTTAAGGGATATAATTAGTATAGTGCTCAAAACGACCGGAGTCGCCAGAACCTCTCTCTTTTTGGATGAAATTAAGAACATCGGATACAATATGGCGTTTAAGGGAGGGCTGTCGTTTAACCTAGATGACGTAATTATTCCCGAAGAAAAGGCCCAATTGGTCAAAGAGGGGTACGAAGCGGTGGAAACTGTACTTTCGAGTTTTAACATGGGGTTGATTACCAGTAATGAGCGTTACAATCAAATTATCGACATTTGGTCGCACACCAACACCAAGTTAACCAACACTGTTCAAAAGCAATTAGAGTTAGATAAACAAGGCTTTAACCCTGTGTATATGATGTTGCATTCGGGCGCTCGCGGTTCTCAACAACAGATTCGTCAGCTCTCCGGAATGAGGGGTTTGATGGCCAAACCTCAAAAGTCCGGGGCAACCAGCGCCGAAATTATTGAAAATCCGATCCTTTCGAACTTTAAGGAGGGACTATCGGTACTCGAATACTTTATTTCTACCCACGGTGCGCGTAAAGGACTAGCTGACACCGCTCTAAAGACTGCAGATGCCGGATATCTTACCCGCCGTTTGGTGGATGTTTCGCACGATGTGATTATTAATGAAGAAGATTGCGGCACCTTACGCGGATTGGTGGCTACTGCCATCAAGAACAAAGACGAGGTTGTAGAGTCGTTATCGGAGCGCATATTGGGCCGCACAAGCGTACATAATATCTATAATCCTTTGACAGGTGAGCGGATTATTGAAGCCGGAGGCGAAATTACAGAAGATATCACCACACTCATCGAATCTCTTCCCATAGATCAGGTCGAAATTCGTTCTGTACTCACTTGCGAATCGCGAAAAGGTGTTTGCGCAAAATGTTACGGACGAAACCTCTCCACAGGACGAATGGTCGAAAAGGGAGAAGTGGTGGGCGTGATTGCAGCACAATCGATTGGCGAGCCCGGCACACAGTTGACATTGAGAACGTTTCACGTTGGTGGTACTGCTTCGAGCATTGCCTCTGATAATGAGATTATTGCTCGATATGCCGGAACATTAGAGATTGACGAGCTTAAAACCGTGACCAAAGAGGATGATAATGGAAAAAAGACGCAAATTGTAATTGGCCGTTCAGCAGAGATGCGAATAGTGGATAAAATGACCAAGAGTACTCTCTCTCAACATAATATTCCTTACGGCGCCACACTTTACTTTAAATCCGGCGACGACATCAATAAGGGAGATAAGATTTGCGAGTGGGATGCCTACAACGCCATTACTATTGCCGAAATCGAAGGAACAATCTCTTTTGAAGCGCTTATCGAAGGTGTCACCTATCGCGAAGAGGCTGACGACGAGTTCTATGTGCACCGCGAGAAGGTGGTTATCGAATCGCGTGACAAGTCGCGTAACCCAACCATCCGCATTATGAACGGCAAAACAGAGTTGAAACAGTACAACTTACCTGTTGGCGCCCACATTATGGTGGAAAACGGCCAAACGGTAAAAGCGGGCAGCATCCTTGTCAAAATCCCCCGTGCCATTGGCAAATCGGGCGACATTACAGGAGGTTTGCCCCGTGTTACCGAACTCTTTGAAGCACGCAATCCGTCCAATCCCGCTATTGTATCGGAGATTGATGGAGAGGTACTTATGGGTAAAATCAAACGCGGAAACCGCGAAATTATTGTCCGTTCCAAAACAGGCGAAGAGAAGAAGTATTCCGTACCTCTCTCCAAGCAAATCTTGGTACAGGAAAACGACTATGTACGCGCCGGTTCTGCCCTCTCGGACGGAGCGATCTCTCCCACCGACATCCTCTCTATTCTTGGGCCTACAAAAGTTCAGGAATACATTGTAAATGAGATTCAAGAGGTATATCGGATGCAGGGAGTAAAGATCAACGACAAGCACTACGAAATCATTGTGCGTCAAATGATGCGCAAATTAGAGATCGTTGATCCGGGCGACACCCGTTTTCTCCCCGAACAGATGGTGGACAAGTGGGACTTTATTCAGGAGAACGACTATATCTTTGATAAAAAGATTGTTACTAATCCCGGAGACGCTCAAAACGTAAAAGCCGGACAGGTCATTACCGTGCGTAAATTAAGGGACGAAAATTCGGTACTCAAGCGCAAAGACCTCAAGCAGATCGAAGCGCGAGATGCCATGCCTGCCACATCAAATCAAATTTTGCAAGGGATCACCCGTGCCGCACTGCGTACCAATAGCTTTATGTCTGCCGCCTCCTTCCAAGAGACCACCAAAGTGTTGAGTGAAGCTGCCGTGTATGGAAAAAGCGATACATTAGAGGGCCTCAAAGAGAATGTGATTTGTGGACACCTTATCCCCGCCGGTACCGGCGCCCGTGAATATGAGCGTTTAGTAGTGGCTTCTCAGGATGATTACAAACGCATGATGCAGGGGAACAAAAAGTAAAATATTTTTCTCACCGCATATCCGTCACATACACACCGGGATGATCTTTTTGGGGGAAGGTGAAGCGTTCTTGAGGGAAAAGAGAGGTCTTTGGTACCCAATTGGTGATCACCGCTTCGAACCAACTGCCATCCTTTGCATCATACTTAATACTGTGTGGTGAATAGGTTTGGCTTTTGATTCTTAATACTACAAAACGATAGGGCGCATTTTTATCGGTGGGCGTGAGCGATATTTCGGTCACCTCTTGTCCCCCCATTTTTAGTAAAACCGGATTTCCCGAAACTTTATATGCCTTAGAGAGTTGGGCAGAAAAAAGCGCCAACGGATTTTCGACAAAATCGAGAGAAGTCGGGTCATGGTTCATCACAATGGCTTCGTTTATCTCCGCCATATAGAGCCACTTGGTATTGCCGAGTACATACACCTCCAAAAGAGGATTAAGCATCGCGTAATCAGCTCCCTGTCGATAGACCACACCTTCAAAAGAGGTTATACTTGTCCCGTTTGCATCCACTCCGGAGAGGGTAAAGTGCATCTCTGCGGCAGGTGACTCTTCCATCTTGCCGCGAAAACGCTCCAATACCTGCGTCGAATTGGTTTGCGCCCAAATCGGTGCCACCCACGCAACAATGGTAAAAAAACTACATATCTTTTTTGCAATCATATACTTTTTTGACACTTTTATCCTATTCTCCAAGCGAAGTTATAATCCGCTCTAATGAAGAGGGATCGGTAATCATCACCTGCCGCGCTTTGCTTCCCTCCTGCGGTCCCACAATCCCCGCCGCCTCTAACTGATCCATAATCCGTCCCGCACGGTTGTATCCCAAGTTCATCCTCCTTTGAATCAAGGATGTTGATCCCTGTTGGAACTGTACCACCAATCGGGCTGCTTCGTCAAAAAGGGGGTCTCGCCTCTTGAGATCCACATCCGCTACTCCGCTCTCCTCCTCTCCACAATACTCAGGCAAAAAGTATGCCGAACCGTAACTATTTTGGTCGCTAATAAATTCGGTAATTCGTTCCACTTCGGGGGTGTCGATCCATGCACACTGTACCCGTGTCAGTTCTCCATTCATGGAGAGCAGCATATCTCCTCTGCCAATCAATTGGTTGGCTCCTTTTATATCGATAATGGTGCGGGAATCGACAATCGACACCACCTTAAAGGCAATACGTGCCGGAAAATTAGCTTTAATCAACCCGGTAATCACTTTTACATCCGGACGTTGTGTGGCAACAATCAGGTGAATACCTACGGCACGGGCTTTTTGCGCCAAACGGGTGATGGGAAGCTCCACCTCTTTTCCGGCGGTCATAATCAAGTCGGCAAACTCATCAATCACCACAACAATATAGGGCATATACTCATGCCCATTATTGGGGTTTAGCTTTCTCAATAAAAACTTATTGTTGTAATCCAGAATATTACGTTGACCCGCCTTGGATAATAGCGATATACGCTTTTCCATAAGGTCAACCAAAGATTTGAGGGTATAGACCACTTTTTGGGTATCGGTCAAAATGGCTTGCTCTTCTCCCTCCATTTTTGCTAAAAAATGTTTTTCTAACTTGGCATAAATAGACAACTCCACTTGTTTGGGGTCAACCAGTACAAATTTAAGGGCAGATGGGTGCATCCGATAGAGCAGAGAGGTGATAATGGCATTTAATCCCACCGATTTACCTTGACCTGTGGCTCCTGCTACCAAAAGATGGGGCATCTTGGCCAAGTCAAACGCCAGCACTTCGTTGGAAATTGTTTTACCAATAACAATAGGAAGCTCATACTTAGCGTCTCTAAACTTAGGAGAGTCGAGTACCGTTCGCATGGGCACTACGCTTGGATGATCGTTGGCCACCTCAATACCCACGGCGTTGGTACCGGGAATGGGGGCGATGATCCGTAAACCACGGGCAGCCAAGCTAAGGGCAATATCGTCTTCCAAGCTTTTAATCTGTGCAATACGCACTCCTGGAGCAGGGTAGATCTCGTACAAAGTGACTGTGGGGCCGGGGCGGTTTCGAATCTTTTCTATATTGATGCCATAGTTGCTTAATGCTTTGACAATCCGCTTATTGTTCTTCTCTAACTCCTCTGCGGGCACCTCAAATACCCGATCTTTGTACTCTTCCAATAGAGAGAGGGTTGGGAACTGATAGTTGGGCAGATCCAATTTGGGGTCATACACCGATTCTAAACTTCCCTCTTCAGGATCTCTATCGTCTATGGGTTCAATCGGCTCTTCGACTTCTGTCACCGGAAAAGGAATTGGGTCGCCATCAAGCTCAAACCCGGAATCAGGATCGGGCTCCGGATCGGGCTCCGGTTTGGGCTCCGGTTTGGGTTTAACGGGATGGATAAGACGTGACCAAATGACAGATGGCATGCCGGGGAAAAGAGCAAACAACCATACAACAAACAACATCACAAGCAACAGCCCTGTACCTGTCAATCCTAACAACGTGATCAGGTATTGGTTAACGTGGTGGCCATACGAACCTCCCACACCATAACCAAGCCACTTACTCAGAGAGGAAAAACTAAAAATAAAACTCGATAATACCGAAAGAATGATGCAACCAAAAAGAGAGAGAAGGGCAACCCTAACTAAATTTATTTTTTTGATTTTTAGACAAAAAAAAGAAATCGCCAAAAAAAAGAAAGGAATAATCAAGGCACCCAAGCCAAACAATCTCCCCATTAAAAAGTGCGCCCATAAAAAACCTATCTTTCCACCTCCATTTTCCACCTGTACAGAGGAGCTAAAGAGGTTGGGATGGGTGATCATATTTTGGTCATGCGTCCATGTAAAAATATAAGAGGTCAACGCCACAAAAGTATAGACACCTAAAATGCCAAAAATTATTCCGCTAATAAGCCTCCATGCCTCTCTCCCTTTGGGAGTTGGAGCAGACTCAGGACCCTCTTTTTTCTTCTTCTTTGCCATCAAATCATATCTTATCAAATTCGCTCAATCTGAGCACCTAACAGGTTCAAACGTTGATCAATATTTTGATATCCTCTGTCAATTTGCTCAATATTATCAATATAGCTGACACCTTCTGCACTTAATGCAGCAATCAGCAGCGCAATTCCTGCGCGAATATCGGGGGAGATCATGCGCATACCTCGAAGCTTATGGTCACGGTCTAAGCCGATTACCGTAGCACGATGCGGATCGCAGAGAATGATTTGCGCCCCCATATCGATCAATTTATCCACAAAAAATAGACGGCTTTCAAACATTTTTTGGTGAATCAACACCGATCCTTTTGCCTGCGTGGCTACCACCAAAAAGACACTTAACAAGTCGGGCGTCAAGCCGGGCCAAGGAGCATCTGCAATCGTCATGATGGAACCATCCATAAACGACTCAATTTGGTAGTGAGGATGGGCCGGAATAAAAAGATCGTCTCCACGGCGTTCAAAATCGATCCCCAGGCGACGAAACTGCGCCGGTATGATTCCCAACTGCTCAAATGCTACATCTTTGATCGTTAGGGGACTGCCTGTCATCGCAGCCAAACCTATAAAGCTCCCGATCTCAATCATATCGGGCAATATTCGATGCGTGGCGCCACATAACGATGGCACTCCATTTATTTTTAGTAAGTTAGAACCTATCCCATCGATCTTTGCTCCCATCTGCACCAACAGGGCGCAAAGCTGTTGCAAATAGGGCTCACAGGCTGCGTTGTAGAGCGTTGTGACCCCCTGTGCCAAAACAGCGGCCATCACCAAATTGGCCGTTCCTGTTACAGAAGCTTCGTCCAACAAAATGTATGTACCTGTCAACTTTTTGGCTTCTATTTTAATACTATCTCCGGTCCCCATCGAAGAGAGCTTAGCTCCCAGCATCTCCAATCCTAAAAAGTGGGTGTCCAACCGGCGGCGACCAATCTTATCTCCCCCCGGTCTGGGCATGTAGGCAATGCCAAAGCGGGCCAATAGCGGTCCCACCAGCATCACCGACCCGCGCAGGGCGGCTGCTTTTTGATGAAACTCCTTAGTATTCAAGAAATCGATATGTACATTTTTGGCGCAAAACAGAAAACTGCCTCCGCCCAAAGAAGTCACCTCCACGCCCAAATCTTGGAGCAATTCGATCAACTTATTTACATCCAAAATATTGGGAACATTATCTATTCTTACCTCTTTATCGGTAAGAAGCACGGCACTAAGAATCTGAAGCGCTTCATTTTTTGCACCCTGAGGAACAATGGAGCCCGACAGACTTGCCGATCCCTGAACTTTAAAAGTAGCCATAAATTACTGTTTTGGTTTTTTTCGACGTTTTTTGTTGCGCTGAAAACCGTTGGGATTGAGGCCTCCACGCTGTTGGCCATTGCGCGATTGAAAATAGGATTGCCTAATAGCTTCTCCCTGCACTTCAGCTAATTTTGCCCCTTCCGGTATGGTGATACGACCATTGGAAAGCATCACCATATCGTTAAAAATTGTCTCGTCAGAGACGATGTCTTTGTTCCAGATTAGGTATTGTTTGCGCATATAGTAGGCCAATGCCATCACCATTTCGTCCCGCTCTTCGCTCGGTTGTCTTTGACCCAACGCCTCCGCTAAGTTTTGTATATGTCGGCCATAATAGTTGACCCTTAATGGAGATGCTTCTAATTCAATAGGACTTGGATCGGTGTAAAACGACTCCGATGTGGGAGGAGGGTAGGGTGAGTTGATATCGAGATCAAAATCGCTAATCACATAGAGGTGGTCCCAGAGTTTATGCGAAAAGTCGTTCATCTCCCTTAAATGGGGATTGAGTATTCCCATGGTATTCACAACAGCACGAACCTGTTCGCTACGTTTCTCTTTATCGGGAATCGACTTTATCTGTTTTAACATTTTTTGGACATATCTGCCGTACTCAGGCATCATCAGCTTTTCTCTTTGGGTATTGTAATCCATGAGTAGTATAATAATTTATTAAAATGCAAAGTTAGCTATTTTTCTTTTATATCCGTTCTGCAAATCCAACTTCTATCCACCCCTGACGGCCATCTGCCAACTCAATACGACCCCAGCCCCCCACCTGATCAATAAACCGAATTTTTAGACCTTCGTGAATGATAAAGAGGTCTTTCCCTTGCCGATCCGGAGCGCTTTTTACGGTGACCACCGGAGCCATCACAATGGCATGGTCGTGGCGTTGAAGTTGCTGTTTTTGACTCCAACCAAAAAAGAATACGCTGATCATCAGTATAAATACAATCAACGCTCCATAAAAAGCCCAACGCCGACCACTTCGACTCCGTCCATAAAAGAACAACAACAAGAGCGCCAAAGTAACCACAAGGAGCGCCAGAAACACCTGTGCCCACTCATTTGAGGTAAAACCATCCCTTACATTTATTATCCATGAGCGCATAAAAAAATGGGGGACGGTCTCTATCTTATCAACGAAAAAACGATTGACTATCTCTACGTTATATAAAACATCCGGATTCTTGGGATCAAATAACTTTGCCCGCTCAAACCAAAGTATCGATTGGGCGTACAACTCCATTTTAAAGGCGCAGTTGCCCATATTGTAGTAAAGTGAGGCAGATTCATATCCTCGATTGTAAATATATTTATACTGATCAAATGCCTCTTGGTATTGGCCCTGTGCATACTCCTCATTGGCATTAGCCCATAACATATCAAAAGACTGGGCGTACAATGCAACCGCACCTGCACCCGAAATCAAAAAAAACAGCAAAAATCTCTTCATATCGTTTATACTATACAGATTACTTAATGGTCTGCTCTAATTGGCTGATCAGAGTCAATGCATTGCCATACACCTTATCCATCTCTCCCGCTTCGGGCGCAGGTGCATAACGAGAAAATTCACACGATTCAATCAATGCTAAAAAACTACTAATCAACTCTTGAGGCGCTTTACGCTCTGCAAGCAGCAAACAGATACGATCCTTAGTTTGGTCGGCGGGAGGAACGCCCAATTTGTCGCCTACATACCCCCACAACGCACGAAACGCTTCTTCGTAAAAACCGGCATAATCATCCTTATTAAGGAGTTCTCCTGCCCTCTTTAAACGTAGCTTAGCTAATTTATTTGCTTTTCGGCTTCGTACCGACACCAAATCTTTCTTTCGCTCCCTCCGCTTCAACAGCAATTGGTAAGCGATAGCAAAAAGCACAATCGCTACGGCTACGTAACCCCAAAACCGATACGAACCCATAAATAAGCGCCCCAAGGACACCAATTTTGGTTTGGCAGTGTCGATATAACGGATATCGTGCCCCAACGTCCTGATCGCAACCTGACCCACTCCCGAATCATATCCGACCGCAGAGGTACTTCCCACTCCTCTACCCACTTTGAGGATAAGGGGCTTGGAAGAGAGCGTTACATAACTCTTTTTGGCAATGTCCCAATAGGTAAACTCAACAGGATCAATGGTAAAAGTGCCCGAACTGCGGGGTATTACAGGGAATTCAAACTGCTTGGTACCCGAAATCGAACTTCCTCTGCTACGGGAGTTGTCGGTGGTGCGAGTGTCATAAACCTCAAAGTCAGGTGGAAAGACAAGTTTGGGCGCTTCAATCATATTCACATTCCCCTCTCCGGAAACCCTCACTATAATCGTCACCGCATCATGCGCATTGATCGAATCTTTTTCGGCTGCCACCGATAATGTATAGGTACCCACTGCTCCGGTAAAGGAAGTCGGCGCTCCGGAAGGGAGAGGCTGTACGTTTATTGTTACCGCAGTCGTGGAGACACGTTTACGTATGGTTTGGTAGTTGTCGAAAAAAATATCAAACATGCTCTGTCTTTGGCTATTGCCACGTACCTGCACCAAGCATACCAACTCAGCGGGATCGATTTTTAATAGACCCGTCTGCTGCGGCAGCAGCACATATCTGCGCAGTACCGCCACCCTGTAAATCTGTCCCCTCACATTTTCTTCTACAAAGTTAATATCTCTCGGTGTTTCGATCTCTTGACTCCAAAAACCATTAAAAGTAGGAAAACGCACATCTTCAAAACGTTCGATCGCCACTTTTGAATAGAGCCTCAGCGTGGCCGTAATAGGCTCTCCCTTAACAACATTTGACTTATTCAACTCCAAGCGCATAAAGAGATCCTGTTCCGACACCTCTCCGGTTGATCGAACTTCCTGATTCTGCGTCTCTCTTGTTGATTGGGCATCTCCTATTAGCACTTCAACTGTAAAGGGATCACTCACGATTGTCTTTCCATCCACTATTACCTTTCCTCCACCGATGGTAAAGAGACCTTCCTGATTTGCTTCCACTAAGTATGTAAAACCGGTGGACGCTGTAGTGGTACTCCGCCCGTTTACAATATTGACGTTTGTTGATGAGGAGCGGGTGGGGCCTGCCAAAACGTGAATGCCGTCAAAAGAGGGTGGAGTAAACTCGGAGACAGAGGCTTGGGCATTTACCGTAAATACAATATTGAAACGCTCTCCTGCCATTACTACACGTCTTGTCTCGACCGTCATGACCGTTTGGGCCCATCCCAAAGAGCAGATTAATAAGGCAACCGCAAAAACAATAATTTTTTTCATATCAAATTCTCTTACCAATTCTTACCGGAGGGAGGAGGCGCCACTTTCACCTTCTCTTTATTCACCTTTTCCTGCGTCTCTTTCTCTTTTTGCAACATGGCTTCTAACATTTGACGCGCGTCTTGTGGAGATATTTTGGGTGGAACTTCTTGTTCCTTTTGATCTTGCTCTTTTTGATCTTGATTTTGATTGTCCTGATTCTGATCTTGATTTTGATCGTCTTGATTTTGATCTTGATTATCTTGATCTTGCTGATTTTGCTGATTTTCAAGCATCTTTTGGGCGTAAGCCAAGTTGGATTTGGTCTCCATATCATCAGGTCGAAGCCTTAATGCATCTTTATACGAATCGATGCTCTCGGCATACTTCTTTTGTTTCAATTGCATATTACCCAAGTTATGAAAGGCATAAGCACGTTGCACGGGGTCGGAAAAGGCTTCGATTTTTGCTTTTAGCCCCGTTTCTGCCTGTTCGTACAAATTTTGTTTGTAACGGGCATTGTTTAGGTTATAGTGTGCAGCTATGGAGGTGGAGTCTTTCTCAATTGCCCTCCTGTACTCTAATTCGGCATCAACAAACGACTCTTTGCCAAAGAGCCTGTTTCCCCTACGCACCTCACTTTTATCGGGTTGGGCGTACAAAAAACCGGTGAAGAGTATAAAAAAAACGAAAAATAACCAATATCTCATCTCTATTCTATTTTGAATCTTCTTTTTGCAACCTTGAGAACACTTCAAGACTCTTCATCCACCTCCTTTTTTTGTTGTGGATCAAAAATTCGATCAACAAGAAAAACAAGGCGATGCCAAAGAAATACATATACTGTTCGTTAAAATCTTCAAACACTTCTGAACTAAAAGTTTGTTTATCCAACTCACGCACACCGTCCACAATCGTCTCCAAACCAAACTCGCTGTTTCCTGCACGCACGTATGATCCATCTCCGATTCGGGCTATTTCGACTAAACTCGCTTCGTCTAACTTGGTCACCACAATGTTACCATTTTCGTCTTTTAAGAGATTTCCGTCCGGCATGGGGATCGCTTTGCCCTGCTCGGACCCTATTCCTATGCAAAAGATGCGCACTCCCGACTCTTTGGCCAATTTGGCAGCCTCAAGGGCATCGTCTTCGTGGTTTTCACCATCGGTTATCAATATCAATGCCTTACTATTTTCGGCAGTGGAGCTGAAACTGCGCAATCCGGTAATAATTGCCTCACCCAAAGCAGTTCCCTGCCTCCGGATCGATTCTGTGGAGATTGAGTTTAAAAATATCTTTGCCGATACGTAATCGGTTGTGATGGGGAGTTGTACAAAGGCATCTCCGGCAAAAACAATCAGGCCGATACGATCCTGTTGCAACCTGTCAACCAAACGCGAGATGGCCAATTTTGCTCGTTCCAACCGGTTGGGCGAATAGTCCTGAGCCAACATCGAATTGGAGACGTCCAAAGCAATCATAATTTCAGCCCCCTTGCGCTCTACCTCTTTTACTCTGGCGCCAATCTGGGGGCGTGAAAGTCCTATAGCAAAGAAAAACAATGCAATAGAGAAAAAAATCAATTTAACCCATCCGCGACGGGTTGAGCGTTGAGGCATCAATTTTGAAATAAGAATCGGATCACCAAAACTCCTAAGTGCCACTTTCTTGCGATATTGCATCACAAAGTGAAGCAAAAAGAGAAACGGGATAACCGCAATGATCAGTAAATATTCTATTTGGGCTAAATGTACCATAATCGTTCTAAGGTAGCGTTCTGATAATCAATAAGCGGAATAACAACTCCAAAGCAACAGCAAAGAGACAGATCAACGCGAATTTCATAAAAAGTTCCTGATACACAGGAAACGAATCGACCATTGTTTTGTTCTTTTCCATCGAATTGATCTCGCCATATATTTCCAGTAACTTGGTGTTGTCGGTGGCCCTAAAATAGGCACCATCGGTTATTTGTGAAATCTGCTTGAGCAAATCTTCATCTATCTCTACCTGCATCTGCTGAATCGATATTCCGTAAGGAGTCGATACCGGATATGGTGCCATACCCATTGCACCCACACCTATTGTGTACACTCTAATTCCAAATGTCTTGGCAATTTCAGCCGCAGTAAGAGGGGTGATTTCTCCTCGGTTGTTGACACCGTCTGTAAGCAGAATCACCACGCGGCTTTTGGCATCGCTGTCTTTAAGGCGCGCTACCGCTGTGGCCAATCCGTTTCCAATCGCGGTACCGTCTTCAATCACACCTATTTGAATATCTTTTATCATGTTGATGAGTGTGGCGCGGTCGGTAGTGAGGGGGCACTGGGTATAACTCTCTCCTGCAAAGACCACTATGCCCATCCTGTCGGAAGGACGTCCGGCAACAAACTGAATGGCAATATCTTTAGAAGCACCAATTCGGTCGGGCTTAAAATCTCTTGCCAACATACTTCCGGAAATATCTAAGGCAATAATAATATCAATTCCCTCAGTATCTGTCCGCTCAAAAGCGGTGGAGGAGCGGGGACGCGCCATGGCCACAATAAGGGCAGAAATTGCTATACATCTTAGTATAAATGGAATATGTCTAAACCAAGTTCTCCATTTTCCTCCTGCATGGCGAAACGGGGCCAAACCCGATAAGCGCAGTGAAGCAGCATCGCCATGAACGGCCCTCCACACATAAATAGCCGTGATTAGAATCAGCAACAGCAACAAATACAATAATTTCGGATATTCGAAAAACATTATACCACCTCCTCTTTTTGTGTTTGTCTGGTTTCTGAAGAGGCATCTGTCTGTATTTCTGACGAGACAAGCATGGTAGCTTGTACAAAGTGTACAACAACAGGAATAACCTCTTCATTTTCCAAAGCTCCGGGAATATATTTGGCAAATTTTGCTAAATCGGCAGTCTCCAGCATGGTACCCAACTCATTAAGCAAGGTTTTATTTACCTGTTCTTGCTTTAATGCCTCCATTAGCTCTGCACTTGTTTGCTCCATCGCCTGAATGCCAAAGCGGGAAGCCACATAGTAGCGCAACACATCGGTAACGGCGGTATAAAACAACTTTACTTTGCCGTTTTGCCACAGTTTTTGGGCCTTGATCTCCTCTAACTGTCTAAATGCAACTAAATACGAAGGTTCGCTTGGCTTGGCTTTCCCAAAGAGGGGTCTGTTTTCTCTTTGGTAACGTATCCAACGATAGAGAAAATATGCCGATATCAGTAGCAACAACAAAAGCCCTATCCATGGAACTAATTCCTTAATTGTTACCGGATAACCAATCTGACCTTTAATATCAAAAGGTATATAGGTGGTTGTATCGATGGGGATGGTGGTCACTTCTATTTTTGGCCCAACAAACCACAAGGTGTCTATTTTGCCGGAAGGTGATACTAAATAGTATGGCATGGGCGGCAATACGTACGATCCGCTGTCAAAAGAGGTGATGCGGAGCGCCCCTCGAAACAGCCACTCCCTGCTTTTTTTCTGCCTGATGGTATCAATTTTGGCTTCTAAAAGCTCAACACCTTTGGTAATCTCTTTAGGTAATTCAACGGCAAAGAGAAATGCACTCCCCTGCTCCGCTTTGGTAGTCATACTCCAAATCACCTGATCACCAATCAGAAGGGTATCTTTTGATATTTCGGATGGCAAAAACCGAGTGGTATCGGGAATCGCCACCACGCTCTGAGCAGTTGCCCCTATACAAATGACTAAAAAACTGAAAAACAGGTTCATAAATCTCCATTTCATATACTATGCCCTCCTTTTAAATAGGCGTATCAACTCCTGCACATAATCTTGATGAGTTCCAATGCTTACATTATCAATACGATACATCATCATCAACTGTTTTACAGCCGTCTCTGCGTTACGGTTCCACGCCTCGTAGTTGCTACGGAGGCGAACCGAAGAGGTGTCGATCCATGTTTCGGCTCCGGTTTCTGCATCGGATACACGCACCAGTCCAATTTTTGGTAGTTGCTGTTCCCGTGGATCATAGACACGGATTACTGCCAAATCATGTTTGTTTGCTGCAATCTTTAAAGGCTCTTCAAATCTTGGCTTTAACCGATCGTCTAAGTCCAACAAGTCGGACAGTAAAAAAACCGTACTCCTTCGTTTGAGGGCATTGGTCAAAAATCTTAACGCCTCGCCAATATCGGTTCCTTTGTTTTTTGGCTCAAATTCTAATAACTCTCTAATAATCCGAAGCAAATGTGATCGACCTTTTTTGGGAGGTATAAACAATTCAACCCGATCGCTAAAGAAAAGCGCACCAACTTTATCGTTATTGATTGATGCTGAGAATGAAAGTACAGCTCCAATCTCCGCCACCAACTCCTTTTTAAATTTTCGGGTGGTCCCAAAGAGTCGCGACCCACTCACATCAACCATCAGTATTACAGTCAGTTCGCGTTCCTCTTCAAACACCTTGATAAAGGGAGCGTTGAGCCGTGCCGTCACATTCCAATCCATAGATCGGACATCATCGCCATACTGATACTCACGAACCTCACTAAACGCCATTCCTTTACCTTTAAAGGCAGAGTGGTACTCCCCCGCAAAAATCTGGTGCGACAGACCGCGGGTTTTGATCTCAATTTTTCGGACGTTTTTTAGTAGCTCGTTGGACATACTACGGAACTTCTACGGCGTTGATAATGTCTGTAATAATCTCTTCGGATGTTATATTTTCGGCTTCGGCTTCGTAAGTTAGTCCAATCCGATGACGCAACACTTCGTAACAAACAGCACGTACATCTTCCGGAATCACATAACCACGCCGTTTGATAAATGCGTATGCCTTGGAAGCCAATGCCAACGAGATGCTTGCGCGTGGAGAGGCGCCGTAACTGATCAGGTCAACCAATTTATTGAGTTTGTACTCATTTGGTGTTCTGGTGGCATACACAATATCAACAATATATCGCTCAATTTTCTCATCCATATAGACTTCGCGAACCACTTCTCGCGCCTTAACAATGTCCTCCGGTTTGAGGATGCGTGAAGCGGTGGGAAATACTCCGGAGTTGTTCATGCGAATAATCAGCTTCTCCTCCTCCTTTTTTGGATAGGTAACCACCACCTTGAGCATAAAACGGTCCACTTGCGCTTCGGGCAACGGGTAGGTGCCCTCCTGTTCTATGGGGTTTTGGGTGGCCATCACCAAAAATGGCTCAGGAAGTTTATAGCTAACAGGGCCAATTGTCACCTGTCGTTCTTGCATCGCCTCCAAAAGGGCACTTTGCACCTTTGCGGGGGAGCGGTTAATTTCGTCTGCCAAGATAAAATTGGCAAAAATCGGACCTTTCTTTACCTGAAACTCCTCGTTTTTTTGGCTATAGATCAATGTGCCGATTAAGTCGGCCGGCAAGAGGTCGGGGGTGAATTGAATCCGACTGAACTTTGCATCGACAATACTTGCCAATGTGTTTATTGCTAATGTTTTTGCCAATCCCGGCACCCCTTCTAACAAAATATGGCCATTGGCCAACAGTCCAATTAATAAGTTTTCCACTAATTGCTTTTGCCCCACTATCACCTTGTTCATTTCCATGGTGATAATATCGACAAAGGCACTCTCGAGGCGGATGCGTTCGTTCAACTCTTTGATGTTTACGGTTTCCATATTGAATGATTTTGTATTTTTGTCTTTTGTTTTGATTTAACCTGCAAATTTAGTATATATTTTGTTATGCGCTACTTCATTCGATTATCATTTAATGGCTCGCGGTACGGTGGATGGCAAATCCAACGCAACGCACCCGCCGTTCAGGCAGAAGTAGAACGGGCGCTGTCGCTTTTCACCGGCGAAACCATTCAGGTTTTGGGTGCAGGGCGCACTGATGCGGGCGTTCATGCTCTCAATTACATAGCTCATTTTGACTCTCTCCTTTTAGATCTTTTAGAAAAACATTTCTCATACGCATACAAATTAAATGCCATTCTTTCGCCTGACATCTGCATTCATGCCATCACCCCCATGCACGAAAAGGCGCACGCCCGTTTTGATGCCCTTTTACGCACCTATCGTTACCGGTTACACGCCACAAAAAACCCTTTCTTTCAAGAGTTTTCCACATTTTGCCCCTATGACCTCAACCTTAACGACATGAACAACGCCGCCTCCCTTCTTTTGGGCACCCACGACTTTACCTCCTTTTCCAAATCCCACAGCGACAATAAAACTTCTCTTTGCACCGTCACTCATGCCGATTTTGTTCCGGAAAATACAGAATGTTTTTCCGGTATCATCTTTACCATCACCGCCAATCGTTTCCTTAGGAATATGGTGAGGGCCATTGTGGGAACGCTGATTGACGTGGGACGCGCCAAAATTTCTCCGGAACAAGTGGCCCAAATTTTACAACAAAAAGACCGACAGGCATCGGGCAGCTCCGTTCCTCCGCAAGGGCTTTGCCTCTGTCGGATTGAGTATCCATATCCTGTTTTATAATCAAGGTGTCAATACATTTAGAGGATCACTTTCAGAATCTCCGTAATTCTGCCCACATAGTAAAACGGCAAATTGATTAGTCGAAATTTTTTACCTTGATATGTGGTCACCTCGTCTATAGAATACGGTTGCCCCCAAACCCTTACGGCAATACTATGTGGTGCTTCGTCCATAAACAAATGGAGAGAACGTAATTTTGCATTGTGTCCTGACTTTACTTCAATCGGAATGACCTTGTTGTCTAACTGTAAAATAAAATCAACTTCTGCATCTGAGTCTTTTCTTTTTCGAACCCAAAAATTTCGCAGGTTAGAAACACGACTATCTAAAGCTAGTAACTCCTGTGCGACAATCTGTTCGGCAATCTTCCCTCGCCAAACATCTAAAATATCCATTGCTCCAAATACCTCTTTTTGCACATTTGCTGCATAATTAACCAACCCACAATCCAACCACAGTAATTTAGGCGCACGTTTCAACTCTTTAGTTACGGGCACATACGTGTCGGTTGTGGGATGGCAAAGTTCTAACAAAAACGTTTTTTCCAATATGCGAAATGCCTCACCCATCTCTCTTGCTTTATACGATGACCCCGCAAAGTTACCCATTACGATGCGCTCCGCAGCATATTTCCAGCCCGATTGCAATATGTACCTAATAGTTTGACTCATTACTTCGTTTCGGGCATATTTTTCAACATCATCGCGGTAACTTGTCAATAGGCTTTCATAAATGTTGTTCAGTCCTACAAAATTCTTATTTTTTGCATAATCTGCAACAACTTCAGGCATTCCGCCAATGAGCGTGAAAGTGTTAAAAAGATCCATTGTTCTCCTGTGCAACGCTTCTGGTATCCTACTGTCTAACAACGCTTTTTCAAGTTGGATTTCACCAGTGGCCCTAAGAAATTCGTTAAAAACACAAGGGCGAACAGCCAGATATTCGACCCTCCCAACAGGAAAGGATATGTTCTTGTTGATCGTTGTTTCTAAAAGCGAACCTGCTGCAATTACATATAAATCCGGAATTTTTGCTTCATAAAAATAACGCAATTTTGTAATCGTCATTTTCGAATTTTGAATTTCGTCAATAAATAAAAGTGTTTTACCTATTTTCTTTTCCTTATTGCAAAATAGAAAAATTTCTGCCACAAGATCTTCGATTTCTTGTTCTTTTTCGAACAAAATGGTGGCGCTTGGTTTTTTTTCAAAGTTCAAATAGAGGTAATTGTCAAATTTCTCAGCAAAATAATTAACAAGCGTTGTCTTCCCAACTTGACGTGACCCTCTTAATACCAAAGGCTTGTGGTTTTGTGTTGCAGCCCACAGGTTCAATTCAGTCAAGATATTTCTTTCAAACATGGTCATTATTTTTTTGCAAATATAGTACTTTTGTTTCAAATCGGGGGTAAAACATCGAAATATTTGTATCAAATCGGGGGTAAAAGCATTTCAAATTTGTATCAAATCGGGGGTTTTTTGCCATTATAATGATTTTAACTATTTTTGCCTCTTCATTGAACATGTATCAATTCGTCACTAATATCAAATAACAACATGATTTTTACTCTATTACAAATCGACCCTCAGGCAATTCTTACCCAAGAATCTTCCTCCTTATCGCTAATGGACCTGGCGATTAAGGGTGGATGGCTCATGATCCCCCTTGTACTTCTCTCCATAATAGCGCTCTACATCATTGGAGAGCGATGGTACACTATTCGTAA
>JAITFU010000074.1 GCA_031281125.1 Prevotellaceae bacterium | reverse complement strand
TGGACCATCTCTTTACACTTCGCGATCTACAGAATGAAAAACCAAAAGAGGCGCCCGGATTTCTCTCATTTATTTGTTGGCCAATGTTATTGAAAGGAACAAAATTGGCTGATTTATACGATATTAAACCTATCACCCCTGTGGAATATGTGCGGATGGTGGCCATAAGCCGAATCGTATTGTACAATATTCCCAACATTCAAGCTTCATGGCTCACCGTGGGTGTTCCAACGGCTTTACTCTGTTTGTTTGCAGGGGCTAACGATCTGGGTTCTATTATGATTGAAGAAAACGTTGTCTCATCTGCCGGAAGCCATCATCGGCTTAATGCGCAGGAGATGGAGCGCGTTATTCGTGATGCAGGGTTTACGCCCTGGTTGCGGGATCAGGGGTTTGCGGAGTGCAAAAGATAAAAAAGAGGCTGCCGATGATTATTTCGACAGCCTCTTTTATTAATTATTGTTATCTACTAGTGTGCTAATGGTTTAGCAGTCAGGAATTTGCCTACAACAGCAGAGGCGGGTATGTTTTGGCCATCCACTTTTACAGGCATGTTTGCTTTTAGATGAACGGGAGCTTTTTCGGCAGCAAAAGATCGCGTGAAACCACTTGCCATAGAAGAAGCGTTCGCGGTGACCGGTTTATTGAGAGAAGTCATGTCCACCTTCCAATCACCCCTGGTATTGGTATAATACATACCGTCATCATCCGCAAAGAGTAATGCTTTTACAGGAAAAGTAATGATATCATCCTTGTACGTACCACAAACACCATCCTCTTTGGCTTCTTCGAGTGTATCGCCATCATCTAAATAGCTGGCTGCAAGAGAATAAATATACATGGCTCCATCGCCCCAGTCGCACCCCATAGATTGATAATCAATATAAACTCCATCTGGATCAATGGCATTGATCTCGATATAAACATCCCTCTCTACATAATCGCCCGGATCGTTGTAGGGGTAATCGGCTCCATACGCATTTTTTAAACGGAATAGTCCCGGTTTGTCTTGATGTTCAAATATTTCAACTTCATACGTTACTGAAGGTGCGCTATACATCGGTGCAAGGACGCCATCTGTATAATCACAAAAGCCTAAGGATATCCATGGATTTTCCATACCGGCAGGAATAAATTCAAAAGAGACAAAATCAAAGTCCTGATCTTCTCCATCTGCATCAAAGGAGACAGCCACTACGGTATATTTACCTGCTTCTAACGGAAATACCTTGTAGGCGCTCGCAGAATCTTCATCATGGGCTATGGTTCCGTTAATAATCTCAACAGCAATGCCTTCTGCGGCAGAGGCTGTTAAAGCGCCTTCAACAATCGTATATTTATAGTTGGCCACATCGTCACCCACTTTAAATTGAACAATGGCATTGTCCACATCATCCAAACCAATATAATGCCCCAAATAGTCCAACGATATGCTATAGTCATAGTCAATCAAAACAACTCCGGGGAAGATAATGGTGCATATTCCGTCTTTTTGAGACTCATTCCACCCTCCATAACCTAAATCAGGAACAACAATACGTGGCGCAAGTTGAACGACCGCCGGTTGTCCGTCAGGCGTCCATCGCGTAACTATATTGTGGAGCCATAAATTCTCAATGGCAGTATTCGTTATTCCGGCAGGATGGACGATTAAAACTTCCGTCCCAGGATCATTATATCCAATACCGATGTTGGACGGCTCAAAAACAACCAACCCGTCCTCAGTAGTGGTATAAGTAAATGTTCCGGATTGTAAATTCCAAGTTGTGAAAGTAGATCCGGCAGAAAGAACTTGAAATTCTAAATAAGTAGATGATTTACCATTAAGGGGCATATTGCTGTAGTATTGATCCGCACTAACAAATGGATTAACCAAACGATATCGATTGGGAAATATTTCGTGTTGTTGCATTTCAACCTCCGCGTTATCAATTACGATATAAGCAGTAAAAGAAATCTTTGCCTTGCCTATGGTTTTCCAGGGCGCAGGAATACCGGCAGAAAATGCGTAAGAGGTAACTCCGTAAGGAGAGGATAGGCTTAGATCCGATACGGCAAGGCTGATCGGCTTATAACTATCATAACCCAAAACCTCCGGATCGTAAGAAATCGTGATATTTGCAACTTCTGAACCAGCTGAAAATGAAACAGAAGTGGGAATCGTAAAGATATCGGGGTTGGCATTTTCTACCGATAGATTTACGGTTAACGCACCTGCTTTGTCAATACGGTACAATGCTACATTAAATGACGTAACATTAAAATCCGGAGATAGCGACACGGTAGATGGTGCAGTATAAGAAAAATAGACTTGGGCGTTGGTGGGGACCTCTGCCGGAATATATTTTTCTTCTTTTGTACATGCAGTAAACCCTAAGAGCAAGCAAAAGGCAAAGAGCGATGTGATTATTTTTTTCATAATTGTCATATTCATTATTATTAATAAGTTAAACTATTACCATTGATGCTCTTCAGATTCTGAAGAGGGTTGGATCGGGACGGGGTTGTTAATAAGTTTGTAGTTATAGTTACCCTCTGTTTGTACAATACATAAAGTCATCCAGTCGGGAGTTGTGGTGGTATTCCAACGGTAGGGTGAGGGATGATTTGTGTTGGGATACCTGCGGATAATCCCTTTATTCAGACGTTTGACATCAAAAGTAGCAAAACCTTCGCCCCAAAACTCAATGCGGCGTTGCCACCACACTTCGTTGAGGAAGAGAGGAGTAGATGTATTACCGTAGGCATCTGTATGGGTGCCATACACAAAAGAGGCGTCACGGGTTTGGGCAAACGCGGTGAGTAATGTAATACCATTGCCTTCGTTTTGCATACCGGCAGCTTCGGCTTCTATCAGATACATCTCTTCTACACGCATAAGAGGAACAGCTACAACAAAACCAATGTATTGGTTATCGTGACCTTCTTGTCCGCCGGCGAGACGAAACTTTAACGAGAGACCTCCTACTTTTTTGTAGTTGGAATCGTAACCGGTACGGTAAACCCAATCAGGATAGTTTGAGTAGGCTTTGAGCCCTTCTATACAACCGGCTTCATCCAAATCGTCTAACTTAAAGTCAACAAAACAGTTTTTGCGAAAATCGGTAGCAGGAACCGTCTCATACAAGTGGCGGTCGATAATTGGAGGTTGGCCATAATTTGAAGCATATCCGCAACCCGATACGTCCGGGTTTACCTCAATACACATCCATGATCCCCATGAAGAGTCTCCGTCGTTCAATAAAATATTGGGATCGGTGGGTTTAAAAGTTACGCCAAACATCCATGAGGAGTTGGGAGAATTAAAACCAGTATCACGACTGGTATATTGTTCCTTAGTCATTATCGCATAACCGTTCTGAGCCATTTTGGCATATTTTTGTGCATTAGCCCAGTCTTCCATAACTAAATAAGCGCGCGCCTTTAGTCCATATACGACCGACAAGTCGGGAGTGTAAACAGTGGTGCGCTTGTATCCTGCCAAATAATCTTCTGCCTTATTCAAGTCAGAAATAATAAATGCCCACATTTCATCATTAGGTAAACGGGGATTGTAGGCCATTTCTGCCAAGCTGGTTGATTCTGTTATCAGAGGAACGGTGATGGCTGTTTTGTCCATTGCATAAGTCTTTTGTGCATACATTCTCGCCAGATCCATATAGAACATAGCGCGCATGGCATGAGCAATACCGGCTCCGCTTATTTTATCTTTTTCCGGATCTTCGCCTGCTAACGACAGTACGGTGTTGCAGTTTTTGATCCAACCATAGTAGTAGGTCCATGGGTATTGAGCTACTGCATAACCGGGGCCAAGGGCGACACCGCAAGTGTACCATTGTTGATACCAGTTGTTATCTCCGCTCACAGGAAGGTCATTTCCCATAAAGTCACGCATCAAAAAGAAGGAAGGGTAACCATAATCATAAGGTGTTGTGCCACTACCACTATAAGTGAATTTCCCCACTAAAGTGGAAGTAATCGCGGTTACAAAATTATCGTACGCACCGGGCGCGTTTGCTGCCTGTTCTGCAGTAATTGTTGAATTTTGGGGATTCATCTCCTCAATACAACTTGTTGCAAGGCCAAGCCCTAAGGCAACAAACAAAAATAAAAATATTTTTTTCATATTTATACTTATATTAAAATTAGAATGTTAACTGTATTCCGCCTGAAAAGTTACGGACCGGAGAGTAAACAGCAACATAAGTGTTTGATGTAAAAGAGTGGCGTGGGTCAAATCCCTGACGCGCCGACCAGAAAGTTAAGTTTTCGCCGGCAGCGTAAATGCGAAGCCGAGAAATGCCATTAATCAAATTTTTAGGCAGGGTGTAACCTATGGTGAACGACTGAAAGTTCAAATAGCTGGCATCGGTCAGGAAACGATCCGAACCACTTGCAGCGTACTGATCTCCATGTTGCCAACGAGGGATATTGCTGGTTGTATTGGTTGGACTCCAAGACTTGATATAGTCCACGTGAATATTATTCCCTGCGTCTGATGCGGTTTCAGAAGGCTTCATTAATCGTTGGTAACGGGTGTCAAAAACCTTGCCACCCACCTGATAATCAAATGTTAGAGATAAATCAAAGTCAAACACCCTCAAAGTGGTTCCAAAACCGCCAAACACCTTGGGTGTGAGTGATCCAAGTTCGTAATAAGAGGCTTCGGAAAAGATGGTAGTTGTATATGAATATTCTGTTCCCGGTTTATTGGACGCATTTTTAACATTTTCATCTACCCAAAAAGTGGCCAAACCATTTTCATTAACGCCTGCATATTTGCGGTAAAAAGCGTTGTAAAAAGAGCCGCCTACTTTAAGCCATCTACTGCCTTCTACAAAACCGCCGTTATCTGTAATCTTCGACTCGGGCAGGCTAAGAATCTTATCTGTATTCTGCGTCATGTTAACCATTACACGCCAGTCTATATTTTTGGTACGAACAATCGCTCCGGCCAAAGATAATTCAATACCTGTGTTACTAAAGTCGCCGATGTTGCCGTAGTAACCGCGTGTACCGGCTGACTCAGGTACAGATAACCAAAATAGTAGGTCAGAAATCTTTTTATTGTAAAACTCGATACTTCCTGCAAAGCGCTCTTTAAAGAAAGAAAATTCAACACCAACATTAAAGTTCGTGGTTGTTTCCCAAGTAATGTCGGGATTACCAATACGGTTGAACGATGGAGACATGGTGGTCTCGGAAGACGCTGACAACGAATACAAGTCGGTATATCCCCAGTTGCCGATATCATCTTTTCCCTGTTGGCCAATAGAAGCTTTAACCTTTAACATATCTATCCATGTGAGGGCGCGTAAAAACTCCTCTCTGGACGCAAGCCATGCGCCGCCAAATGCCCAAAAGTTACCCCAACGATGCTCTTTTAAGAAGCGCGACGAAGCGTCCCTGCGGAAAGACAATGAGGCAAAATACTTTTCTGTAAAATTATATTGAAGGCTGCCTAAAAAGCCCTCTACATTATACCCTGATGTATATGAAGCGCCATCAGTAACTTTAGCAAATGCGTTGACTTCTGGTATTTCCGGAGAGAATCCACCTTGTGCAAGCGTTTGCAAAAACTTAGTAGATTCTTTGTAGTAATCGTGCCCCACCATAACATTAATATTATGCATTCCAAAGTCTTTGAAATAAGTCAGGGTCTGTGTATTATTTGTACGGAATCCGGTAGTGGTTCTTTTGTCAAGACTGCCGTTGATACCTACCTTGGGTCCATAAAACGGATTTTCGTAATCCGAAAAGTTTGTCAACCCAAGAATAGCCGTACTGATTACATACGCTTTTAAGTTTTTTGTAATAGAAATATCAGCAGTAAAGCTGGCATTCATTTGATCGCCAATGGAGTTGACTTTATTATAACGATTTGATCCAATGGGATTACCCGTTTGTAAAAAAGCTCGCTGCAGTCCATAGTTTGTAGAAGCTACACCATAGTCGTAGGCATCATTTCCGTTGACGTCTTTTTTGATCACTACATTGCCAAACTCATCAATAACACGAATGTAAACGGGGTAAATTGGAGCAATCATCGTGGTGTAATACATTAAGTTGGTAGATCCTAAAGCAGTATCCATATTGGGATTGGATTCGGTATTGGTATGTACATATCCTACGTTGCCACCTACCTTTAACCAACTCTTAACTTGATAATCAGCCTTTAAACGAGCGCTTAACCTATCGTAGTTTGCGTTGTCAATAATACCTCCTTCGTTTAAGTAACCTATACTTGAATAGAACGAAGAACGATCAGTAGCACCGGTAAGGTTTACATTATATTCTTGACGTAAAGCACTCTTATAAGCCAATTTGTTCCAATCGTCAGGTTGCAGATAAAATTCGGTGCCACCGTAAAAATACCTGCGTCCCAACGTAGCATTTGGATTCAATTTGCCATTGGTACCAACCAATACCTGTCCTTGTGGTACGTTATAGACATTATATCCCAAATCGTTAATCATCTTTGTATTAGCGTTGATATTAGCCATTGTTTCGTCAAGCTTTTGGCCATATTTATAAAAATTGTACAACTGGCTGTAGTAGGCTTCGTAATACGCTGCAGGATCTTTAATTGTCTCATATTCTTGAACAACGCGAGAGTTCACACCGTACCTGACATCTGCATTAATGGTGGTCTTTCCTGCCTGGCCCTTCTTTGTGGTGACAATAATAACGCCTGCACCTCCGCGTGCTCCATAAAGAGCAGCAGAAGCAGCATCTTTTAATACCGTAACCGATTCGATATCACTCTGCGGAATATTGGACAAACTTGCCGAATAGGGAGCCCCATCGACGATGACCAATGGATCGGTACCTGCATACATGGAGTTAATACCACGAATGTTAATAGAACCGCTACCTGCCCCGGGTGCACCGGAGCTGCCGCGCATTTGCACACCCGGCACAGAGCCTACCAAAACGTTGGCTATGTTTGTAGAAACGTGCTTGGTAATGTCATCCGAACTGAGAACGGTTGCGGAACCGGTAAATGCTTTTTTAGTGGCTGTACCAAAAGCGACAACGATCACCTCATCAAGGCGGGTCTCATCCGGTTCCATACGAACAGCAATATCCGTACGGCCATTCACCTGTACTTCAACGTCATTCATTCCAATAAATGAAAACACGAGCGTTGCGTTTGCCGGTGCTGTAATGACGTACGATCCATCGTTAAGGGAGCTGGTAGCTGTATTAGTCCCTTTAACCAATACAAATACACCGGAAAGCGGAGCATTGTCCGACGCATCTGTAACGATTCCTCTGACTTGAATGGTCTGCCCAAAGAGTGGAAAGGCAACCAAACAGATCAGGAAAGTTAGAAAAAATCTGTTTTTTTTCATTTGTTAAGCTTTTTTGTTAGTATTTTAGGTTAATAGTGTTAGTTTTCTCAAATCTTACATATATCTTTAATTTTGAATAGCCTGCAAAGGTACAAAAACTTTTTTATAAAATAGTAACAACTGATCAAAAAATTGATTCCTCTACATACCCCTCATCCTCCGGCAACTCCGTTTGAGAAGCCGCCAGTACCGCAAGTCGGTCACAATGTTCATTTTGCGGATGACCTGCGTGGCCTTTGATCCAGATAAATTTGATGATATATTTTGACTGTAAAGAGAGGTAGCGGAGCCACAAATCGATGTTTTTTTTCTTTTTAAACCCCGTTTCCTGCCATTTTTGCAGCCATCCCTTTTCTATAGCGTTCACTACGTATGTAGAATCGCTATAGACCGTAACTTGCGATCCGGAGATTTTAAGCGCCTCCAAACCCACAATTACTGCCATTAACTCCATTCGGTTATTTGTGGTTAGTCGATATCCGCCGGAAATCTCTTTGCGATAAGCCCCGCATAGCAACACCACGCCGTATCCTCCCGGACCCGGGTTGCCCTTTGCGGCACCGTCTGTATAGAGTTGAATCAATGGTGTTGACTTCATCAACCGGCTTTTGGACCCTCAGGAATGGTAACTTTTAATCTATTCTTTTGCAAATCTTTATATTGCATCCGCGATGCACACAAATCGCACGCGGCGTAGAGGGCAGCCACCATCGATTCGGGAGAGGCTTTATCGGTGCCTGCAATATCGTAAGCGGTACCGTGGTCGGGAGAGGTGCGGATAATGGGCAAACCTGCGGTAAAGTTGTAGCCGTTGTGAAAAGAGAGCGTTTTAAAGGGCACCAATCCTTGGTCGTGGTACATGGCAAGGATGGCATCAAAGGGTTGAAAGGCCATTGACCCAAAAAAGCCGTCTGCTGCGTAGGGTCCAAAGGCTAAAATGTTCTGCTGTACGGCTTTATCTATGGCAGGAATGATCACCTGCAACTCTTCGTCACCCAAAACACCGCCATCGCCCGCATGGGGATTGAGTCCAAGTACGGCAATTTTTGGCTTTGTAATCTGAAAATCTGATTGTAACGAATCATTCAACTGTTTTATCTTTTGCACGATCAGATCTTGGGTGATGTGCGCTTTTATGCCCGAAATCGGAATGTGACCTGTGGCAATTCCCACTTTCATCACATTGCTACACAAGAGCATAATATAACTTGGTGCGGTAAAGGAGTTGGCCAAAAATTCGGTATGTCCGGGAAAAGCAAAACCGCCCTCATGAACCGTCTGTTTACTAAATGGGGCGGTGACCAAAGCGTGAATCTTTGCAGATTTGAGGTCGGCAACGGCTGCCTGTAAGGCAACCAAGGCCGCTTTTGCCCCATCCTGGCTCTTTTTCCCCGGCTCCACCAACAAAGTGTCGGGCACACATTGCACCAAATTGATCTTTTTATTGTGAACATCCGTCGCGCTGTTAACTATATGTACGGCAAACGATTCGGCGCCGGCAATTAACTTTTTGTAAAATGCAATAAATTTGGAAGATCCATAGATCACAGGGGTGAATAACTCTGTCATCCGACTGTCAAGAAGCGCCTTGATAATCACCTCATATCCTATACCATTGGTATCACCCTGAGTGATTCCGATAACCATTTTTTGATTCATGTTGTCTCAATTTGGGGCGCAAGATACGCATTTTATCAATACCTTTGCAACATGCTTTTTTCTCTTGATACAAATATCCAGTTTATCAACGGAGTAGGTCCTCGTCGTGCCGCACTTTTAAAAAAAGAGATCGGCATTGAAACCCTTGGCGACCTCATTACCTTCTATCCGTTCAGGTATATCGACCGTAGCCGCTTTTGGGCGATTAGAGAAGTACATCCCGATATGGGGTATGTGCAACTGAGGGGTCGATTCACCTCGATGTCCATAGTGGGAGAGGCCAATAAGAGACGCCTTGTCATGATCTTTACGGATGGAATAGGCGAAATGGAGGTGGTTTTCTTTAAGGGTATCTCATGGATTCAAAAGCGGATCGTTATGGGCAACGAATACACTCTTTTTGGAAAAGTATCCGTTTTTCATGAGTCGATCAATATGGTACATCCGGAAGTAGAACCTCCTTCTACCGACCCGATCCGCGGTACTGCAACCTTACAGGCGCTCTATCCAAGTACCGAAGCGCTAAGAAATAATGGGATTAGTCAAAAATTCTTCTCACGGATTCAGGCCGATGTTTGGGTCAAGATGGCGGATAGGCTTGAAGAGACCTTACCTGCCCCTCTGCGGCAGTCGCAAAAGTTGGTTTCCAAAACAATCGCCCTCAAAAATATACACTTTCCGGAGAGCAACGTAATGCTGGCAGAAGCCCAACGAAGATTAAAATTTGAAGAGCTTTTTTATATTCAACTCGACTTACTCAAACAAAAATCGATCCGCCACATCCAAATCAAGGGAGCGCGTTTGCTGAGGATTGGTGCCCACTTTCACCACTGCTTTGCGCTGTTACCTTTTGAGTTAACCAATGCCCAAAAACGGGTAATCAAGGAGATACGTAACGATGTGGGGAGTGGAAAACAGATGAACCGCCTGCTGCAAGGAGATGTGGGGAGCGGAAAAACGTTGGTAGCGCTGCTTTCTGCACTGATTGCCATTGACAACGGGTTACAAGCGTGCATCATGGTGCCTACCGAAATTCTTGCCCAACAACACTTTGCCTCAATTTCAAAAATGACGGCGGGGGGGCCGACTGTCATTGGACTGCTCACCGGCTCCACAAAAGCGAGCGAACGAAAGATGTTGGCACAAAAACTGCTTGACGGATCGATGCATCTGCTGATTGGAACCCATGCTTTGATTGAAGAGCAGGTGCAGTTTTCTCGCCTTGGCTTTGTGGTGATTGACGAACAGCATCGCTTTGGGGTGGACCAGCGCGCCCGTCTTTGGGCCAAAAACCCCACTCCGCCGCACATTTTGGTAATGACCGCCACCCCAATACCGCGTACCCTTGCCATGACCCTCTACGGAGATTTGGATGTATCTGTTATTGACCAACTTCCACCGGGAAGACAGCCAATCAAGAGCCTCCATTTTCACGACAGCAGACGTACGCACGTATATGGATTTATGAAGGAGCAGATTGAAAAGGGACATCAGATCTATGTAGTTTATCCGCTGATCAAAGAGTCCGAAAAGATCGATTTTCAAAATCTTGAGCAGGGTTATCAAACCATTTTACAAGCTTTTCCCAAACCTGCATACCAAACATCCGTGGTACACGGACAACAAAAAGCACCCGAGAAAGCATCTTATATGGAGCTATTTGCCCAAGGAAAAACCGACATTATGGTGGCCACCTCTGTGATTGAAGTGGGGGTGGATGTGCCCAACGCATCTGTAATGGTGATTGAGAGCGCCGAACGTTTTGGATTGTCTCAGCTGCACCAACTTAGGGGGCGAGTGGGCAGAGGTCCGGCACAATCTTATTGCATCTTGTTGACAGGAAACAAATTGACAAAAGAGGCACGCCAACGCATGGAGCTGATGTGCGCCACCAATGATGGATTTGAAATTGCTGAGGCAGACCTGCGCCTGCGCGGGCCGGGCGATATGGAGGGAACGCAACAGAGCGGATTGGCTATTGACCTGAAGATTGCCAACATAGCTAAGGATGGCCAACTTTTGGAATTAGCCCGCCGTATTGCACAGCAAATCATAGATATCGATCCACAATTTCAACTACCTGAAAATAAAATCCTTATACCCAAACTACAGAGACTCCGCAAAAACGTCGTTGACTACAGCCGAATCAGCTGAGTTCCATCTCTCTTTGTGAATTCGTTCCGGTTTCCACTTATCCAACGGTCTTTCTACCCCCATGGGTGCGCCAATAGGAATCACGTTGAGCGGCATGATGTGGGGGGGCAATTGTAAGGCAGAAGACACGGCATCAATCCGATCGGAATATGGATAGGCGGCAGTCCACACCGCCCCCAACTCAAGCGATTCGGCCACCAACAATATGTTTTGTGTGGCGGCAGAACAATCCATAATCCAATTTTGTGCGCCCTCTCCCTGATGAATGGTTGTATCACCACACACTACAATTGCTAAAGTCGCTGAAGATAGCATCTTGGCGTAAGGCAACAGTTGCGACAACCGGAGCAGCGTTTCCGACTCTTCTACCACCACAAAATGCCACGGCTGGGCATTTTTGGCGCTTGGCGCTGCCATGGCAACACGTAAAAGTGTGTTCAATTGTGCGTCGGTGATGGAACAATCGGCAAAACGGCGTACGCTTTTTCGCCTCAATATCAGCTTTGTTAAGTTATTCATGTTTGGTTGTAAGAATGCAAAGATATATAATTTTATTTATATTATCAAATTTCGGATTTGCTTTTTATATTTGCAGCAAATTTAAAGAATCTTATGAGAAAATATTTAGATGCCTATAAACCCTCCATTTGGGAGCTGTGGTTAATCATGTTGGTGATACTATGCTTGGGTGGAACCGTGGCCACACTCATTGGCGGAAAGGTCATATCCATACTGTTTAGGCCTGATCCCGAATCGTTAAAGACTTGGTTAATAGGATTATATCCACTCAGTTTCACTTTTGTTTTTCCATACGTCTATTTTCGTGCCAAAGAGTTTTACTTACGAGGTAACCCAACTCTCCACGCCGCTGCATCTTTTGGCCGCTTGCCGGTGGTGCTTGTTTTTTTACTTTTTTTGGTTTTGGTTCCTTTTTTCAATATAGCAATTGAGCCTTTTTCTATGTGGATTCCAATGCCCGATCTTTTTAAAGAGATATTTGCCTCTGTGGTGCAAGGCAATTGGGTCACCGTTCTCTCTGTTGTGGTGGCAGCTCCGTTGCTCGAAGAGTGGCTTTTGAGGGGTGTGGCGCTAAAAGGACTGTTGCAAAGGGGCTACTCCCCGGCTGCTGCCATTTGCTGGACTGCGCTGATGTTTGGGGTGATTCATCTCAATCCATGGCAAGCCATTCCCGCTTTTCTAATGGGGATTCTCTTTGGATGGGTCTATTGGCGTACCCGATCGTTGTGGAGTTCTATCTTTTTGCACGCAGTAAATAACGGTATGACTCTTTTGCTGACACTCGTTTTTCCGGATCTCGCTGAGGATACCTCTACCCTCGATTTGGTGGGTATGGAGCGATTCCCATTGGTGTTGGCAGCTGCCATAACTGCCTCAGCACTTATTATTTGGCTACTTCACAAACAATTTCCGCCATCAGCCTCTCTTTTGAAAAGAGAAGAAAAACCACAAATAACGTTATGACAGATCTCTATCCCCTTCAATTTGAACCTTTACAAGTAACGCGTGCCTGGGGGGGCGAAAAGTGGCTGCTTTGCGGTTTGGAAGGTCATCCATCTGTTGTGTGCAAAGGTTTTCTTAAAGATAACGAAATCAACGAATTGATCGAAGTTTATATGGGTGATTTGGTGGGCGATCCGGTCTATCAAAAATTTGGGAATGAATTTCCTTTATTGATTAAGACGCTTGATATTCAGGACTACCTCTCCATACAGGTGCATCCATCCGACACCATTGCCAAAGAGCGGCACAACGCGTATGGAAAAGCCGAAGCGTGGGTGGTGATGGATGCCCAACCCGATGCAAGGGTCTATTTGGGGTTTAATCGCCCCATGAACCCGGCCGATTTGGTACGGCGATGCCAAAATCAGACATTGCCGGAGGTGATGAATGAAGTTGTGCCCAACGTGGGCGATTGCTACTATATCCCTCCCGGAACGATTCATGGGGCAGGGGGTGGATTGGTGGTGGCCGAAGTCCAACAAGTATCGGACATTACTTATCGCATATTCGATTGGGGACGTGAGTTTTATAAAGAGACGGCACGAGAGATGCATATCGATTTGGCCATAGATGCCATCGATTGGGAACCAAATTGTTTTGATCAAGCAAATGCGGTGGAAGGAGGGGTACAACATTTGGTATCATCGCCTTGGTTCCATCTCTCCAAAAGGGTTGTCTCCGCTCCGGTTCCACTTGCCAACACCTTTAACAGTAGTTTTCGATTGGTGTTCTGCACAAAGGGTGAGGTTACGGTGGTAGCCAATGACTCGGTGGTACTCAAAAAAGGAGAAGTGGTTCTTATTCCGGCCGCTGTTTCTCAATACTCCATTTTGCCCAATGCTCCCGACTCCGAAGTTCTTGAAATTTACATATTGTAATCCATAAGTTTGTCGATATCTCTGCGCTCCTTTTTGGTAGGCCGACCGCTGCCTCGTTCCCTCCACACCGTGGCCGTTTGGTTATGGAGTTGACCTTTGGCCATCTCTTCCGGAGGTGTAATATCTGTTATATATGGAGTTAAATTTTTTGCCGAAAGTCTGTTGTTGGTTATGGAGAGGACTTTGTAGCTGTGGGACACAGGGCCTTTTCTTACCGCAATTGTGTCGTCGATCTTCACCTCCCGAGAGGGTTTCGCTTGCAATCCGTTTACCGACACCTTTCCGCCTCTGCACGCATCGGCAGCATCGGAACGGGTCTTATAGACTCTAATCGCCCATAAATACTTATCTATTCTTGGGATGTGATCGTCATTCATTATTCTTAGTCACCACATTACAACTATTCATGGCCAAATCGGGACCCATCACCACAAACGCTTTGATTGCTTCAATGCACTTATCTACAACAAAAGGAAGTTCTATCAGCTCCTCTTTTTCCCATTCACCAAGCACATAATCACTCTGTTGTCCATCTCCAAAGTGATTGCCTATACCCACACGCAAGCGGGTATATTCGTTTGTTTGCAGTGTTTCTTGAATACTCCTTAACCCGTTGTGCCCACCATCGCTCCCCTGCTTTCGCATACGTATGGTTCCCAAGGGCAATGCAATATCGTCCAACACCACCAAGAGGCGCTCCAAAGGAATTTTCTCTTCTTTGAGCCAATAATTTACCGCTTTTCCGCTAAGGTTCATATAGGTGGAGGGTTTTAAGAGATAAATATGTTTCCCACAAACGCGCACCTCCGCCAGTGAACCATACCGTAAAGTAGAAAAGGCAGTTCCGGACGCCTTAACCCAAGCATCCAATACCATAAATCCAACATTATGCCTTGTTTGGGCATACTCCACGCCGATATTTCCCAAACCGGCAACTAAGAAACTCATTTGGTGGGTGTTGCCGCAGCAGCTGCAGCAGCGCCCAACGCGGCACGCGTCATTTTCACCGCGCAGATAATGGTGTTCTTTGGTGTTACAATCTGAATATTTGGGTATGTCAAATCTCCTGCGACAATTACTTTGCCCAATTTAAGGTCAGAAATGGAGACAGGTAAAGAATCGGGAATATCTTTTATCAAACCCTTTACACTCAGTTTTCTGGTATTTACAGACAATTTACCTCCCGCTTTTACTCCTTCTGATACGCCTTCAATCACAACAGGAATGGAGATCGTTACGGGGTTTGATTCGTCCGCGGCCAAAAAATCGATGTGCAAGGGCACATCTGTAACGGGATGAAATTGCATCTCGTGCAAAACAGCCAACACCCTCTTACCCTCAATTGTGATGGCCACAATGTAGGAGTTGGGGGTATAGATCAAATCCCTTGCCTCGCGTGCAGATACGCAAAAGTGAATATTTTGGACTTTATTCCCATACAAAACACAGGGAATCTGCCCGTTATTACGCAAAGATTTTACCTCTGCCTTAGAAAGGTTGTTGCGGATTGTTCCGCTTAATTCAAAAATTTTCATATTGTTCTTCTTTGTTTGTGTTACTCAATCCGGACTTTCCGGATCCCATGGCACCTTAAAAAGATAAGGAGCTGCAAAGATACAACTATTTTTTAAAGGGACAACAATTTTTTACTCTATCAAGTGTACGGCTCGATTCCATTCAGTCTCTTTGTAGGAGGCGCTCAATGCCGATTGTGCATTGTAAGGAATAAAGGTCGATATTCCGCCAAAATGTTTGATGGGAACTGTTGATGCACCGTGCAAATTAGAGTAAAAGTAATCGGTAGAACGTTTGTGGATCACCACTTTCTCTAACGCTGATGTAAAGAGTTTATAGTCTGACTCATTTGCAATTTGTTTTACAAAATCATCCAAATCGTAGTAGGCCAAGTTTTGGAGGGGAGTGTTGGCGTATGGCTGCACATCAACAGGCGAAAACGTTACCAACTCCTCTCTGTATGCACCATATATTGTTCTCACAACATCAGCAAAATCGATTACGGCTTTTGTGTCGTACAGGGCAATCGTAGCAGAGCGAGAGAGACCCGTTTGTTCGTCATAAAAGTTGAAGAATGTGTTGCATACGGCAGTCAGATCGGGTTGCGGTAAAAAGAGGGGTTGCATGATCGTTTTGTAGGGAAAACCATCCCCAAGTATCTCCGCAGGTGAAGCCACCATATAGTCAGTAACGTCACGCATGGCGTAAAGTGTCTCAATGCCGCCCATCAGGCAGGCGTCAAAGAGCAAAAATGAGAGGCGATAAGGAATAGCATTCGCCAAATCGGTAATATCCATTCCCGGGTCAGATCCATAAGCACCAAACGATTTTGTTTGTTGTAATTCGCTTATACTCAAACGCTTATAGTTCGAATATGGTTCCATTAAAAAGTGTGGAAAAGATTTGGTACCCACAGGTGGTACCCACCCTGTGCCGTGGGACCAAAGGATCAATCCATAATCTTTGGCAGGGTACAACTCCTTCATTAATTGGAGTGATCTGGTTAAAACTGCAGGATCTGTAGAGCGTTCGTTTTGTGGATACTCTGCAATCATCTCTTCTTCGATGGTATTGGTCTTCTTATCTTTTACCAACCGAAACATTTTAGGAGGTTCTCCCATTAGATGCTGATATACAATGATATTACCATTGGATGGCAAAAAACCGCTCTTTAATGCCAATAAATTATTCTTTGAAAAAGGACTAAGGTTATTATTGGCAGCCATATAGATCAATACCGATCGCTCCTTCACAGGATCAGGATCTATTTTTTTACAGCAGCCTGAAAAAGAGAGAAAGATGATTGATATAAGAGTAATCGTTCTCATAGTATCGTTTAGTTAACACCTACTTACACCCACTTGAACAAGAGGAGCAGGCGCTTGGACTGCACCCCTGTTGCGCCTTGTTAAGCCCGTATAAAAGCTCATCGGGAGTGGCATCCCTCACCCAAACGATTTTGCCGGAAAAGTGCAGGTTTTCACCGGCAAGAGGGTGGTTAAAATTCATAATAATGGTATCCTCGCGCACCTCATCGATCGATCCGTGAAGGCGATTGCCTTGAGAATCACTCATTGGCAGCACACGACCCACCTTTAGTAATTCGGGTTCAATAACACCATCCACCATAAACATCTCCTTGGATAGCTCTACAAAAGCCTCCTTATCCTCAAGACCGTATCCATCTGCTGCTTCAAGAATAAAATCGTATCTATCGTCGGCCTGTAAACTTAATAGATGTTCTTCAAATTTTGGAAGCAAGTGGCCTGTACCATATATAAACTCCATAGGCCGTTCTTCTCCAACAGATTGAATAATATCATTATCCACCTCAAGATCGTAAGTGATTGCCACTACTTTTTGGTTGCTGATTTTCATAATAACTAAATTTGAAATATTGACCTACAAAGAACGGGTTAATTTTGCTAACTGCAAAATTTTTCTTTCACGCTTTTTTGATTACTTTTGTAAGTTTTTCACATTAAAAGAGAGAATTATCAAGATCGTAAAGAAAATAGCGCTTATTATTGCAGTGTTTCTCACATTGTTACCTTTTGGGTTAGCTCTTTTACTGCAAATGGAACCCATACAGTCTTGGGCGGTACAACGTGCTACCCATACACTCTCCACACGATTAGAGACAGAAGTAAGGGTTGGGAGTGTCTATTTCATCTTTTTTAATAAGTTAATCTTGCAAAATGTACACATCCTATCTTCTCCCAACGATACCCTGATTCAGGTTAATAAGCTATCCTTGACCCTTCGTAACCTTAATCCCTTTTCAAAGAGATTGACATTTAAAAAGATGGCTTTGAATGGAGGCGTTTTTCATTTGGAGATGGAAGAAGAGGGAAGAACAAATCTCGAGCGTGTCTTAAAAATAAGGCGCGACAACGAGAAGCAGGAGCGACTACCTTTTGCATGGATTGTGGGGTTAGAGGAGTTTTCGCTTGAAAATTTTAGATTTACGCTCAAAAATGAGGCCAAATCGAAACACGGAGCGTTTCCCGATGTAATCGATTTTTCGGATTTGGACGTAAATAAGATTCAATTAAATATCAAAAAGGTTAGATTTGAAAGAGATACACTTTTTTGTACCATCCACCACCTGAATGCCATTGAAAAAAGCGGTTACATTCTATCTAAACTAACCGGAGATGTATCTGTATCAAGCCATTGCGCCCATATTAAAAACGTTTTTATACAAGATCAGTGGTCAGAGATAAAGGCCGACAATTACCGTATGCACTACAACAGCGCACGCGATTTTAGGCATTTTACAGACAGTGTTCGTTTGGAAGCCGACTTTACTGACGCTCTGCTCTCTTTTCGCTCTTTGGCTTTTTATGCCCCTGCAATCGAAAACAATAACCTTGTTGTACTATTACGTGGATACGTAACGGGGCCTGTTCGGTATCTGCAAAGCGATGCGCTAACCCTTCACTCTCAGAGTGGAAAGAGCAAAATTGATGCTAGTTTTAGAATGATCGGCCTTCCCAACACTTCAATCACCACCGCTTTTGTGGATATTCAACATCTTCACTCCACAGCGGGAGATGTGGCCTCAATTGTGAATCAAATTAGTGGCATTCCTCCGGATCAGTTTACTCGTTTCATTCCCCCCTCAACTTCAGTCACTTTTAGGGGAGGAATTGCAGGTCTTCTCACTGATTTTGCCCTTAATGGAACGATCCATACCGATATGGGCGATATCTCTGTAGATGCCGTTCTCAATCAGGAGAAGAATCAGGGGTTTTACATTACAGGCAGCATGGGCACAGATGAGTTCAACATCCAAAGCATTATGGGAAAACCATTTGGGACGCTAACAATGCACACCCACACACAAGCCCTTCTTAGAAACGTTAGTAGAGGAGGTATGGAGGCAAGGATTGACAGCCTAAGGATCGGCAAAATTGAGATCAACAACTATCCCTTTTCCCAAATTTTTGCCGTTGGAGATTATAAAGATCAACGATTTGATGGGCGTGTAGTGTGCGCTGACCCAAACCTTAATTGTATTTTTCAGGGATTGGCCAACTTAAATTACAAAGAGTTAGAAGTTGATCAAATAGCTCAATACGACTTTAAGGCCGATATTGCTTATGCAGACCTAAGCGCTATGGGTATTGATATCCGAGACTCCATTTCTCGTATATCGGGATCAGTACGCGCCAATTTTCAACGGAGCACTGCGGGAGAGGTGGTGGGATATGTTTCGGTACTTCAAGCCGATTATATCAATAGTTCCGGAACTTACAACCTTGGCGCTATTCATATCGACTCCCATATTCAAGATTCAGCTTATCGATTTCAACTTACTGCCCCTTTTGCCAACGCAACCTACTCCGGAAGCGAAGGAATCGTGGCATTTATCAAAGATTACAGACATCATGCACTCAGCAGATACCTTCCCCACTACTTTATCCCTGACCAAAACAGCCACCTAACCAGACATTACCGATTAGATGTTACCATCAACGATATGTCTGCTATTGGACAATTGGCACTTCCCGGACTCTTCATTGCGCCAAAAACACAACTTTATACCGAGTTAACTAAATCAGATTCACTTTATTGCACATTAACCTCTCAATTGGTTCGATACAAAAACCAACGAGTTGGAAACTTGGTTGTTGAGGTGTCAGGCGATCCCAATTCACTCTCTGCAACTGTTTCAGCTACTGACCTTAATCCGCTTGGTATAGAAATTGATTCTGCACAACTTAGGTGCAACGCCGGTGAAAACTTGGTAGAAGCGCACCTCGATTACAATAACTACTCCGGTGATCACCAGGGAGGTACAATCAATACCCAAATCCATTTTGGGGAGAAGAACGAAACAGGAGACGGAAAGATCGCCATTTGGATACAACCCTCCCGTTTTGAGGTAAACAAAAGCATCTGGAAATTGGACTCATCTATAGTTCTTTTTGCGCCGCAAGAGATCTTTTTTGATCGACTCAAACTCCACAACGGCAACCAATCGCTCACCTTGGCAGGATTCATCAACAGGGCGCACACCGACACGCTTAATCTTGCTTTAAATCAATTTGATATCTCTCTTGTGAATCTCTTTTTACAAAATTCGCCTTACCGTTTTTCCGGTCAGGTAACAGGAGGTGCGCAGATGGTTGATTTTTATCAAAACAGGCAATTCTCAATGAATATAAATGCAGACAATCTTTTTGTTAACGATTTGGAAGCAGGATCGGTTATGGCAAAGTGTTTATGGGATCACGAGGCGCAAAGTTTTTCAATCGAAGCAAAAAATCTTTTGCATGGGGAGACCCCTGTCACCGTTTCCGGCTCTTATCATACTATCAGTAAGCATCTTAATCTTTTTGCCAAATCTCAAAATCTCTCTGTGTCCTATTTTGAACCATTTTTAAGCTCCATGATCTCAGGTTTTAACGGTTCACTATCCGGAGAGATGAAACTTAGTGGTACCCTTCCCAATCTCTCTTTATCCTCCAACCGTATTAATGCAAACAACGTAGGCTTTACGGTCAACTTTACCAAAGTTCCCTACCTCCTTAATGGAGATATAACGCTGAATGAGAGTGGATTTAATATACAAAACGGAAGAGTTACAGATCGCTTTGGCAGAGAGGGATATGTCAATGGAGGGATGAAATATCGATATTTTAGGGACGTTTTGTTGGATGCGACTTTTGACTTTCAAAACTTCCATTCTCTCTCCATAAAAGAGAAGGACAACAATGCTTTTTATGGAGAGGCTTTTGCCACAGGACAACTCCATGCATACGGATCGCTTAAACAAATAACGCTCGATATCAGAGCAAAAACCGAGAAAAACACCTCCATACACGTTCCTCTTTTGGGCGTTTCCGAAGCAAGGCAAAGCACCATACTCTCCTTTGCTTCTCATCCTGACCACGACAAAACGGTCCCGATTTTGGGTGCGATTGAAACGTTGGATAAAGCTATCAAAGTAAAGGAGCCCACCCAGTTGACACTGAAATTGGCTGCCGATGTAACTCCGGATGCCGAGCTCAAAATCGAAGTCAATAAAGCAACAGGGAACGTGATTTCGGGGTATGGGTCGGGAAAT